>JBFJJU010000005.1:0-54643 GCA_041612115.1 Perlucidibaca sp.
ACCTTATGCCATGCATTGCATCAGGTAATGACTCTTGAGCGACTGGTGCATCGGCTAGGCACTTCTCGCATTGAGTCAGACGGTGAAAATATTCGACTGATCTGGCGAGGTCACTTCCAGCAGCACAAGGCCGCTCAATTAGTCTGCGAAAGTGTGCTTGCGGGAATTATTCATTTGGCAGAGCAGTTAACGGGGCGGCTGATACCCGTCATGGAGGTATGCTTTATTCATGCAAGGCCCACACATTTTCACGATGCTGAGTACCAGCAAGGGTTTCGGGCTCAGTGCGAGTTCAGCCAAGGCCATAACAGTATTTTATTTGCCGCAGATGTATTGGCTTGGCCTTTAAAAAACATAGCACGCCCTTCCATTGCCGACGCCACTGCAGGACAAGTCGTTGATCAGGTGAAAAACCATATTGGAAAGAATCTGCTAAATAGCCCAAAGCTCTCTCAGATAGCCGCTATTCTCGGGCAAAGCGAGCGCAGCTTGCAGCTTCAACTAAAGCAACAGGGAAGCAGCTTTCAACAACTGCTGGCCGAGGTTCGCTTACATCATGCCCAGGATTATCTACAGTACTCGAACTTAAGCGCTCTGCAGATCAGCCAGCTATTAGGCTTCAGGGAGCAAAGCTCGTTTAACCACTTTTTTTTACAAGGCAACGGGTTATCGCCGAAAAAGTGGCAAAAGCTGAATCGAGATTATATTGGTCAAAACTGATGTTGTAGTTAAGGAAGTCTTTTGATGCTTAGCCTAAAATGAATACATCCTTGTCCGCATCCTTGACGATACTCCTTGAGTGCTGAGCATATCGATTAATACCCAAACGTCATCCCCCTTAAAAGGGGGTTACTAGCAATAGAATCTTGCTAGTCTGACTTTCGGCAATTCCCTAGGCAAGTAATCGGCACCTGATCATTTACACTTTTTGAGCATCGAGAAATCGGTTAGCTCGTCGGAACGTACCAAAATCATTGAAGCGCACGCCCATTTCACGCATGACTTTATGAGCCGTAGGCGCAGTCCATTGGCGCACATAGAACGGTTCTTTCACGACAAAATGGTGGATGGCGTGTGTGCTGCCAAAATTGAAGCAGAACAGCTGCAGTGGCGCTAACCACCAGGCGTTCAATACTTGGCATTGCTGCATAACGTTGCCGTCTTGAACATCGCCGTAGTAGTGCATATTTGAGCTAATAAAGTGCAAACAGAAGGTCCGCAGAGCACTTGGTGCCAACCACACAACGGCTAAAAAGTTGATCACATCCATGACTGACAGAAGCGTTGCATTCCACTCAATCGGGCTACCAAAGGCTATCGCGGCAAAGTTGGTCAGATGGAACAGGGCGAAACCATGCCAGGCCAAATAATGTAAATTGCCCAGAGGCATATAGCCTAAGCGCTGCTCACGCAATAGCGCATGCTTTTCAGCCTTGGTTTTTGGCTTTTGCGAGGCAACATACGTGTTCACCATCTCGATAGTCTTTCGCGGGCGCAAATACACGGCCAACATATTATCACCGACCATCAATAAGCGGCGCAGACCCCAGCGCTCACCATTAGTAATGCCACGCTCTTCGAGGTCATTTTCTGTGCCGGAATGCTTGTGATGATGAAAATGCAACTTCCTACGCACCAACGGGTTAATGGTGCTTGGCCGCGCAATCCAGCCAATAATCAGCATCAGACTATTGATTTTGGGATTTTTGCGGAAGTACATCAGGTGAATCAGGTCGTGCTCTAGTTCATGGATGAACGAAGCGAACAGTGCCACTAGCGGAATACACATCCACCACGCGATAACATCGTAGTAATACAGCACACCAGAGCCAATCATGCCCGCTAAAGAAAGCACCATGATCGCGACACCGATGAAATTTTGATGTCTCAGCCAGGGGTGCCGTACACGAAGCTCTTCGCCCGCTTGCACAACTACTTTTTTGATATGGGCTGTTTTTTCAGCGTCACTCATTTGCTCAACAGGAACTGATAGGGGTTGATCTGACATAGTGTTTCTCGATAGGAGTAGATACAGCATCCACCATACGAAGCAGCAGGTTTGACTGCTTGCCTCAATATGCCAAGCACTTAGCTAAATCCGCCTAAATTCCATCTGATAAATGCGCCTCATCTACCAGTATGGCTAGTGCATGCCATACTGTGGCACAAGCCAATTTGCCAGTAAGCGACACTAAAAATATGCAAAGCACGGCAACCACGCTAACCAGCTGGGCGAAAACAATTAAGTTAGCCGTTGAAGCGGACGGCTTAGATAGCACTAAGCTGTTTCAAGAGGCCGGCCTGGACATGAGTGAGCTGGCCGATGCTAATGCTCGCTATCCACTCCAAGGCACGACGCACTTGTGGCAACTCGCGCGGGCCGCAACAGCTAATGAATGTATAGGGCTAGTCGCTGCGCGTTACACCTCTTCGACTACATTTCATGCGCTGGGTTATTCGCTGCTAGCAAGCGCAACCTTAGTTGAAGCCTTTGAGCGCCTTATCCGCTACTTCCGCATTGTTACCAATGCTGGCGATTTACAATTTGAGGCAGTTGGCGATGACTATCGCGTCAAGCTCCTTATCAATCCAGAAGGGCCGCAGCCTGCACATGAAGCCGTCGATGCGTTTATCACGGTAATTATCAATATGTGTCGCAATCTGCATGGCAAAGGCTTTACCCCTCTTCGTGTCAGCCTCTGTCGCCCGAGACCTGAAAATACCGCCGCCTTTGACTTTGCCATGCGCAGCACTGTTATCTTCGACGCCGAAGTAAATGAGATCATCATTGCCGGAAGTGCCGCTCGAAAACCACTGGACTCAGCCAATACTGAGCTCGCTAGACATAATGAAAAAGTGATTAATCGCTACTTAGCGCAGTTTGAAAAAGAAGACCTGATTAGCCGCGTGCAGTCCGTGTTGATAGGCATGCTGCCAAATGGTGATCAGTCTCAGGAAGCTGTCGCAGCGGCACTGAATATGAGTTCACGCAACTTTCAACGCAAATTAGAGCTTAAAGGCACCTCGTGGAAAGATCTGTTAAACATTACCCGCAGTGAGCTAGCTAAGTCTTATCTAAAAAATAGCCAATACTCCATTAGCGAGATTGTCTTTCTATTAGGGTTCTCTGACGCTGGCAGCTTCACTCGAGCATTTCGCCGATGGGAGGGTCAATCACCAACGGCATGGCGAAATAATTCAGAAAAACAATAAAACTCACCTCCGAGGAGCGCTCTGCACATGCAACTGACGCCATTCAACTTACTAGACGATACCTTTCACAATATTGAGCGTAGTCATGAGCCATGGAGCATTCATTTTGAGATGCGGTTTGAGCGCAGCTTAGATGCAGTACGGCTTAGCGACAGCATCCGCTATGCACTAAATCATCATCCAATGGCTCGTGCACGCAAAGCCCCCTCTCACGACGGCACTACTCAGTTCAATTGGGAAATTCCCGCGCAGCCAGACCATATACCGCTGACCATTATTAAGGCTGATTCTGAAACAGCCATTGTGGAAGCTCGAGAAAAACTCATTAGCTTGGCCGTGCCGACCAATCTTTCGCCGGCGTTTTTGATCTACTTAGTGCAGCATAAATCCGGGGATAGACTGATGATGAATATCACCCACACCGTCGCTGACGGCATGTCGATGTATCGCATCTTAAGCTCAGTTTTGCGTCATTACGCGGGCGTCCCTGACCCTATCCCAGACTTTGATCCGATCAGTGTTCGCGATTTAAAGAAGCTCTCAGGCACAAAATCACTGGCTGAGTTTATTCCTAGGGCGACTCGCTGATTTACCAGAGCTGAGTGATGCCGGACGCATCACCGAAATTGCCTTTAGCCCACCAGCGCCTGAACCGATGGCAATTACCGTGGGCGTTGCTTCGTTAGGTGACAGGCTGTCGCTGTGCTTGCGTTATAGAAAGTGCGTGCTAGATAAAGCAGGGGCAGAACGCTTTGCTGAGCTTTTGAAAGCCACACTGCTTAATAACTAATCGAGATCAGGTTTACGTGTCAGCAAATAGCGATCTGGACACTTAACGTGCACTTGGCTATGTTGCACTCATGAGCTATAGCACGTCCCGTCTTGATCGCTTTATCAGCCAGCACAGTGCATTCTCGAAATCAGAAGTCCGCTTATTATTAGCTCAAAATCGAGTGACAGTGGATGGCACCGTGGCTCACTCTGCGCAACATAAGGTGAGCAAGTTTTCACGTGTCGAGCTCGATGGCCTCATCTTGCAAGCCAGCACACCTGTGTACCTCATGCTGCATAAGCCACAGGGCGTAGTTAGCGCTACAAAGGATGGCAAGCACAGCACTGCCTTAGACTTGCTAGATCATCCGCTAAAATACGAGCTTCATATCGCAGGACGCCTAGACTTCAATACAACAGGCTTGCTGCTGTTAACTAACGATGGCAGTTGGTCGCGCGAGATTAGCCTGCCTAAAAATAAGCTAATGAAGGTTTATGAAGTGTCGCTAGCTAAACCACTAAATGATGACTATATAGCGGCGTTTCAGCAGGGAATTTATTTCGCCTATGAAAATATAATCACCCAGCCAGCGCACTTAGAAATTCTCAGCGAATACAGCGCAAAGCTGACCTTGACTGAAGGCAAGTACCATCAAGTTAAACGCATGTTTGGCTTCTTTCAGAATGAAGTATTAAGTTTACATCGAGCCTCTGTTGGCCCGCTTGTATTAGATGGTCTAGCGCCAGGCCAAAGCCGATTGTTAACCGCAAATGAGCTGATGGCCGTTGCCCGGGAGCTGGCGAATACGAATTGAATGCGAATAAAGATTCACATTACTCTCAGTGATCTTTCAAGCACGAACTTCTCGTCACATCGGAGCCAATATAATGAGTGCATCAGACAATACATCGTGGCGTAATCGTACTGTTTTCATGACCGGTGGCAGCCGTGGCATCGGCCGTGAAATCGCCCTCAGGCTAGCGCGTGAAGGCGCCAATATCGTCATTGCCGCCAAGTCTGATAAACCGCACCCGAAACTACCAGGCACTATTCATTCAGTAGCAGAAGAGATTATCGCCGCCGGCGGCCAAGCCTTACCACTTACCGTGGATGCCCGTGATGAGGCGCAATTAGTCAAGGCTATTGCTGATGCCGTCGCCCATTTTGGTGGCATCGATGTGCTCGTCAATAACGCGGGCTATTTAGGTGTCACACCCATCGCCGCCACCAGCACCAAAAACTATGACTTGATGCATGCCTTAAACACTCGCGCACCGCTCATTACCATGCGCGAATGCTTGCCTCATCTTGAAAAAGGCCAGGGCCACATTATCAACTTATGCTCGCCCATCAATCTTGATCCAGGCTGGTTAGGCGCATTTGCACCCTACACCTCCACTAAGTATGGCATGACGCTGCTAAGCCTTGGTGCAGCACAAGAACTAAAGACCAAGAACATTGCTGTTAGCACCTTGTGGCCAGCCACACTCATCGCGACGGCGGCCATTGGCGTCGCTACTGGTGAAAGTGGTCTTGCTGTATCGCGCAAGCCTGAAATCATGGCAAACGCGGCCTACGCCTTGCTGTCACAGCGTGAGAAATTTGCCAGCAAGGTGACCTGGCTGGATGAAGACGTGCTGCGCGCACTCGGCGAAACTGAGTTCGATCATTACGCCAACGTGTCCGAAAACGCCGACAAAATTCAGCGCGACTTTTATATCGGCACGTTTTAAATGATCGCCAATTTTTCATTGCATGGTCGCTGCGCTTTAGTCACTGGGGCATCGAGCGGCCTTGGCCTGCACTTCTCGGAAGCATTGGCGCGTGCTGGCGCTCGTGTCGTCATGGCGGCTCGACGCATTGAGCAGCTCGCTGAGATTCAAGCCACGCTGCAAGACCAAGGGCTAACGGTGTATGTCGTGCCCATGGATGTGACAAATGAGGCGTCCATCGCTACGGCATTCGCAAAGGCGCAGGAACTACTAGGCCAGCCTATTGATCTCTTGATTAATAATGCCGGTGTGGCCTCTGAAGGCCGAGCCCATGAGCTCACGAGTGAACAGTGGGATAGCGTCATTGACACCAACCTGAAAGGCCCTTGGCTGGTGAGTCGTGAGTTTGCTCAGCGCCTGATTGCGCGAAAACTGAGTGGCGTTGTCGTCCACATAGGCTCTATTTTGGGGTGCCGTGTTGCGCAATCGGTTTCAGCGTATTGCGCATCGAAAGCTGGCCTGCATCAGCTCGCCAAAGCACAAGCACTAGAATGGTCACGCTACGGTATTCGCGTTAATGCGCTCGCGCCAGGCTATATTGAAACCAGCTTAAATCGAGACTTCTTCGCCTCAGAAGCCGGTCAACGCCTAATTAAGCGCATGCCTGCGGGCCGTCTTGGTCAGCCAGACGAGCTCGATGGCGCTCTGCTTTTGCTTGCTAGCGAAGCGAGCCGCTTTATCAATGGCACCATCATTAGTGTTGATGGCGGCCATTTAGCGAGCAGCTTATGAGTAACGCCACACGCCATGAGCCTTGGTGGGACAGCTCATCACTGAATGAGTTCCTCCAACGCCAGATTGCCCCCGGCGTAGTCGTTGCCAATGCAAAGCGACTCTCCGGCGGTGCTATTCAAGAAAATTGGTGCTTAACCCTACGCCATGATGATGGCCACAGCGAAGAGGTGGTACTGCGCTGCAATGCAGCATCGCATGTCTCTGAGTCACGCAGCCGTGCCGAGGAATATCACCTCTTATGCGTTGCTGAGGCAGCGGGAGTCACCGTCGCCAAGCCGCTCGCCTTAGGCGATGACTGCTTGGGCCGAGACTTTTTTATCATGGCAAAAGCAGCAGGCACAGGCGCGGCACATCGCTTGGTGCGCGACCCTCGACTGCATGGCAATAACGGCGATCAATTCGTTGAAAACATAGGCAGAGAGATTGCGCGCCTACATAAAATCGCCGCCAATGAGCCTCTGCTTAAATTTTTACCCGCACTCACCGACACGCCATCAACCGTTGGTATTGCACAGTGCCGTGCTTACTTGGCACAGCATCATCAGTCCCACCCAGCGCTGCAATGGGCCCTGCGTTGGCTTGAGCAAAACCAACCCAAGCAGCAAGGCGTCAGCTTGTGCCATCGTGACTTTCGCACCGGCAACTTTCTCGTTGACGCCACACAGCTCACCGCCATTTTGGACTGGGAGTTCGCCGCGTGGTCTGATCCCATGGAAGACATTGGCTGGTTTTGCGCGCGCTGCTGGCGCTTTGGCGAAGATGCTCGCGAGGCTGGCGGCATCGGCTCTCGTGAAGCCTTCTATCGCGGCTATGAGCGTGAGTCTAGCCATTCGATCAATGCGCAGTCTGTCTACTTTTGGGAGGTCTATGCGCATGTGCGCTGGGCCGTCATTGCACTGCAGCAAGCCGAGCGCATGCTATCTGGCACCGAGTCTTCGCTAGAGCTTGGCCTCACCGCACACGTAGTTCCCGAGCTTGAGCTTGAGTTGCTGCGTATGACTGGTGCTAGCCCCACAGCACTGGCGCGCCCTATCCCACACCATTGAGTTAGCCCCATGCGTATTTTGCCTGATGGAAACCTGTTACTCACGCTCGCGCGGCAAACGGTATTAGAGGAACTACTGCCACTATTACCAGAGTCAGCACATTACGCGGCACGCATGGTCGCCAATGCCATCGCGATCTCTCAGCGCCAACTGATCGCAGGCGAGCAGCCACTAGGCGATCAGCTCATGCAGATCAACGCCTGGCAGTCGACAGCATCACGGCCACCATCATCGGATTTGATTTACGCTTGGGATGCGCTAGCGCAAGCCATTAATGATGGCGTGCTTGATGGTGATGGCGCGGCTAGCGTGGCTGGCCGCGAATTACTCTGGCAGATAACTGTGTCGCGATTGCATGAAGGCGCCCCCAAGGCATTGAAGGCGCTCAACCCCGCTAACGGTTAAAACGCGGTTTTCGCTTCTCAGAAAATGCTGCAACGGCCTCTTGCACATCAGGCCCCTCAAGCAACTTGGTGAAGTGCTTAGCCTCCGTGTGCAGGGCTTGTTGCAACGCATCACCCAGATGGCTTTTGATCAATTGCTTGGCAATAACCACAGACTCTTTGGGCAGGCTTGCCAGCTGAGTCACCAACCGAAGCGTGTCATTGTGCAACGCTTCTTCGGACTCACTGACGCTAGTGACTAAGCCCGTGGCTAAGGCTTCATCGGCCAAAATAGGCGTACCTAAGAGCAGCCATGACATGGCTTTTGCCTGCCCAACTAGGCGCGGAATGATCAAGCTAGAGCCTCCCTCGGGGCATAGACCTAAAGAGACAAAGGGCATTTGAAAGCGTACATCGCGTTGGCAGATAACAAAATCGGCGTGTAAGCACAGCGTGGTACCAATACCAATCGCTGCCCCTGAGGGCGTCATGACTAATGGCTTGGTAAACGCAGATACGGCTTGCAGCAACTGAAACACTGGTGCATCCGGAAAACTCAGCCCGCCCTGCGCAAACTCAGCAAGGTCATTGCCTGCGCTAAAGTGACCGCCCTCGCCAGTGAGCCAGAGCACGCGAACATCATCGTCACTTTCGGCGCTTAAGACAGCATCACAAATAGCCTGATACATCGCCGAAGTGAATGCATTGTGTTTTCCTGGCCGTGACCAGGAAATACGGCGAACTGCCTCTGCCGGTGTATCAATAGTCAGCGTAAAATCACTCATGAAAAATGCTCAAAATTACTTTTGTAGTTGATAAAAACGGCGGCGTGCATTCGTAAATAACGAGGGGCTTAGGCCAGCTTTAATCAGCTGAATAAACGCGGCGTCTGGTAGCACGCGACGCGCCGCCATGAGTATTTTTGCATCAAGACCAACCGAGTAACGAATACGGCTACTTTGATCTATAGCCGCTTGAAAAATAACTTCAGCGGTAGCCTCTTTGGTGGTGCCATTCGCACCAATCTCATCCATCACCGCTAACTGGGCCTCACTAAATTCACTATAGGCACATTCACCCGTGCAATTTTCCCGATCGCTAGAACCATGGAAAAATGCGGTTTTCACCGAGCCAGGCTCAATCAGCTTGACCCGAATATCGAATGGCTCAAGCTCGTAAATTAAGCCCTCTGAAAAGCCTTCAACGGCAAATTTACTGGCGTTATAGACACTGTATAAGGGCAGCGGAATGCGACCAACCATGCTCGAGACATTGATTAATGTGCCGCTATTTTGCTCACGAAAATGAGGCAGTACGGCACGGCAGACTTCCATTAAGCCGAACACATTAGTGTCGAACTGGCGGCGAATTTGTTCATCACTCAAAGACTCAAACGCACCGATGAGACCATAGCCCGCATTATTGACAACAGCATCTATGTGGCCAAACTCATGTAATGTTTTAGCAATCGCTGCCGCAATACTGGCTTTATCGTTCACATCTAGCTTGGGGCAAATGACACGCGGCAAGCCTGCCAGCGTTGCTTCGCTTTCAGGATGTAGCATGGTTGCTGACACATTCCAGCCTTGCTGTTGGAAATAATGCGCCGTGGCATTGCCAATGCCTGTATCGCAGCCGGTTATTAGTACCGTGCAAGTCATACGCTGCTTACTCATAAATCACCCCTGGTATCGCAAATACGCCCTAAGGCTTAATTATAGACGCTCAATAATCGTTGCAGTTGCCATGCCCTGGGCAATGCACATTGTTTGTAAGCCATAGCGAGCACCGCGATGCTCTAATTCATTCAGCATCTTGCCCATGAGTACCGCGCCTGTTGCTCCCAAGGGGTGACCATGAGCAATAGCGCCACCATTGACATTCACACGCTCGGCGCTAATGCCCAAGGCTTGCATCCAAATGATCGGCACCGGCGCAAAGGCCTCATTTATCTCAAAAATATCAATGTCCGACAGGCTCAAGCCTGCTCGCTCAAGCACCTTCAAGGTGGCAGGTATCACCTCTAATAGCGCTAGCGTTGGATCACCAGCTGCGCAGGCTCGAGCCACAATTCTTGCTCTTGGCCGAAAACCATCGCGCTCAGCGGCGGCACGGTCGGCAATTAACAGCGCGCCAGCACCATCGGATATTTGCGATGCATTAGCGGCTGAAATCTTCCCGTTAAGCGGGCGAAATGGCCGTGGCAAGGTATCCATTTTTGCGGCGTCTAAAAACTCACGTATGCCTTCATCGTGACTCAACTCGATGGCCTCACCTGCCATATTTAAGCCGCTAACAGGCGTTATTTGGGCTGCAAAATAGCCTTCACGCTGGGCATGCCAAGCGCGGCGATGAGACTCAATGGAAAAGTCATTGAGCTGCTGTTGCGAAATATGATGAATGTCGCACAGGCGCTCGGCCGACTCGCCTTGATGAATAATCGAGTACTTCAGCTTGAGGTCAGCATTAACGTTGTCTGGCGTGCCAATATCCGAAAACATCGGAACACGGCTCATGCTTTCAACGCCACCAGCAATTACATACTCAGCGTCGCCGGCTAGTACTTTTAGCGCCGCCAAATGCACGGCCTCCTGCGATGAGCCACAGGCACGAATTACCGTGAAAGCATTCGTTTCAGTAGGCAGCTCAGACAACAAGCCCGCCAAGCGAGACACGTTATTGCCCTGCTCGCCACAGGCAGTAACGCAGCCCGTAATTAGCTCGGTGACTCTTGCAGGAGCAATGCCCGTACGCGCTAACAACTGGTTAATCACATGGCTGTAGAGATTGACTGGATGCCAAGCGCGCAGGCTACCTTTTTCGGCATGACCACGCCCTAATGGCGAGCGCACACTATCGATAATGACGGCTTCTTTCATGAGGTACTCGCTTAGAAAAGGTTAACGGCCATCAGGGCAGAATCACCGGCATCGATACACGCTAGGTGTGTTTTGCTGCGCGGCAATAACTTCTTAAAGTAGAACTCGGCGGTTTGGATTTTCGCCTGATAAAACTGCTCATCTGGGCTGCCTTTGGCCACGCCAGCAGCCAAAGCCTGCTGCGCCGTTTCTGCCATCATGGCCCAGAAATAAGCCAGTAAGACATAGCCCGAGAAGTACAAATAATCGACCGCAGCGGCGCCAACTTCATCACGATTAGTCATCGCTCGTACGCCGATGCGTTGCGTGACTTGCTGCCATTCATTGAGCAGCTCATCGAGTGTTTCAACGTAGGGCTGCATGGCCTCATTGGAGCAATGAGTCTTACAGAACTCTTGCATAATGCCGACTAGCAGCGCGAGTTGCTTACCGTGGTTGGCTAATACTTTACGTCCGAGTAAATCCAAGCCTTGAATTTCCGTGGTGCCCTCGTAGAGCGTAGACACACGTGCATCACGCGCCATTTGCTCCATGCCCCACTCACGAATAAATCCGTGACCACCGTAAATCTGAATGCCGTGTTTAGCGGCCTCCAAACCAAGTTCAGTCAACACAGCTTTAGCAATCGGTGTCATAAAGCTCAAGATCGAGTCGGCACGCTGGCGCTGCGCTTCGTCTGTAGCGCTCTGCACAATATCCTCTTGCATAGCTAGCCAATACGTCATCGCGCGGCCGCCCTCAGCAAAGGCCTTTTGGGTTAGCAACATGGAGCGCACAGCGGGATGCACGAGAATAGCGTCGGCTGGTTTATCCGGCATTTTTGGCCCGGATAATGAGCGCATGGCTAAACGATTTTTAGCGTAAGCCAATGACGCTTGATAGGTGGTCTCCATGCCGGCCACCCCTTGTAATGCGACGCCTAAACGAGCGGAGTTCATAAAAATGAACATATAACTCAAGCCTTTATGCGGCTCTCCAATAAGATAACCTTTGGCGCCATCAAAATTCATCACGCAGGTGGCCGAGCCTTTCAGCCCCATTTTGTGCTCGATAGAGCCGCAGCTCACGCTGTTGCGCTGGCCCAGTGTGCCATCGGCATTGATCAGAAACTTGGGCACAATGAACAATGAAATACCCTTACTGCCAGCCGGTGCATCTGGCAGGCGAGCTAAGACAATATGGACAATATTGTTTGTGAAATCGTGCTCACCACCGGAAATAAATATCTTAGTTCCCGTGATGCTATAGCTACCCTCTGCGCTAGGCTCAGCACGCGTTCTGACCAAGCCTAAATCAGAGCCAGCATGCGATTCGGTTAAGCACATGGTGGCTAGCCATTCGCCAGAAACCAGCCGTGGCAAGTACGTTTCAACTTGCTCAGCACTACCATGAGCTGCAATTGATTTAATGGCGCCATGGTTTAAGCAAGGAAACATCCCCCACGCACGATTAGCGCTACCAATCATTTCATTGCTCGCCATCGCCAGTGACGGCGGTTGACCATGGCCGCCGCGGCTCTCAGGCTCAGCCAAAGCACCCAAGCCTAAGCTGGCATAACTGGCATAAGCCTCTTTAAAGCCCTTAGGCGTTGTCACTCCGCCATTGCTAAACTGACAGCCCTCAATATCGCCCGACTGATTTATTGGCACCAGCTCACGCTCAGCAAATTGCGCCGACATGTCTAAAATACTATCCATCACCGCTTTATCGGTTTCGCCATAGGCACCCATAGCGCGATAGTGATTCTCTACTTGCAGCAACTCGTGAAGAACAAAACTCATGTCACGAATGGGGGCTTTGTACTGATACATAAAAAATTTCCAAATAAAATTAAAGACCGCTGTGCTTATAGGCGAGTAAGTCGAACCGGCAACTTATCTTTCGGACTAGGCAACGTGGTGAAGTTAATTGGCATCTCGTAGTCGGCCGAAACACTCCAGCGATACTTCATCAGCACCTGATGCATGATGGTTTTAACCTGCATTTCGGCAAAATGAAGACCGATACACATATGCGCGCCACCACCAAAAGGCACATATTGGTAAGCATGCTTTTTATGCTCTTGGCGGTCATCAGCGAAACGCTCAGGGTCAAAGTGTTCAGGCTTTGGCCACCACTTCGCCATATGGTGCGTGACAAAAGGACTGACCATCACGAATGTGCCCGCTGGGATTTTTAAGCCCGCAACCTCCACTTCCTTTACGGTTCGGCGCGGAATGCCATGAACTGGCGAGATCATGCGTAAAGACTCCTTCATGACAAGGCCAAGCTGATCCAATGAAGATAAGTCGTCGTAATCTAAATACGGCTTATCTAAAGCCAACGATTGCTGACGAACCTTTTCTTGCCACTCAGGATTTTTCGCCAAAAAGTAGAACATGGCGGACAGCGTTACGGTTGTCGTGTCATGCGCGGCCATCATCAAAAAGATCATGTGATTGACCACGTCTTCATCGCTAAAGCGCTGGCCTTGCTCATCTTCGGCTAGGCATAAGCGGCTAAATAAATCATCGCTGGGGTTGGCGCGGCGATCAGCAATTCTGGAGCGGAAAAAATCCTCCAACACACGACGAGCCTCCAAGCCACGACGCCAGCGCCCGCCTGGTACGGAGTAACGTATCAATGCCGTGCCTGCGAGCACACAATCCACAAAGGCCTTGTTGATTCGGTTGGCATCTTTGCCAAGGCGCTCACCCATGAAGACATCGGTAGCAATATCTAAGGTCAGCTGTTTGATATGCGGATGAACATAAAACTTATTCGCTGGCTTCCAACGCTCAATACCATGGCCGATGGCAGGGTTCATACGCTGCAAATACTGCATCATCACTGGCTTTTTAAAGGCTGCCTGCATGATGCCACGATGGAATCTATGCTCCTCAAAATCCAACAGCATGATGCCGCGCTTAAAAAATTTGCCAATAAAAAAGTCCCAGCCTTGATGGTTAGAAAATGCCGCATCCTGGTTTCGCAAGACGGTCTGATTAGCCTCAGGACCAACCAACATCACTGCTGTCATGCCAAAAATAGACACCCAAAACGCAGGGCCGTGCTTGGCCTCTAGCTCAAGTGCCATATCGATTGGGCGGTATAAAAACCCCAAACTATGGCCCAACAAAGGCAGGCCTTTTTCACCGGGCAAATAATCTTTTAAGTAGCGTGCTGCCGGTGACTCAAATAAATACAGTGGAAACATAATGAACCTCAAAGAGCGCCTTCAAGACTCTCTATTTAAATATGTGCAGGATGCTTTTCGTCTGGCTTGATAACACCTTGCTCAATATCACCAAACATCGAAGCCAAGGTGTCACGCTGCTGCTTGCGCCCTCTACGCTGCTGAACTTTACGTAAGCTCGGAATTAGACGATGGCTGGTGTAGAGCGCGAAGCGCGGTGGTGTGCTTATTAGCGCATACCAGGACGTAATATTCTTAGGCAGGCCAAGCTGAACAAGCTTCTCTGTGCCTAAGAAATATTGACTGATGCTGATATGTTGGTGATACGCCAACCAGCGCTTGATGCCCTCGAAATGCTTATAACTACGCTCCTTAGGCTCATTGGCTAAGGCCATTGCTAGCTCTTTACTCGTCCAATCTGGGCGGCTCTGCGTCATAAGAGTGTGCTGAAGTAATACCGCGCCCGCGCCCTCAGTTTCAACCAACCACTTTGGCTCAACACCCATCAGCCAGCAGGCATAACTCCATAAGTGCATCACCGCTTTAGACTCGCGTGCACTGACGGGAATGCCTAGCTTGCGTAGCCCACCTAGCATCACCACGCTAAAGCCCAAGTAGGTTGCCACCATGTCTATTTGGCTCAATGGCAAGCCCCACTGCTTATGATCCCAATCCTCTCTCGCGCTTAGATTTCGTCGCACCAAGGCATGTATCAAACGCACGTGAATGGTTGACTTAAAGCCGCTGCCAAATCGATCTAAGCCATTAGGCTCAGTGCAGTCCATCCACCATTTGCCGGTTTCAGCGACTCGACGCGATGTACCGTTATTCAGCGCACCAGTCATCACCAAGGACTGGTTAAAGCCCGATAATAAATACCCACCCATCAGCGCTAAATCGCGTAGCACATAGGTCGATGTCATACCTGTGCCATGGATAAATTGCGCACCCTCAGCCAATAACGCTTGATCCACCCAAGCCGGCGGACTCTCCAAAGGTTTAAAAAAGTCACTCAGCGCTTTCGGACAATTCTCAATAGAGTCCAAGCCCTCGTCGAGTGCTCGCTGAAATAGCTCACGTGCAGGCTTAGGTCCGAAATCGAACATCCACTCAACCAATGTGTCCATGGCTAAATCGCCATCCCAAAGCGCATTCACGACGCCGTCATACTCTTCACGGCTTGGCGCTAGCTCACGCCCAATAATCAGCTTCAGCCAAGCCGGCGTTTTGACGTGCGTCTTTTCAAAGGGACGCGCACGCAACGGAACTGGTCTTTCTTGCGCTTGTGGCATGGTCGAGCCTCTAACTTAGTTAGTTGTGAAGGCAGAACATTAATGCGAATATGTATTCGTATTCAATTCGCTTTATGAGTATTCAGCATGAGAAAGACGCCTAAGCAAGAGCGCTCGCGGCAAATGATAGATACGTTGATTGATGCAACAGCGCGTTGCATCATCGAAAAAGGCTTAGATTTCACCACTACATCGCGTATTGCAGAGCTTGCCAATGTTAGCGTGGGCTCGCTGTACCAATACTTCAGCAGCAAAGAAGCGCTAATTGAGGCGCTGATGAATAATATGGCGAGTGATATAGGTAAGGGCTTGCAGCGCCTACCGATTAGCGAAACAAGCACACTGCGTGACCTAGTAACAGGCGCCATTCATTACGGCTTCACCATGTTGAACTCGCGTAATGGGCTATATCTTGAGCTCGCCAGAAACTGGCACCGCTTACCAACAGACAAGGTGGCTAATGCGCTACAGCAGCATTTTTTAGAGCTATCGCGCATTTATTTCTTGAAGTATTACCGCGAGTATCCGATAGAAAATCTCGAGGTGCGAATATTCATTATTGTGAATAGCACCATCTTCACCATGGTTCGCTTGATTAGCCAAGAGAACTCCATGTGGCGTGAGGAAGATGTAGAAAATGGCCTAATTGAGATGATTTTGGCCTATCTACAAACAAAGAGCGCTGCAGCTTAAATTTAAGGCTTCAAGCTTAGCAGAGCAGCAGCTCCTTAACTGCAACGCCGTCATCGGCCAAACGCTCTACATCTAGCGTAAGGCCTTCGGCAATCGCGCGCTTGCTGAGCATGAACTCTTGCGGCCTATTCACGCAGTCGGCGGCAATTAACCTCCCAGTCTGAAAGTAAAACGCGGCAAAGCTACGACCAGCCTCTTTATCACCGCGAATAATTAGCTGATCGTAGCCTTGGCTAAGGCCAGCAATTTGCAGCTTCAGGTCATATTGATCTGACCAAAACCACGGCAGGCTTTTATGCGCTTTGCTCAGTCCATACATCGCTGCAGCAGCTACTTTGCCCTGCTCACCAGCATTAGGCACAGACTCAAGGCGGATGCGGCGCTGATAGATTGTGTTGAAATGATTGGTACAATCGCCAGCGGCAACTATCAAGGGGTCACTGGTACGGCAAAACTCATCGACAATAATACCGTTTTCCACAGCAATGCCAGCCGCTTCTGCCAGTTCAACATTGGCCATGACACCAACGCCAATCACCACAATATCAGCAGGAAAAATCGCACCGTTGCCACACAGCACCCCTTCCACTCGGTCATCACCAAGCAAGCTCGTCACCGATACGCCGGTTTGAATGTGCACACCTTCTTCGCCGTGCACGCGGGCATAAAATGCCGACAATTCGGGCGCGGTAACGCGCTGTAAAATGCGCTCAGCCATCTCCAATACAACCACTTGCAGGCCTTGTTTGCGTAGCGATGCTGCTGTCTCTAAACCAATATAGCCACCGCCAATAATCACGGCAGTTTTGGCCTGAGCCAACTCAGCTTGAATACCTTCAACATCGGCAATATTACGCAAGTAATGCACACCGCTGAGCTCACTGCCCGGCAACTCAACTCGCCTCACACGTGCGCCCATACACAAAGCCAACCGGTCATAGGCCAACTCTTCGCCATCACTCAGCGTGATAGTTTGGCGCTGCCTATCGATAGCCGTGACACGGCCTTGGCGAAACTTAATGTCATTTTTTTCATAAAATGATATCGGGCGAATCGCCAACTCAGCGGTGGTTTTATCTCCCGCCAAAAACGTCTTCGACAGCGGTGGCCGATGATAAGGCAGATGCGGCTCCTCCCCTATCAGCACAATATCGCCATCCCAGCCCTCTTGGCGCAGGCTAGTGACTACCTGCGCTCCAGCATGGCTGGCACCAATAACAAGGGCTGTTTTTTTCATCGGCCTACCTTATTTTTTCGCAGTCAGTGTGACCATCATTTTCGAGTAGCCACGGACGAAGTTGGACTGCACACGCTCGGGCTCAGATAGCATTTTGATATCATCGAAACGCGCCAGCAACTCCTCCCAAAGGATGCGAATCTGCATTTCGGCCAAACGGTTGCCCATGCAGCGGTGCACACCAAAGCCAAACGACAGATGGTTGCGTGCATTTTTTCTATCAATGATGAAGTCATCTGGGCGCTCAATCGCGCGCTCATCACGGTTGCCTGAGGCGTACCACATCAGCACTTTATCGCCCTTCTTGATGAGCTGACCGTTCAGCAACACATCCTGTTTCGCAACACGACGCATATAGGCCAGCGGGGTTTGCCAGCGAATAATCTCCGAGACCATATTGGGGATAAGGCTGTGGTCAGCTTTCAGCTTGGCAAACTCATCGGGAAAGCGATTCATGCCCAAGACACCACCGGTCATGGAATTTCGAGTGGTGTCATTTCCGCCAACAATGAGCAGTGCGAGGTTGCCAATAAACTCCATTGGGCGGCGCACCAAATCGTTGGTTTCTTCATTGGATTGCAGCAAGCTGATCAAGTCAAAACCATCTTCGCCACCAGCGGCCTTAATAGCCGCCTTGGCATGCCAAAGCTCTGAGAACTGCTTAGCCATATCGGCAACGCCAATAAATGTCTCATCCATATCTGCTGGGCCGCCAGTTGTTTCAGGGCTGCCAGCGGCCAAATCTGACCAATAAACTAATTTATGACGACGCTCATAAGGGAAGTCGAACAGGGTCGCAAGCATGCGAGCTGTCAGCTCAATAGATACTTTCTCAACCCAATCGAAGGGCGTGCCAACTGGTAAATTATCCAAAACATCCTGAGTACGAGTGCGAATTAGGCCCTCCATTTCCTTCAGATTTTTCGGCGCCACTACGCCCTGAACGGCCTGCCGCTGCAAGTCATGCTTAGGCGGGTCCATGGCAATAAACATTTCAACCTCAAGCCCCGCCGGCGCGTCACCCAGCAAAATAACAGGCTCAGAAGAGAATAATTCGTAGTTTTTATCGACAAATAAGATGTCTTCATAACGCATGACTGACCAGAACGGCCCAAACGGACTTTTCTTCTGAAAATGCACCGGTGCTTCATCGCGTAGGCGTTTGTAATACGACTGCCACTTGTCTTGCTTGTATAAAAAAGGGTTGCTGAGATCAATATCTTCAAGCGCTAGCGTCGATACATCCGGAACTGGCTTTTCCACAAAGTCAGGAAAACCTTTCGCGTTGGTAATGCGCTTCCTTGCTTTCTGAAAAAGGTGCATGCCTTTCACTTGTAAGTGAATGGGCACGATCGCGCTTGCTTTATCGATGACTGAGGTTAAAAGCGTCATGGTTTTTTCCTAGCAATACCGTGGGTGATTTACATTTGAAATTCGGGAAGATGCAGCACCATGCCAGCCATAGCGTCTGTCACCTGAATCTGGCAGGAAAGACGCGAGGTGCTAGCCTTTTCTGGCGTCATGTCGAGCATCTGCAATTCATCAGCGCTAGCGCTACCGGTTGTTCCCATCCACTTAGCATCCACGATGACGTGGCAGGTACCGCAGGCGCAGGCACCGCCACAATCGGCATCGATGCCAGGGATACCATTGTCCATTGCTACTTGCATGAGCGATTTGCCTGCCTCTAGCTCCACTTCATGCTGTGTTCCATCATGCTCAACAAACGTAATGCTACCCATGAGTTCATCTCCGATAATAATGACTGCACCGCGTGATGCCGCGGCAGCAAAAAACGCACGCGCACAGTGAGAAGACTCAGACTAGGCGGATACACCGCTGCGCGAGAGGTCATTTATTGACAACACCGGGTCATTTAAAGACAATCTGGATCAATAGATCAGCCTCACCACATGCAAGGCAAGAGATATGGATACGCCAAATATTCCATCGAACTATTCGCGCTTAATTGGCCGCGAACTTGAGCTGCAAGTGCGCGACCTGCCCAACCTACTGAGGTTTACGCAACTC
Source organism: Perlucidibaca sp. (assembly GCA_041612115.1). Lineage (GTDB taxonomy): Bacteria > Pseudomonadota > Gammaproteobacteria > Pseudomonadales > Moraxellaceae > Perlucidibaca. The sequence goes on from JBFJJU010000005.1 coordinate 19,229, forward strand.
AGTGGCGAGCAACTGATGCAAGAAGACATACTCCTAACCAGCCGCCAGCAAATTCAAATTCTTGAAAATGGCTTGCAACTCTCTGAACATGAAGCTTTTGGTTTACGCTTGGGTAAACGCCTCACGCCATCAACCCATGGCGCCATGGGTTTTTTAGCAAGCAGCAGCCCAAACTTACTCATGGCTCTAAAGGCGTTCCAAGCATTTTTGCCAACACGCATCAGCTTTGCTCGCCTCACGTTAGACAGCAGCACATCTTGGCTAGAGTGTCATATCTACTTTGATGCCGAGCTCAGCCCTGAAGTCCATCGCGCGCTATCGGAAACCTGCGCCGTGGTATTTTTTGAGTGCGCAGAATTTATTATTGGACGGCCATTAACAGAAGCGCACATTAGCTTTATGCATAAGCAGCCCGACTACGTCGAACACTATGCTAGCTATCTAGCCAGCAGCTATGAGTTTTCTGCACCTCGTTTGCGCGTGAAAATACCCATGGCCGCCTGTCATATTCCCAATGCATCGGCCAACCACGATAGCTATGCCCTAGCCATGCAGCAGTGCGAAAAAATGCTGGCACAACTAAACTCGCAAAAGTATAGCTTCACTTACCAAGTACAAAAAATGATGCTGTCACACCCATTGGGCATGCTCAGCGAAGAAGATGCCGCGGCTGCCCTGTTTATGAGCAAGCGCACGCTCGCTAGACGCTTAGAGCAAGAAGGCACAGCTTATCGGCAAGTGCGAGACACAATCATGGCGCAGCAAGCCAGCAGCTATTTGCGCAATAGCGACATTTCAATCGATGCCATCGCCGCCCTACTCAACTACCACGACAACGCGAACTTTCGCCGCGCATTTAAACGCTGGTTTCAAGTCACACCAAGTGAGTATCGCCAGCAAATGACGAAATAATGCGCGAAGAATTTAAGGATGAGTGGGTAGAGACCATCATCTGCGAGACAAAGCATTATTGCCACATCCCAGAAACACTGAAGCCCGCACTATAGGCGGGCTTCAGGCAACTCATTTGGCGGTGGACGCAGTCCAAAGCGAACCCGTCTCCACCAATATTCCCTGCTAACAGGGAAATATCAGGGAATATTTTCAAGAATTTACGCCCTGCTACGTCTGAAACTCATTAACTTGGCGGCTTTCGGCCGTTTTATTAAAAAACATAACAGGGAATTCATCCGAAGGCATCAGGGAAGCACAATGACAAAAGCAGGGACCTCGCCACTCTAGGCTAGTAATCCCCTCAGAAATTAGTCGGATTCAGAAATAGAATTTCTCCCAATACTTTGAGGAAGTTCTACATGCGCACATCTCGATACTCCGATAGCCAAATCATGGCGACTTTTCGCCCACTACTTTCCAGGCATCTGGGCGAACCGCACTAATGGCGCGGTTAAGCGCGAGCTCGTATCCTGACGCACATCATCACGCCGCAGTGGATCGATTCGGTCGGCCTCAGCAAGAGCCCAATTCGCCCATGCTAGGGAGGCTTCAAAAGATATGGCTCGCTTGGCGTGCTCTGCCTGTACTGCAGCGACATAGCTACGGATCTCTGCAGCCTGTCTCCATGCAGCAGCCTCATCAGTCAGTGTCTTGAGTTGCTCAGCCTGAATACGCTCTATGCGCTCACGCTCCAATCTGGCCTGCTCAGCCCGCTTCTTACGAATCTCATCGATTGCCTGCTGGCGTCGCTCAACATCCCATTTGTAGCCTCGCAGGCAACCATTACGATAAGACAGCTCGCCTCCAACGATGATTGCCAAAACGATCTCTTTGAGCCGCTTCTCTAGCGGGAGGTCATCTTTGTCCTCCCAGAAATCATTTGTGGCTCCCTGATGCGTGCTTACCGGTAACGTCAAACGCATAGGTTCTTGAGGGCTCTCAGTCGTTGCAGCAGCAGTCTTTTTTTGCGGTGAGGCTGGTTTGGCCGGCTCTATCGTTATCGATAACCACTGTGTGCCGATGCCTACAGAGAACCGCCCGTCTTTGCCTTTAACACGAGGGTTTGCTCTCGCCTCCGTAAGCACCATACACAAAGCGCTCATCAACCGCAGGCGACGCCGCTCAAAAGGTGAATCATAAAGTGGTTTATCCCAAACAAAGTATGGAGATGTACGCTCCTGCTCTTTTCGTATTGCATCCTCGGCTACCAGACGTGAGACCTGTGGATGCAGATTTGTCATTGTCTTAGAGACACGTACCGTCTTGGGTATACGTTTGCGGACGCGCTCTGTCAGCTCTTCAATAGACTCTGAAAAAACTGGAGGCTGAATCTCCGGTACTGACTCAGGGTCTACCTGCAACTGTGATGTTAGGGCCGAGCCGTAGTAGTGCCGGTACCCACCAACCCTAAGAATGTCAGGCATCCCCGGCTCACGTAACGGCAGCCGAGCCTTAATGGTTGGCTTGCCAGTCTTCAGCTTTGTCCAGTAGCCACGGTCCGGCGTAGGGATGCCGTTTTGGCGGCACACTTTGGCAAGCCCACTGTCAGAGATGCCCAGACGCGCTGCAATGCTTCGCAACGGCTCTGTCCAGGCCAAATCATAGAGCTCTTGGCGCGTGAGATCATGTATCTGCGGATCAGCTACTAATACTGTGATACCCAACCTAATCAATCGTATGCCTGATGAAAATACTACTTAACAGACGGTACCAAGAAGTTTAACTTTCAGACTCAGCAAGAGTTGGTCCTATCGCCTCTATGCGATTAGCGCTCTCTGGACCTAACCCACTATCGTGGACACTCCCGGCTAATTTTCGACATTATGATCTGTCTGCTGAAGCAGGTTAAGTCCATATCGCGCAGCTTTACTGCTTACTTATTAAACTATATTGTGATGATCGGAATCATTATCTCAATCGGCAAGAAAACTTGTCAGTACCATGCTGATTTTGTGTAAGCGTCTAGTGAATCGGATAAAGTCCAATCAGGGGAACAAAAATGAAGTTTATGCCAATAAGATTTTTGGCTAGCTCGTTGTTTGTCTGCGTACTTTCTGTATTTTTTATTCCTGCACAGGCTCAGCCATCAGACCCCGAAATGTACGCGCTAGACAGGGAGTGGTATAGGCTTGCCTCAAATGGCCAATACGATAGTGCTCTCTCGATCCTGCAACAGCGATTTCACCTCGCAGAGCAACGCGACGGGTTAGAGTCGGAAAGCGTGGCCAGAACCTTAGGTAAGATTGGAGATACATACCTCTATAAAAATGACGATAAAAAGGCACAAACGTATTTTTCACGTGCATTGGTCATTTACGAGCGACTACCTGATACAAAATACGGCGCTGGAACGTGCGAAATGAATCGACAGCTTGGCATGATCGAATTTCGGCGCAACAACGTGGACTCGGCAGCACAGCTATTAGAATCGGCATTGGCATGCATGGAGACAAAACAGGGAACGCGCAGCTGGATATCAATCGTGACCATGAATGATCTCGGCGATATCTATCGCTCACAACCGAATCGACCAGACATGGCCGTGAAGGCAGATCAACTCTTTCAGCGCTGGTTTCCGATCGTCGAACGGACGATGGGGCCGAACGACATATTGGCGGCAACGTTGCTGGGCAGGCAAGCTAAGAGCTATGCGCAGCGCAAAGAGTGGCTCATTGCGTGGGATATGCGCTCGGGAGCGCTTGAAATCATTGCACAACATTCTAAACAAGCTACACCTGACCCCAAATGGCAGAAGCTTGAAGCAGACCTACTTCTGAATCAGGTGCAGGCATACCGCGCAGCAAATGGCTACAAAAACGACCCGAACGTATTCGAATACCAAGCTCGTTTGGTAGCTGCGGAGAGCAAACATTATGGTGTAAACCATCCAAGAACAGAGGGGAGCCGTAAGTTTTTGGAGAGATGGCGCTCAGACTATTTCTACGTACCTGAATCGGTCCGCACTATGGGTGGCGCCTCTTGGCTGTACGACGATGCTGATCATGACCAATGCTTAGACGTACAGGCCATCGCCCCAAAATCAGGCAACGCACTAGCCTACGGACGTTATCGACTGATCAACAACTGCGATTACCGCATCAAACTGTCAGCGTGTATCACCACCGACCGAGCGGACGGCACTCCCAGTCCGAACTTCAACCGGCACAAAGACGATGAGCGTTGCCCTGGGATGGGCTGGGGAGGTATGGAGTTGCTTGCCAACGAGAAAAAGGATGAACGCACTTGGTTCGAATATAGCAACATCAAGTGGGACATTAAGGTCTGCAAAGAGGGATGGGACTTCGCTGGGGAAGATGGCGAATCCATGCCGATTAACAGTCCCATCGGCGGCAAGTACACATGTCGAAAACTCAACCTCACTGACACGCACGAACATCAATCACCTAAGAAAACACCTGAATACAATAATAGTACCCCTGACTCTGGCGTTATTTCCTACGACCCCGTAACGGGTCGTTGCTTGCCTATTGGTAGTCCAGCGTGCTGCGCCATACCTGGTATAGGTGATCAGGAACATTGCTCCTCAAGCCAACCCAGCAGAGGTTCAGGCAGAACCGGGGTAGCCCGCTGAAAGGTACCGACAAGTTAACTTTCAGGCTTAGCAAAAGTTGACCCTACCGCCTTTACGCAACAGCCGCTCTCCACGTTGCAAATGCAGCTGCCCGACTGCGTCGATAATGGCTTGCTGAGGCTTGGACTCTAAAACTACGTGCTACTCAAATACGGGGGGACGTCGCATAGACCATGCTCTAATTAGAGCCTTCATGACTATATATCCAAAGCTAGCGTGCTACATATTCGGATAGTTAGGCCCTCCGCCACCCTCAGGGGCGACCCAATTAATATTTTGTGCGGGGTCTTTTATATCGCAGGTTTTGCAATGCACGCAGTTTTGCGCATTAACTTGGAAGCGCTTCTCACCATGCATTTCGATAATTTCGTAAACGCCTGCAGGGCAATAACGCTGAGCTGGTTCGTTATAGCGTGGCAGATTAACGTTTAATGGGACATTCGGATCAGTCAATTGCAAATGCACTGGCTGATCCTCCTCATGATTGGTATTTGAGATAAACACGGAAGACAACTTATCAAAGCTGATCTGGCCATCAGGCTTGGGGTAGCTTAGCGCTTTTGACTCTGAGGCCAACTTGAGTGTGGCGTGGTCTGGTGTTGTTTCACGCAACGTGACTGGCAACCGTCCATTGAACAGATTCTGCTCTACCCAATTGAAGGCACCGCCTATTAACACCCCCATTCGATGCAGGGCAGCACCAAAGTTGCGGCTACGATAAAGCTCATCATAAAGCCAAGAAGACCGAAAGCGCTCTGAATAGCTAGATAGCTCAGGAGAAGGGATATCTGATGTTAAAGCCTCAAACGCAGCCTCAGCACAGAGCATGCCGGATTTCATTGCCGTATGTGCACCTTTGATCTTAGAGAAATTTAAGAAGCCAGCATCGTCGCCAATCAACGCACCACCTGGAAAAGTCAGTTTTGGCAAGGAGTTCAGGCCACCTTTAATCAGCGCACGGGCACCATATGAAATACGCCGACCACCCTCTAGGTACTGCCTTATTTCCGGATGATGCTTCCAACGCTGCATTTCATCAAAAGGCGACACATGAGGATTTTCATAGGACAGGCCAATAATTAGCCCTAGGGTTACTTGATTATTTTCAGCGTGGTAAAGAAACCACCCACCCGCACTGCCTGAGTCACTCAATGGCCAACCGCCGCCATGCATCACTAGCCCTGGCGTATGCTTACTAGGATCAACTTCCCACAGCTCTTTAATGCCCAAGCCATAATGCTGAGGATCTGTATTGTGGTCGAGCTGGAAGTGGCGTATCAGCTGTTTACCCAAATGGCCACGGCAGCCTTCGGCAAATAATGTATAAGTCGCCTGGAGTTCATAGCCTGCGGTATAAGACGCCTTATGCTGCCCATGCTGGTCTACGCCCATATCTCCAGTAGCAATACCCTTGACCGAGCCATCTTCATGGTAAAGCACCTCACTAGCAGCAAAGCCTGGAAACAAACTGACATCCAGCGCTTCCGCTTTTTGGGCTAACCAGCGCACTAAGCTGCCAAGGCTAATCACGTAATTTCCAGCATTGTGCATGGATTTGAGCATGGCCCAATGCGGAAGCCTGAAGCCGGCGCTCGGGCCGGTAAACAGGAACATTCGATCTTCAACTACAGGGGTATTGAGAGGGGCACCCTCTGCGCGCCAATTGGGAAATAATTCATTGAGTGCGCGAGCTTCGAACACATTGCCTGAGAGGATATGTGCCCCAAACTCAGAGCCTTTCTCCACGACACACACAGACAGCTCACGCCCATGCTCGATACTTAATTGACGCAAACGAATGGCAGCAGATAAGCCCGCAGGGCCGCCGCCGACAATAACCACATCAAATTGCATTGCTTCTCTTTCCACGATCGTCTCCTTCGGGTAGGAGTACGGACCTGTCCATAGGCAACTGCCATCAAGACTTGGTTGTCAGTCCGTACACCCCGAATTTACGATGAGTTCAATAGCAAATACATTGGCTATTGTGACCGCCGATTAGCTGAGATGAGTCAATAATCCTGCGACCTGATTAACTGCCTATTTAGTTTGCGCTGACAATTGCTGATACCAGCTAGCGCTAGTGGCGATGACCTCATCAATTAAAGGTCGCTTCAAGCCATGATCACGCAAGAAACTGTCGGTGCTAGTGGTGTTATATCTAGTCGGCTGAATAAAATGCAGGGCTTCAGGCCAAGTATTCATAAGCCGAGGCAAGCCAGGCAAATGCAGCAGAGCAGACAATAGCGGAATCGGCACATAGTGTTGTGGTGCCCGCCGCCCCAAGATATCCGCCGCAATGCTGAGCAGGCCTTGCAGATTAGGCGTGGATGGATCCAGAGCCAATAACTGCTGAGGAACAACCTCACTGGTGGCGGCTGTCGCTATCAGCTCTGCCAAATGATCCACAGCGACTAAAGGTAGCCAATGTTTAGGGCTGCCAGGGATCATGGCCATGCGCCCTTTGGCTAAGTTATCGAGCAAATTAAACAGCGGCTGACTAACATCCAGCGCGCCCGTCTGACTGTGCCCAGCGACAGTAGCTGGTTGAACCTCCACGAAATCTAATGCATTCGCTACTGCCATGGCGCGTACTCGAATAGCCGCCTCTAGCTTACTCGCCTCATAAGCGCCGGCATGACGATATACGCGCTGCCAATCCACTAACTCTGGATCGTCTCGAATGCCTAGTCGCAGCAAGTGCTCATGATTTTCTAGCATAAAGCCGCTGATAAAGACCAAACGACAGTTTTGACGCTGAGCTAGCTCGGCCACCATCAAACTGCCGGCCACATTAGTTCGATGCGCAACTATTGAGTCCATCTGCCATGCAAAACGAGCGCCCAGATGAATGATGGCCTGAAACGCGGGTAAGTCCTTTTGCAAGCCAAGGTTAGGCGAGTCCAAATCACCTTGCAGTGCATGCAGACGATCGCCTTGTCCGCCTAGGTCATCCACTTGCTGACGCAATAGTGGCAGCTGAGTTTCAGGCTGTCGTAGTACGGCGTACACGTTGTGATGATGAGTTAACTGAGCACAAACATGGCGACCGATAAAGCCTGTTGCACCAGTGATGAGTAGGGTCATAGCAGTTCTCCTTAGTAAGACCTGTCACTACCGTAATGTGTAGAGTATGCTCTAAGGTCAATACCTAATTTGAGATAAGCTATGCAGATTGCGGAACTAGAACAACGCACTGGCGTAAGCCGCTATACCCTGCGCTACTACGAGAAAGCCGGTTTATTAAAAGAAGTCGAACGACGTGGCAATAATTATCGTGAGTACACAGAAAAGGCAGTGGAACGAATCATCATGCTCCGCCAGCTTAAGACACTGGGTTTTTCCCTTCGTGAAATTCGAGAGGTGCTTGAAGCGCTGCGCAGTAGCAGTATTGATTGTGAGCAAGGCGCTGTTTTAATGGCTGAAAAGAAGGCGGCCGTTGATAACAAGATTCGCGAATTGAAACAAATCAGCGCCCTACTTGGTCGAGAGCAAAAGCGATTGAAAGAAAGTGCCGCAGCATTATGTAAGCGCCAGCATTAAGCCAACTGCACGGGGCTCCGAAAATACTGCCGCTTTCTCTGCATTAAATAATGCAAAGCTTACGTCATAGATGGCTACATCATTATTACTACTGAGGACTAAGCGGATTTAAACCTTGTCCGCGATATACCGTCGCCTCATTATCAATTATCACCTCACTATCCCAAAGATAGGATAGATGCGGATGTGCGCTGCGTAATATTTCTAAAGCTTTTATATCACCTCGTAAATGCCAGTCCATCCAAGCAAGCGAATAGCGTCCCGCTACATCAAGCCCCCAACTTGTAGTTGGAAATAGCGGGTAATTGGTGTGCTGAGCATGCGTAGCAGCTTCAGTGATTATGAAAGCACGATCTCCGCTTAACTTTTCATATAACGGACGAACCACTTCGGGATTAAAAAATGGAATAGGAATAACTGGACCATCATGATCACCTGTCTGAATCATCACAGGAATAGGATTGGCATCAAAAGGGGCTGATTGCTCACTAATTGGTGCGCCTGCAACAATAGCATGCACTCTTGGTTCAACTGCCTGCAAACCCAAAGCAGCTATCGCACCCATGCTGTGGCCCACTACTCCCACGCGACTCTTATCAAGAACCGACTTCACTGGCGAGCTCTCAAACAACCAAGTTAGAGCATCCTGTGCCTCTTCGATATTATTTCCTGGATCACCTTCAGCTTCGTTATCAGATAACCCTTGTCCGCTAAAATCAAAGGCAAATACTAAATAGCCTGCATCAGCAAATACCTGATGCCACCACCGATATACGGCCGTATTGGTCATTAATCCTTCGAGCGCAATAATGACAGGAAATGGCCCCGCTGTAGGTGGTATCGCTCCACGGTTAGGCAACACGATCTCACCATAAAGGCGTGTGCCATAGCGATTTGTGAACTCAACGGGCACTAGTTCAACTTTATCGTTATATGCTGGATGACCAAAGCCATGGTAAATGCTATCGACCCGAGAGCCGCCTTGAAGCTGCGCCAAAAGTGAGCGAATATGAAAAGATAAGAGTTCGGGATCAGTAATATCCCTCACAGTTGTGCCAAGGCCAACTGGGTCAATAAGCGCCACTAGCGCATCCGTGGGTAATAATGCAGCTAGTGCATCTACGCTAGATATAACTGACTCAAGTACTCGAGGTGCTGCTGGTGGATTCTGACCCTGCCTATGGTCCGGCCACTCACTCATCAAAACAGTTGAAGCTGAAGGCTCACCGGTAGAGGGCTCATCCGCAGAGGGCTCACTTGTAGAGCCACAAGCAGTGAGAGTCAGAAGCAATGCAACCGAGACCAGCTTTGTAATAATTGAAGAAGGGAGGCTCATATGTACGACCTTTTATATTTTTTATCGCACGTACAATGCCTGCTTTTAATGCCATCTGTATTGACGAAATAGGTCATTTATTTGACACTTCTGGCCATGATAAAAACAGAATCGATTACTTGTAATAGCTCTTTAAGAGGTGCAATTCCGACCACATACGTGCACTTACTTTTTGAATACTTGCAGTCACTTGATATTAATGCTGTCGAAGTTTTGGGTGAAAGCCCTCCAGACGATGATTATCGTGGACTTAGACGCTACTCAGTACAACATTGGTCCCGCCTACTGAACACTGCCGCAAGATATTTATTAGACCCACAGCTTGGCTTACATCTTGGCCAAACTATAACTCCTGCACATCTAGGCGTCATGGGCTACGTACTCATGGCGAGCCCTAACGTAGCGGCAGCGTTGAGGCGTATGGAGCAATATCACCGACTACTCTACGACGTCAATCCGATGAGCTATACCATTATGGAAGACTACATAGAGTTGCGTTGGAACACTCAAAATGGCATGCCGGGCTCGTACGTTGACGAGTGTGCTGTTACAGCAATGGTGCAGTTCACACGCCATATTACAGGGCAAGTATTGACGCCAAATAAAGTCTGTTTTGTTAACGCTAAACCAGCTAACACAGAACCTTACTATCAATTTTTTGGCTGCCCAGTACATTTTGATCAGGATGAGACCGTGGTGCAGTTTCGAGTTGCTACCCTCTCTATTTCGTTATGTCATCCTGATCAAGCGCTTGTGCGCATTCTAGAACAGCAAGCACTCGCACTACTGACTGAACTATCAGACACAGACGACTTCGAGGAGTTGGTTCGTCGTAGCATAGCTAGTACAGCTCATTACGGCGATATTAGCCTAGAGCGAGTGGCTAACGAGCTCAATATATCGTCACGTACACTGCGGCGCCGACTTGAAGCTCGAGGCAAAACATTTAGAAAAGTTCGTGACAATACGCTACGCCTTATGGCCGAAAGTTATCTTGCTAACCCCCACCTCACTTTAAGCGAAATTGCCTTATTACTTGGCTACTCAGAGCAAAGCGCATTTCAGCGTGCATTTCAACACTGGGTCGGTGAGCCACCGGGAATTTGGCGAAAACGATTGCTGAAGGTTTAAATTAGTATTTAGTAAGAGCACTGATACTCTAGGGCCATTAGCTAAATTTGACTATAGTATTAGCAGGTACCCAACTAAATGAAAGTAATCAACCTATGGTTTGACTTCGCTAGTACCTATAGTTATCCCGCTATTATTCGCCTGCAAAAAATTGTCCCTAGTGCTGAAATAAAGATTCATTGGCGCCCGTTCCTGCTCGGCGCCATCTTCCAACAACAAGGACTAGACGACTCGCCTTTTAATTTGCACCCTGAGAAAGGACGATACATGTGGCGCGACATGGAAAGAATTTGCACGGCGGCTGGCATTCCCTACCAACAGCCTAATCAATTCCCTAGAAATGGCCTGTTAGCAAGTCGCATTACTTGTTGTTTCGAAGATGCAGAGTGGATCACAGGCTTTATTCAACAAGTCTTTATCGCTAATTTTTACAATAATTCGGACATCGCAGACTCGACAGTAATCGCACGAATCCTAACGTCACTGGGTTTAATCAGCGAAGATATATTGAGTAAATCTAGCGCCATAGAGGCCAAAGAAAAACTCAGAAACCAAACGGAGCAAGCCAAAGAAAAAGGGATCTTTGGAGCACCAACACTGATGATTGGAGAGGAAATGTTTTGGGGACATGACCGCATTGATCAAGCAGTCGACTTTGCTTTGGGGCGATATCCACTAGACCCAAGAGAGCCCACCACTTACCTATAGGTTAGGCTTGATACTTGGCGAGCATCATCTTTGCCAGCAACTAAAATGAACCGCCCAGTCGAGCCCGATTTTCGCTCATTTAAAAATGGCGCGTAGTTTTGGCTTTCATAAAATAAATAAGCTGCCTCTCGAGAGGGGAACTCTATAATAAGAGAAATGTTTGCAACAGCACCATCTCCCTCAATTAATTCAGCCTCTGATGTCCTTGCGAGATACTTCCCCCCTACAGTCTCTACAAGCTTTGTCACTGTTTCTGCATAACGTGAAACCCACTCTGGATTACTTATGTTTATTTCAGCAATCGCATAAAATTTCATCTACCATCCCTCTTTGCAGTGTGAATACCGTACTTACCTTACGCTTAGCTATGTTCTGATTTCGCCATCGTCATAATAGTTGCAGTCATGGTGGCAACTGGTTTTTGCTCGCCATACTCAGAACTATGCAAGATCGCCTCCACGACAGAGATTGTTCTACCAGGCCTTACAACCCTCGCTGCCGCCGTGAAGCTATCTCCTTTGGCTGGACGCAATAGATTGACCTTGAACTCTACAGTGAGCACATCCGTACCCATCGGCATCAGGGTAAATGCGGCATAACCACAGGCACTGTCTAAAATAGTAGCCACGATACCTGCGTGAATGTATCCATTCTGCTGGGTGTACTGAGCCTGAAAAGGAAAGCTGATCGACACAACTCCCGGCGCCTGAATATTCAGCTCTGCCCCTAGCGTTTGCATGACGGCTTGGCGAGCAAAGCTTTCGAGTGTTTTATGCCTGTATTTTTCATCTTGCGCGTGCATTGCCTCACCTCATTTTCAGCTGCTATAGCAGCATCATGCCTGCCTTAAACAGCTCCCACACGACAGGCATCACTGAAATAGCTAATAGCAAGCCCATGCCTTTATTTACTAAAGCTATATGACGCTCAGTACTCATAACTGACTTGGCAGAGTGCCCCAAAAACAACCAAGCCCCGATACAAGGGATTGATACAAACAGGAACACCGCTGCGTAACTGACTATTTCTGCAACATTTGCCCCCATTGTTGCGTAGGCTGACACACCACCAATGGCGATCACCCACGCTTTTGGATTGATCCACTGAAACAGCATGCCACCGAAGAATGAAGAAGGTATAACGCCAGACAATGCCTTCGTTGTACGCGACAGCGAGGCGATCTTATAAGCAAGAAATAGCAGGTAACCGACCCCAATAATTTTCAGTACCCAATGCAATGCTGGGTACAACATAAAAATCTCACCTAGGCCGAGACCAACAATAATAAATAGCAGCGGGAACCCCAGACAAATCCCCGCGTAGACTGGCAGAGTTTTCCGAAGACCATGATGCAGAGCTGAGTTAAATACCAGTACATTATTAGGACCAGGCGTAATCACAGAGGCAATGGCAAACATAAGGACTGGAAGCAACGTTGTCATAATGCCCTCGGCATAAAGATCAAATCTGTTACCCCAAAATCCACGCCATGCTGAGACAATGCTGCCGTCACTTGTCCTCGATGATGCGTTTGATGATTAAAAAAATGCACAATGACCTGTGCAAAATCCACACTCCGTTCAATACCTTTAGCCAAACTAAAATACTGTAGCCGCTCAGGCGGGGCCAATAACACCAAACCATGTGCCCAAACGATTATGTCTTTATCGACTTGCTCACGAGCAGCTCTTAACTGTTCAAAGTCACTAAACAGCTCCTGAGTGATGCTGGTCAGCGTGATCGCTTCACCTTTGAACCGCGCTAGCCACATCAGGTCGCAAACTAGCAAGTGATTCAATGTGCTGTAGATAGAACCGAAGTATAAGCCGCACGCCTCTCTAAGCTTTTCATTGCTTAAGGTGGCAGCAGCTGAATACAAATTTTCGTTCATCCACTGGTTGTAGTGAGCCATAGTGTCGGCATAGCTGCCCAGTTCTAGCTTCATCTCACGCTCACCTCGCACTCGTTATAAATTAACCTTTGATAGGCCGCCGACAGGCTCCTAAACGCTGCTCCTGGGCACTGCTCAATAAGCCTGCCATCAATCATTCGCACAGGGATCAGCCGCGCACCACTGCCACAAATAAAACACTCATCGGCGTTATAAAGGTCGTAGCTGGTAAGCGACTTTTCACGGCAAACCAATCCTTGTTCAGGTGCCAAATCCAAAATAGCCTCACGAGTAATACCTGCCAGCGCACCATCCTCAATCGGAGGCGTCAGGAGCGTAGATCCATTAACAATGAAGATATTTTCAGCACTACATTCCGCCACATAGCCAAATTGATTCAGTAGGATCGCCTCGTCAGCTCCCGCCGCATTAGCCTCTGCTCGAGCCAAAATAGAATGTAGATAGTTCAACGATTTTACTCGGGAGTCCAACCCGGTTCCCACGGCCCGCTTAATACTGCTTGTAATCAAGCAAACGCCATGCAGCCTAATCTCATCGCTCACCAACGATAGTGAAGCTGGAATTATAAAAACATTGGGCTGGGAGCAATTGCGTGGATTAAGCCCCATATCACCCTCGCCTCGCGTTACAAGGATTCTAAGGTAGCCTTCATGCATACCAGAGTTCGCGATACAGGCATTAACACCCTCTGCTAGCCTCTCATCTGTATAGGCAATGTTGATAGCCAATGCACGAAGAGAGCGACGCAGACGTGCCAAGTGCCGCCTCAACCGAAATGGCTTGCCTTGGTAAAAACGTAACCCTTCAAAACACCCATCTCCGTACAGCAAGCCGTGATCATAAACGGACACCACCGCCTGATCAGGGCTCACCAGTACGCCATTCTTCCAACAAGCGCGGCTAGTTTCACCAGTAATGACACATTGGCCTTGCATAAGGTCTCCCTGAAAAAAGTTGACATTTTTCTCTTCTACAAAAAACACAGCCGCCGCATGGACGCTTCACAGCTAGGCTATTGTGAGAGCCTTTCAGGGACTGTAATCTTTTATAAAAATGGGTACAGATACAGTTTCATAAAAAATTTATAGGCACAGAATTGTGAACACTCATAAAGCTAACTCACATCGCTACGAACAAGTGGCCGATCAACTACACGGACAAATTCGCGCGGGCCTATATAAGCCAGGTGAAAAAATTCCAGGAACACGCCTGTTGGCAGAAAAACATGGCGTCAGCATCAACACCATTCTGCAGGCTCAAAAAATTCTAGAAAATCAAGGGCTTATTGAATCGGTTTCGCGCTCTGGATTCTTTGTAAAATGGCGTTCAGAAGAAACTGCGCAACTGGTAAAAAACCAGAACAAGTATCGGCTAAAACCTATATTGATACAGCGTCAACGGCTAGCGCTCGATCTCATTCAGGCTACCGGCAGCAAGTCTATGGTGCAGCTCGGTGCCGCGCTTCCACATGAAAGTTACTTTCCCTCACAAGAATTGCAGCGTTTGATGTCGCGAATTACCAGAAGACGGGATTTGGGGTTTATGCGATATGAGGTGCCGCCAGGGCTACCCTCACTTTGTGAATCTCTCGCCTACCGGATGCTAGGCTATGGCTGTGATGTGGATACAGCAGATATTTTGATTACCAACGGTTGTCACGAAGCACTGAACATTGCACTCAAGTGCGTGGCTGAATCAGGCGATGTCGTATTACTAGAGTCCCCCACATACTACGGCCTACTACAGGTCATTGATACGCTTGGCCTGCGAGCGATAGAAATTCCCTGTCATCCCGACACAGGCATTGACCTAGACAGAGTGAAAAACGCTTGTCAGCAATGGGATGTTAAAGCCTGCATTGTTGTCAGCAACTTCAGTAACCCACTGGGGAGCTGCCCAGACGATGCCCAGAAACAGGCGTTGCTATCCATACTTAATACGTTTGATGTGCCTCTGGTAGAGGATGATATATACGGTGACCTTGCCTTCGATGGTCATCGGCCATCACCCTATAAACGATTCGATACCACTGGAGAGGTTCTCTATTGCAGCTCATTTTCAAAGTCAGTTTCGCCCGGCTTGCGGGTAGGATGGTTAGCACCTGGTAGATACATGGAAAAAGCCACCTACCTAAAATTTACCCAAAACATTGCTAGCCCTACGCTGAACCAAATGCTGCTGGATGAGTACCTACGCAATGGCGGGATGGACAAACATGTTCGGAAAGTACGACGAAGCTATGCTGCTAATATTGGCCAGTGCATTGACCTAATAAAATCCACATTCCCTGTGGGCACCAGAACTAGCCAGCCTCAAGGCGGGTTTGTTCTATGGGTACAGCTACCGGAGGGGTTCGATACCACTGTGCTGTATCAAAGCGCGCTTAGGCAAGAAATTAGTATTGCCCCCGGCTACCTATTTTCCAGTGATCAACGATTCAGTAACTACTTCAGAATAAACTGTGCACTGCCCTGGCAATCGATACTGGCACCTGCTATACGCTCACTGGGAAAGCTATTGCACTCAGTAGATGCTTGAAACATCGTTAATATCCCACTGTTGCACAACACAGAGCCTCTGGTTTTAGCTACTCATTCATAGACAGTCATGAATCCACTCAGCAGATGAATGCCTCACTAGACGCTTGTCATACAGCAACACCAACCACGCTATCACTCCAAACAGTGCACCTACTATGCATGTGGCACTCCAACCGCCATGACTCCAGGCCAGAGCACCCAGCGCCGAACCACTGGCAGCTCCGATGAAATAAACAGTCATATATACCGCATTAACCCGTGCTCGAGCCTGTGGAGCCAGTTGGTAGATGATGCTCTGATTGCTGATGTGTACCGCAGGTAGAGCCACATCTAGCAGCAGCAATGCTAGTAGAAACCAATGCAGATTGCTGCCACCAAAATATAGCCCAATCCAGCCAAGCAATAGCAAACCCAGTGCACAGGAGCTGACGATCTGCCCCCACCCTTTATCGGCCAAACGCCCAGCTAAGTTGGCAGTCATCACACCGCTTATACCAAGCAAACCGACTAGACCAATTTGGCTATCACTAAAATCATAATCAGGCCCAGAAAGCAGAAGCGCCATGGTCGAAAATAGCACGCTAACCGAGCCAAATACTAAGCCGCCGAGCAGCGCTCGGCTGCGCAGACGAGGATGGGCGACAAGCAACTCGATCAGCGAACGTAAAGTGTTTGCATAACTGCTCGGTTGAGCATTACGAGCGCGGGGCAATACCATCCAAAGTGCACCAGACAACACCAACATTAGCAGCGCGGTAAGGCGATATACAGTGCTCCAGCCATCCACCTCCGATAGTAAGCCAGCAGCTGTGCGAGCCAACAGGATGCCGGCCAATAGACCACTCATGACCAGTCCAACTGCTCGGCCACGGTGCGCTGGATCGGAAAGGTTTGCAGCCATAGGCACCAGAATTTGCGCGGCGACCGAAAAGAAGCCTGTGATCAGTGTGCCTATTAGCAGCATACTGAAATTTTGCGCGTAACCGCTGACTATTAGCCCCAAAGTAGCGACTAACATAAGGCCGACAGCAAGCCCTCGTTGCTCTAGTTTGTCGCCTAGCGGAACTAAAAACAGCAGACCGACAGCGTACGCAACTTGTGATAACGTTACGGTTAGTGCAGCCATTCCCTCACTAACGCCAAGCACCAAAGCAATGGAGCTCAGCAGTGGCTGATTAAAGTAATTTGCTCCAGCACACAGCCCAGTGGCTGCGGCCATCAGTAGCAGTATCCCAGTAGATAGATAGTTATCGGAAGCGTTCACCCTAGTAGTTTCGGCATGAGCCTGCGTCATACCGTCGTTACCTCATGTGCGGCAAGACTGGCGATGGCATCGATTTCAATCAGCATGCCATCCAGTGCCAAACGAGGTACTGGTATCAGGGTGCAGGCAGGGGTTGGTTGGCCAGCCCATGCCTCATTAATGGCGTGACTAATCAGCGCCAAACGTTGCTCGCTGTGATCCACAACCAGAATCGTCAGCCGTACGATGTTTTGCAAACACGCTTCAGCTGCCGACAAAGCAGTAACAAGATTAATCAGTGATTGCCGCAGCTGGGCCTCAAACTTAGCCGCCAGAGCACCGCTGACACCCTCACCACCCTGCCCTGAAACAAACACCAAGCAACTCTGCCTAGGCGTCACTACTACGTGTGAATAGCCGTTAGTTGCAGGGTCATAAAGTCCTGCAGGATTTAACATGGTTAGTTGATTTGCGTTGCTTTGGTAGCGCTGCATGAGTCACTCCTTGGTCGTTGTGAGAAAGACATGAGAACGTTAATATCTCAACTTAACTTGAGGTCAAGAGCTTTCTCGGAGACAAATATGCAACAAGCTAGGGGCCCCGCCCACACCACATCCAAAGAAACTAGCTTGGGAGTTGGCGAGGTTGCGCTGCGCAGTGGGCTAACGGTATCCACTTTGCATTTCTATGAGTCTAGAGGATTGATTAAGGCATTTCGCAGCGCTGGCAACCAGCGCCGTTATCCGCGCTCCATACTGCGGCGACTTGCCGTAATCAAAGTGGCGCAGAAGGTGGGAGTGCCCTTATCGGATATTGCAGAGGCTCTGCAAGCGCTACCCTCTGAGCGCACCCCAGGGGTGCGAGACTGGCGACGCCTTTCACATAATTGGAAACAGTCGCTCGACGAACGTATTCATATTCTGACTCAACTGCGTGATCAGCTAGATGGTTGCATAGGCTGCGGCTGCTTATCACTAAAAGCCTGCCCATTGCGTAATCCTGAGGACGATCTAGCTGGTGAAGGGCCAGGGCCACACTTCCGTTATTAGGTACGTATGAGGAAATACCAAAGGGTATGGATCAAATTCCGCGATGCTGACTAAGTTAATTAAGGCATTAGCAATACAGTCGCAAGGGAAATCACTCTAGCAAGTAGCCGGGCTTAAGCCCCTCTCCCCTTCGCTTTTACACCCCTAAATGTAATTAATTGCTATATATATGTAATATTACGTAAATTTTGCGACTTCAGAATCTGATATAGAAAATCCATAAAAATAATCACTAACCACTTGATATTTAACAACTAAAACTTGTCAACTCAGGTTGTCATAAAAATACATCCTTCTATATAATATGATTTCCTCCTTAATTTTCAATGACTTGAAGTAAATCTTGGTGTGCCGCAGTCTCTCAGACTCAAAACACAAAAAGGAAATTGAAATGAAAAGTTTAGAACGCTGGATAACCATAAAGGAGTTAGCTGAAACACGTCACATCTCCGCTTCGACCCAATACAGAGAGAGGAAAAACGGAAATTTGAAGTTTTACCAAGTAGGAAGAAGAATTCTTTATTCACCACAACAAGTAGCAGACTATTTTGCTCAAAAATCTAGCCAAGCTTAGTTTCGGGCAAGCCCTTTTGTGAAACCAAAAGGGCTGCTCTTTCAACTCATCGTAAGCTCTAGCTCATTCGCTGTTATTCGCACCAACAAATCTGGCTGCACCAGACTCAGCTCATCGCTCAAAATATATGGCTTCATAATGCGGGCTACCTCTCGAAAGACGGGCATGACAACAGAGTTACCAAACTGCTTGTAAGCGCGAGTGTCTGAAACAGGTATACGAAAGCTATCGGGAAGGAAAACCCATTAATCGAGCACACTCACGAGGTTTTAATTCAGAGCCACAATCTACCAGTACCTCTGAGCCATCCTTGTAATAGCGTGCCGAGAGCGTACGTGACACAGACTCCGGCCCAACCAAGCCAAAACCGAAGCCATTTCCTTTTGCCTTATGCTTCGCAGCGTACATTTGTAAATAACCCCATAGCTTATCGCTGAGTGTGTACTTATCGTTGACTCGGCCTGCTTCATGATTAAAGAAGCGATTAGCATCCCCCCGATACAGAAGTTAGCCGCTATGGCTTAAGCCTCTACTTCTACACTCCGTTAAAAATGAGGGGATTACCCGCCTTACAAAGCAATACCGTTTGGCTGCGCCAAGAGCAGATGGCAGAGCCATTTGGACGCGAATGGTCAGCCTGTAATCAATGACATCGGGCTAGCGGTGCTGGCACTGCTTGTTGCTGAGTCGGACCCAGTACAGAAAGAGACATTGATCCGTCTAATTATGAATATGCTGGCTAACGTAAAAAGCTAAAAGTCGTGTCTTGGATTAGTTGACGACTACAAATGCTTTTGCACCTGCGACTGCCCATCAACAGGTCGCCAAGAGCGGTGCCCTCAAAGGGTACTTGGTGTAGGCGCAAAGTACAGTAGCGAACTTAAACGACTGGTTATGTTCTTTTTTCCCAGCGGGTAGGACTTCGACTACCGTGCATTACCGCAACGACAACGATTTGCTCACCTTCAACTCGGTAATAAATACCGAACGGAAACCGGTGGGTCAGAGCGCGCTGGGCATTGCGGTGAATAGACGGGTACAAAGAAGGCAGCTCGGCAACCCTCTCAAGCGTTACCAAAATTTCGTCAAGAAACTCATTGCCCAGACCAGTCGATTGCTTTTCGTACCAGTTAGCAGCCTCCTCAATATCTTGCTCTGCTTCAGGTCGTAAATAGACAGAAAGGGTCACAGACGTTTCCGAATATCACCCAGCGCCACCGCAGCAGGACGCCCAGGATTTCCATCTACTTCATATGCATCAAGTCGACGATTGAGCTCGACTCTTTGCTCATTTGTAAGGAGTAGCGCTTGCTGATCGGCCGCAATGCTGTCCCAAAGTTCTTCGACAAGGTGCATGCGCTGCCCAACGGGGAGCTGTCTTAAGGATGCAAGATTCATAATCACCTCCAATGTAACTTTCAGTCTAATCGGACGCTGGCCGAAAAGGAACATAACGCCTCAAGCAGAGGTGCGCGCTGTTTGCGCGTCCTGCTGCCTTGATTTGTTAGGCATGAACTCCCGCGAGAGACCATAAATACTGGTACAAAGTGCGATCAAATTAGACGCTAACGCAGGATACGATAAAATTAGCAGGTTATGGCCGACCCAGCAAAAGAGGCAAAACAACAGCAAAATGCGAAGGCGCTTGGTGTTAATTTGGAGGTTACCTATGTCTCGAGCTAACTCGTCTACGCCCCACTTCCCTGCTAACAGCGAAATATCAGGGACTTGATGCGCTTAATCACCTAGTGGCCTTGCTGTGCGTCCAGCATTTAGGCACATCAGCCCAACGTAATTGAAATATTAACAGGCAAGTCTTCAGTCAATATCAGGGCTAAATGGCATCATTATTAGGGTACATAGCTCCTAATTTTATACACCACCCGCGGATAGCCTCCTCATCGACTTAAGCTCTTCGAGGTGAGCAAGCTAACTTGCTAGCTCCGCCGCTTGCTACCTAGCTGGGTCATATTTTAAGCAAAGAGCTGTATTGGCAATGTTGGAGCCAACAACAAAACTTGACTAATCTCAGATATGGTGCGATATAAACAGAGAAATATCACACTATAGGCCGAAAAATAATGCCTATACCTGACTAATATCAAATAATTACAGGGCAATAAGAGCCATTACTGATTAGCGAAATGGTTAGCGCGGAAAACATCAACGCCTTGTAATTTGGAGGAAGCCAAGAGTGACAAATATGAGTGAAAGACAATCCGTCAAAGAAAAAGAGTTCAACTACATCGACACAAGCGTATGGGTTAGCTCACCGAAGAATATCTGTGGCGCACTGTCTGAGGATGCACGTGCAGACGTCGTTATTATAGGTGGAGGATATACGGGCCTTAACGCGGCGTTGACTCTACGAAGGGAAGGTGTCGACGTAATTCTTCTGGAAATGGATTACTGCGGCAAAGGAGCAAGTGGGCGAAACTCTGGTCATTTGGCTGCCTCTATGGGTAAAGACTTACCAACACTGGTTAAGCAGGTCGGGCTTAGTCGTGCCAGAGAGTTTATGAGCTTCAATGATAGATCCGTACAAAAAGTTGAAGAAACCATGTCTATGCACAAAATTGATTGTGATTATCAACCTGTCGGAAACATTACATGTGGAGTTCACCTGCGCCATCACAGCACGATTAATCACATGGCAGAGTTAGCTAATAAACTAGGGGTCGAACTACACTGTTTCGATAAAGCTGAAATGAAAAAGCGGCGGTTACCAGAAGCGTTTAGTATTGGCGCCCTTGACCCTCGCGGCGGTCACTTGGACCCAGGCAAGTACGTTATGGGACTGCGGAGAGCCGCTCTAGATGCGGGTGTTCGTATTTACGAAAACACGAGGGTTGTGGATATTAATGAGGCTGTTGCTCCAGCCCTCGTCACCACCGAAAGAGGTTCAGTGAGAGCTGAAAAAGTGATTGTAGCCACTAACGGCTAAACGCCAGTCACGCTAGGACGCCTTAGAGGGAAGATCATTCCTATTCGTGTAAGCCTATTTCGCACAGCTAAACTGACACAATCACAGCTAAAGGCGCTTGGGTGGATTGGTAGAGAAGGAATTATTACTGCCCACAAGAGCATTGAGCACTATCGACTGACTGCTGATAATCACATCCTTGGAGGTTCCAAGTACGCTAAGTATCGCTATGGCAGCAAGCTAGCTGAAGGCTATCAGCCAGCAGTGTTTGCAAGTTTTACGAGCCTACTTCGCGAGCGATTTCCCGAAATCCCAGATGTGAAAATCGAATCATTCTGGGGTGGTTGGATAGGCATGACTCCTGACTTTTTGCCGTTGAGCTTCTCTAATAAGCGATCCAATGTCTTCTACGGAATGGGCTACAACGGACACGGGATAGCACATGCCACATACAACGGAAAACTATTGGCAGATCAAGTTCTCGGTAAGCGCAATATGGATGTAGAGCTACTCAAGCGAAGCATGCTGGTACTTCCACCAGAACCATTGCGGTGGCTTGCCGTTAATGGATTGAAATGGCACTACGAAAGAATAGATCAAATTATTGATGCAGATTTGCGACAAAGGAAACACTCATCACAATGATGCATCGTGCACGTAAAAAAGAGTTTATTCAGCCACGTACTATTTTTGTTGTGTTAGGCGGACACAGGCTAGGCTCACAACAAACCAAAAATAATCACTCAATATAAGGGTTTATATATGTACAAACTATCACTCATCTTACTGGGAACAGGCTTTTCGATCGCGTTTAGTGCTTTAGTTTTACCTGCGATGTGGGCATCCGGTGATGTAATTGGAGCCTTTGCAGGTGGCTTCGTGAATCCATATGCAACAGGCTACGCTTTAGACGCAATTTTCTGCTGGCTAATCCTAGCCGTATGGATCGTTTATGAAGCGAAAAAAATGAACGTTCGCTACGGCTGGATTGCATTGATCTTGGGAGTCATACCTGGAGTTGCAACGGGGTTTGCGCTGTACTTGCTCATACGAATGAGTCAGCTAAAAGAAATCAATAACAATTCGCGCCTAAGCTAGTAAGAAAGTAGTCGCCGGCTACCTAAGGTTTCTAGACGACTACAAACTGCTACGCCGGGACAAGGTTTCCGGCAAAACTAAACGAAGGTAAGCAGTTACGATTTGAACCGACTCTTCAAAGGTTGTCTCATCGATTTCTCCATGCTCCATGTAAGCTCGCCCCCATAATGCATCGAACACTTCCAAGGATAGTGTGATCTTGCGATGCAGATCAGGCACTTCAGGGAGCATGAAGATGCTACTCATGGAACCAATCATAGATGAAGCAAAAGTAGCATTAACTGCAATGATTGCATGACGAGATGATCGATTCATCATTGGGCCTAGCGCAATTTCGGCGAAAGCACGATTGGCATTAAAGTGCTCACGATTTGCCTCAGCGAGACTACGAATCCAACCTTGCCAAGACGTTACCTCAGTGACAGAGAGCCTATGCTCCATCTCAAAAAATTCATCGGTGTAGCGGTGGTTAAATCGTTTAAGCAACTCATCAAGTAGAGCCGACATTGATGGGAACATATAGTTCACCGATGGTGGCGACACCCCAGCCTTACTAGCAATGTCGTTAAAACTAAGATCTTCCACGTTTGCAGTATTCAGAAGCTCGCATGCTGCATCAAGAATCGCATCAAAGCGGCGTCGACTCCTCTGCTGCAACGGTTCCCTAGCCTTATGCTCAACCACATCACCACGAGCTTTTCGCTTGGTTACCTTCGGACGAATGGCATCTGTTTGCGATATAGGAGAAGACATAATTATGAGTGTGCCAACTATGTGTCAGTTCGAGAAGTAGACTGTGCTAACTATTTGAAGCGGTCAACTATTTTAGTATTAATAATATCAAGCAAGACCTAAAAAATAGCCAACTCGAAAAATATTTTATAAAAAAATATACGCCATTGCTAGTATTGGTGTATTTTAGGCCGCTTTAGCACCGAGTGCTTTAGCTTGGCTTAACCACCGATTACGATCTTTATCGCTCGACTTTATCACAGGGCCAAATGTAGTCAGCTTAACCGGCTTAACCCCACAAAATTCTAACACTGTGCGCTTCATCATTTTATGAGCCGGGGCCCCATAAACTAATCTGTAATACCAAGGAGGGGTATCCATGGTCGTAATTAATCGTGCAGTCTTACCTTTGAGAAGTTTTTCTTGAAAAATACTGCCTTTTTCATATTTGAAAGCAAAGCCCGGCAATAGCACTCGATCTAAAGCCCCCTTCATGAGCGCAGGTACCGTACCCCACCATATTGGATATACAAAAACCAAATGGGATGCCTCACTAATTTTATTTTGCAACTCAATTAAATCAGGCTCTAAACCTTGTGGACTCTCATAACCTCCCCGAGAAATTGGTTGAAAATTAAGCGCAGATAAATGGATTACACTAACCTTAAATCCAGACTCCTTTGCCCCTTGAGCGTAAGATTCTGCCAAACCATGGCAAAGGCTAATATCTTTAGAGCTACCATTTACCACTAATATTTTTTTCATATCAAACTCAATGAAACCACTGTGATCTAATTAATCAGTATTATGCCAAATAAACAGAAGGCGGCCTAAAAAACATAAAGTCTATTCTGGAATATCTGAGAAGTCAGCTCCAAATATAAATCCAAGCACAAATCAAAAATACTCATACTATGCATGGCGCGCTAACTATAGCATAGGGATTTATTAAATTGGCCAGTCTATCGCAAAACATTAGCCGCTTAAAATGGATAATCAGTTACTGTTATCAATGTATCTGTGCAACTAGGTTAGACAGAAAAGAGCTACTTATAATAGCAGCCTTACCCTGGCCACCAATAGCTAGCTGGCCTCGATGGAAAGACAAACATAGAACATAACTCGCGCTGATAGTCATCTAAACTCGCATCCACTCTGAAGCTAATGGCAGTGAACATTCCCTGCCTTGCTATCCATATGGCAACATTGCCCCGGCGGCGAACTTTTGCGACAGTTTGGCGATACGACACTTGCTTGAGCTGGCTGGCATTGGTTTCTCAACCAAATATCCGCTGCTCGCCGTTACTTCCGGGGTCATACCCTGAGACTACGCCGCTAAAATTACTAATAGTCATTTATTGCTTGAGATCAGATACATTTTGCTAGCGCCTCGCCTCATTTTCTCTCCAGAAAGTCTTTAACAGCGCACCACTTGGCCAATAGTAAATTTCGGTTTTCAGGCTTTCGGTTAACAAACATCGGACTGGGATGTGGGCTTGAGAAGATTGACAGCTGAGGTGCGATTTTGGCCACATGACTTTCAGCTTTCTGAGCCTTGCCGCCAACCAAGACGACTGCTCGTAACTTTGGCAAGATCTTAAGAAGCTCAGCCAACGACTCGATGCCTAGTGAAATATCCGTAGTATTTGCGGGACGAATTCGCACTCCAGATCCTATATACCAAGGAGCAGTATTCCAAATAATTGTCTGCTTTCGATCAATTCCCGCGATCTCACTCAGCTCGTAAAGGTTCTTCGCCGTCTCATCTGGGTTATTACGTGAGATAAAGCCAGAATTCCGAGCCTTTCGGCCCGGCGCTTCGAGAAGAAAAAGGACCACGGCCTCAACGCCACCATCCCACGGATCGAAAAATGGGATCGCAGCCTCCGGCCCCATCGCTGAGCGAAGCTTGCGAACAAATTCTGTCAATTGAAAAATATGAGGCTGACCAAGCTGCGCGAGCCTAACGTCGACAGCATCCACACTTCCTAAAAGCTTTGGTCTATCCATACTGGCCCGCATGAAACTAGATAAAATTACCTTACGCTTTTAGGTTATGCAGATACCGTAAGCTTTGCCCGCGAACTTCAGTCCCGGCAAGATATGTCCCTCGGCCAATATCGCTTAATTTAAAAGCAATAGTGTTGACTCGTTAGTCACCTCAGTATCAACACCCTCTTACTATGCAGTGATTTCCACTATAGAGACTAGGCTTGTAAGTGCCGTTTAGCACCTAGTAAACTTTAAAGCGTCCAGATTTTTATACTCGGAACTCACTTTCTTCACATGCTACTTACCATGCACAGACCAAACGCTGTCAGTCGCCCCATGCCAAGCTCTTCGATAAGCCTTTCGAGCTGATACAGCGAAACATAATGCCAGTGCGAACGCTGTCAAATCCACGCTCAATGATCCCAAAGTAAAATTTGTCCAAGCCGGCAAACTAGGTAGCAACCACACAGCTATGGCTGTTAACGGTATGCTGAGTGACGCTAAAGAACAAAACCCAAGCATATGTACTAAGGCACGTGCCGGACCAACAATAAAGGCCCAAGATACGGCTCCGAGAAATACCGTGTAGTACACCCCTAGATACACCGTGCTTATATCGACTCCAGCGATATGCACCCATTTACCCGCAGTCATAGCAGAAGCTACGCCTGCAACAGAACCCCAGCAAACACCAACAGTCAATGCAGCCATTGCCCATGTGTCACGTCGCTGTATCGGCACCACATCGCTCAGACGCTGACGACGGCGCCGCGCCTCAATCCAGAGCAGATTTCCGGTATAAAACAAGAAGGCTCCACACATGCCAAGCAAGAAATACAGCCAGCGGACTGGGGTTCCACCGAAATTACCAAAGTGCAGTGCGAAGAAGCTGGTAATTATCGTTGCATAGCCCTGTTGGCTTCCAGGCAGATAATCAACCTCCGTCACTGAGCCTTTATAAGGGTTAATTGTCGTAAAGCCACGCGTCGCACCTCGTAAGATGCGACCATTATCTTCACCGCCAATACGAACACTTGCATGGCTTTCTAAAACATTCGAGTACATCATTTCTCTGGGAATAAAATCAGGCGATACTTTCTGAAGTTCCGCCAAAATCTCAGCGGGAGACCTTATTTCTTGGATAGTTCTTGTAGGCCCGTTGATCATAGCTGGACGCTCAAATATGGGCCTATCGCCATAAACGGCAACTTGCAAGCTATCGTAAATAAAATCATGAAATGCAAAGACAATTACAGTTAGTGCAATCATCAAATGAAACGGCAAGCTAACAATGCCAATTGCATTATGCGCATCAAGCCAAAAGCGCTTTAAGTTTCTCCCCACGCGCATCGCTAAAAAGTCATTGACCAATGTTGGTAACAGTACAATCAAGCCAGAAATCAATGCAATAAAATAGAGAATCGCAATCACGCCCATGACATAAACGCCAAATAAATGGTGGCCAGTGCCTGGAACCCCTGCCGTCTGATGTAGATAGTCGATCAGATTGCCCAAAGGAGAGGCTTGATATTGGCCCGTTACCACGTCACCACGAGCATCTAAGTTAGACCAAAAAAATCGCTCAGAAGTCATAGATGGATTACGACTCACATCACCTGCAACCCATGTCAATGGAGCCGGCGTACTGCTGTCTGTTCGTAAGTGCAACGTAAAACCACGGCGGGACAGCTCTGAATTACTAAGCAATGTTTTTTCAATTAGTGTAGGCAACTGCTCTGAACTAATGGACTGCACTCGGTGAGGAGAGGCCCAGAGATTAAGTGGCTCCTTAAACATCGTTAGAGCACCAGCAAAAAAGGCAATAAATAATGCCATGCCTGCTAAAAGCCCCGTCCACGTATGAAGTGACTTATAAATACCAATAATATCTGCGCGTATACGCATAATCAGGTTCCTACCATGAAGTAGCGCAGAGATAGCATCGCTAACACACTAGTAATGCTAAGGCCGCCCAACCAAAACCATGCTTGTCGGCCACTATGAAATAAGTAGGTCAGACTGAACACTGTGAGCCAGCACGGCGGCACCATCCACATAACAAATTGCGACTTATTTGCAGCAGCAATACCGCCAGGGCCTACCCAAGCAAATATCCCCACCAAGCCAAAAGCTAGCAGGAGCCCCAAAAAAGCCCCCGCTACCGTCTTGCTTATCCAATCAGGACTTATCTTTCGCCTCGAGCTAATACTCATTTACGAATGTCTCGACGCATCAACGATAAATATGGGAATGCTGGGAGTATCAGCATTACCAGTGTAGCTATAGTCAGCACCGCAGATAGCGAACTCATCTCCTGAGCAATCACCCATCCTGCAATAATTAGTAAAGCCAATCCAAAACCATAAGATGCTTTGGGTAGCGATTTCGCTAACCAACGCTGCCCCGGCAACGACAGATAGAAAAGCAAGAGCGCAACAAAACCAAACAAGAACGAAATTAAAAACGCCATAAAGCACACTCAGACTACGTGGTGAAAAGAGCTCATAAAGCGCCCGCAATACTATTGTAAACTCAAAAAAACATC
Organism: Perlucidibaca sp.; assembly: GCA_041612115.1. Classification (GTDB taxonomy): domain Bacteria; phylum Pseudomonadota; class Gammaproteobacteria; order Pseudomonadales; family Moraxellaceae; genus Perlucidibaca. The sequence goes on from JBFJJU010000005.1 coordinate 47,101, forward strand.
AATAGAATGATAAGCGTTCTCATTAGCATTCACAAAAGGAAGCAGCACATGCACACCGATTTTCGCCTCCCGATGGCTCGCACAGCCCTTAGTGCTGCTGTTTTATTAAGCATAGGTAACGTTGCAGTCGCCAAAGAAGATCAACTGCGTCAGCTTGATACCGTTCAAGTGATCGCAACCGCCGAAGAAGAGATTAAGCAATCACTTGGCGTGTCAGTAATTTCAGCTAACGACTTAGAGAAGCGCCCTCCCGTTAATGACCTCTCAGAAATTCTGCGTCGCCAACCAGGCGTTAACTTAACCGGCAATGCAAACTCTGGCTCACGAGGCAACCGCCGCCAGATTGATGTGCGAGGCATGGGACCAGATAACACATTGGTACTAATTGATGGCCAACCCACCTCTTCACGCAACGCCTCTCGCATGGGTTGGACTGGTGAGCGCGATACAGATGGTGATACCGCTTGGGTGCCGCCAGAAGCGATCGAGCGTGTTGAAGTATTACGAGGCCCAGCGGCTGCGCGCTACGGGTCGGGTGCGATGGGTGGCGTGATCAACATCATTACTAAGCGTGTGCCTGATGTATTAAGCGGGTCTATCACCCAGTTTTACAACTTCCAGCAAGACGATAAAGAAGGCGATTCTCGTCGCACTAGTTTTAATCTTGCCGGCCCGCTGAGTGAGCGTGTCGGTTTCCGTATGTACGGTGGCTATGCCAAAACTGACCCAGATGCGATGGACATTAACCCCATACTTGGCACATCAGGTGAACGAGCCGCTGGCAAGGCCGGTAGCCGCAATATGCATATTAATAATGCACTGACCTTAGCGCTTAGCGATCAGCAAACACTAGCCATAAACATGGGCTACAGTCGAAAAAGCGATCTCTACTCCGGGGATACGCAAAACTTAGTATCGAGTGCTAGTGAAGGCGGCGGAGCATTTGCTCCAGCGTCCAGTCTGTATGGCAAAGAAACAACCATTGTTCACCGCAGCACGTTTGGACTTAGCCATCTTGGTGATTGGGATTGGGGAAAATCTAAAGTGGATTTAACGCATGCGCTCACACGAAACTCACGCGCTACAGAAGGCCTATTTGGTGGCCCAGAGGGGTCATTTTTGTCGGAGGCTGGCGCGCAAGGGCAAGGAACCCGATTCACGTCTCAATTACAAGAATCCCGACTTAGTGGAGAGGTCAACCTACCCGGCTCTTGGCTAGGCAAACGCCAGGCACTCACTTTAGGCGCAGAAATTCAACGAGAAGTACTAGACGATCCCGGCAGTACTCGGACACTTGTTCATCCAGGAAATGGTGCTGCACTAGACCCTAGCGCGCTCGATGGACGAAATGGGGAAACAAAAACAGCTTATTTAAGTGCCGCAATTTATGCCGAAAACAACATCAACGTTACCGATAAGCTGACGCTAACTCCTACGGTACGCCTAAACCAACACGAAGAGTTTGGCTTTAATGTGAGTCCCGGTCTATCGGCATCGTATGCACTGAACGAGCTTTGGAAGCTCAAAGGTGGCGTAGCTCGAGCCTATAAAACACCAAATCTTTACCAATCAAACCCAAACTACTTACTTTTTAGTCTTGGTACAGGCTGTCTAAATACTACGCCTTGCTACTTACAGGGGAATAAGGACCTTAATAGCGAAACCAGCATCAATAAAGAAATTGGTATTGCTTATGATGATGGCGAAAATACGGTTAGCTTGGCGTATTTTCACAACGACTATAGCGATAAAATTATCGCAGGAACTACCACTGAAGATACCGTAGTCTACGGACCTGCAAACACTCCTGCAGACATTTTGCGCTGGGAGAATACACCGGAAGCTGTTGTCTCCGGCCTAGAGGGAAACGTACTTGTAGCGCTGACCGACACGTTGAACTGGAATACCAATGCAACCTACATGATCGAGTCAGAAGACAAGACTTATAAGCAGCCATTAAGTGTCATCCCCGAATTTACGGTGAACTCATCACTAGATTGGGACTTGACTGAAAAGCTTGCACTACAAAGCAATGTCACATGGTACGGAAAACAGCAACCAGCGACCTTTAACGTTCGAAACGGCCAAGCAATTACGAACCAAACACCTGTCAATGATTACAGTATTGCAGGCGTTAGTGCTGCGTATAAGCTGAATAAAAACTACCACTTCCAAGTTGGAGTCAATAACGTTTTTGACAAGCAATTATACCGTTTAGGTGCAACCTACATTGGCAGAGAAGCAGCGATTCCAGACGGTAGAGCAACAGCCGGCGCACGAACATATAACGAGCATGGCCGTTCATTTTTTGTCAGCGTCACAGGCTCATTTTAAAAATACGAACGATCTAATAAAGGTGTGAGAAATTGGCACAGGATTAAACACTTGCTCCTGTGCCAATCGTAACCTTTAAACAGTAGCTTAAATGCGCATATAACTCAGCAGGAGAAAAATATGAACAGCATGCACATCACCAATAAGATGCTCCATGAGCCAGCTAACCTAATTGAGTTTCCCATAGAGCAGCTATCAGTTTTATTACGACAAATGTCGATGCTCTCTGTAACAATATCGTTAAAATGGGGCGTCAGTACGAGCCCTATTAAACTAAAGGGCCGCATCATGGAAGTAGCGCAAAAAGCTAACTGGCTCAAGCTTTACCAAAGCTCACAACAACAAGTCCATATAGCTATTTCACACATAGCTGAAATCTTTGTTAGCCCAAGCGTAAAAAATGGTGCACTTACACTAGTTGGCCAAGATCATCAAGGTAAGCTATGCCTATCACTTCGCTGTGACGGCCATTCGAGCTTCGATCGAATCTGTTGGCAAAAAGCTATTCAGGCGGGATGTCATAGTGAAAGCTGTAACTATGCTTGCTGAAAACATGGTTTATTCATTTTAAATATGCTGGTCATATCAAGCTCGGCTTAGATCAATTTAAGCTGGGTGCGCTCAAATCAACTGCCAACTACTCGAGGATCATCTTCGAGCATTTGCGGCTTACACACCTGCCAGCCGCCTATCGCCATCAGCACGACACATACCGACAGGAATGCGAACGGTAAACCCCAGCCTTGGCTACTGTCATGCAATACACCAAATAACAACGGTCCAGCGCAGCTCAGGGTATAGCCGACACCTTGCGCAAAACCTGACAACGCTGTGGAGCCTGCATGTGTTCGAGTGCGTAGGTTAATCATGGTTAATGCCAGTGGGAAAGTCGTTGGCCCTACGCCTAGTAATACCACCCAGAGTACCGGCATAGACATCGGTGCCAACAGCAAGCCAGGAAATGCAATGGCGTAAGCTACTACGCACATCACCACCAGCGGATAAGGATTGCGCATGCGCACGGCTGCAAAAGGAGCTCCAAGAGCGCTGAGCAAACCAAATGCTGAAAATAGCGCGACCATCATTCCGCCAAATGCCTGACTGGCGCCCGCCTGCACCATCAGCACTGGTAGCCAAGTAAACATGGCATAGGTGATCAGCGAGGTCATGCCGAACATAAACACCATGCCCCAAGCTAACGGCGAGCGCCATACTTTCAGATGTTGCAGCGGCCCAGCCACAGGTAGTCCGCGAGTTCCATCGTCACCTAGTACGGATTGATCATGGAGCGCCGCCACTACTGATCCGCGCCGATGTTGCTGTACCAGCACCGCTACCCAACTTAAGGCAGCCACCACGGCTAACAGTGACCACGAGCCAAGCGCCACCTGCCACCCAGCGGCTTGCGCTAAGGGCACAGCCGTTAATGCAGGTAGCATGGTGCCCATTTGCAAGAGGGTGATGTAAGCGGTACTGACCGACCCGACCCGAAATGGGAAATAGCGTTTCACCAACGGTGGCAGGACAACGTTGCCGATGCCCATACCGGCCAGCGCCAAGGCCGACGAGGCCAGCAGTTGCCAGGTGTCAGTGGCAAAGCCGCGCCCTAACAATCCAACCGCAGCCAAGAGCATGGATAACAAGGCCGCGTTTTCCAGGCCGATGCGCCGTGCAATAAGCGGCGTAAGCACGCCGAACAAAGCAAAGGCAGCCGTAGGCACCATGCCGAACACGCCGATCATGGTAGTCCCGAAGCCAAAGACATCAGCCAGAGTGTCCAGTAACGGCGTCAAGGAAGTCACTGCAGTACGCAGATTAAAAGCAGACAACAAGATGCCTGCAAGGACCAGCATGCGACCGGTCCAAGGAGAGGAAGTAGATTTCATGCGCGGCATTATCCGCGAGCAACCACGCCAACGCCATCAAAGCCGGCAAACTACCGCTATCTAGCAGTCTGTCGAGACTTATAAGTTAGCTTACTGACCCAACAAATATTGATCTTTGCAGCCCTAAGCAATTGCTTCTACTCAAGCGCAGAAGCAACGCCTCTTCTGCGCCGATACTGACTTACTATCAAATGCTGTTCAAATCTGAACAGGCTCGAAACTACCGCATGGTTTGATGCTAATTGTTGAGTTTGGACTGGTATTGTGTACTACCATTCGGCACTCTAAAGTCGAGTGCTGCATACCATTCCGATGTCAGCATCTAACTTTATCAGGGATGAAGCTCATAGCTCTCTCTGCCAATGCAGTAATTGTTAAGCTTGGATTGACCCCCAGATTTGCCGCAATTACAGAGCCATCAATCACATACAAATTGTTATAGTTAAAAACCCTATTCTGCGCATCTATCACTCCGTCTTCTGCACTCTTCGCCATGTTGCACCCACCCATGCAGTGAGCCGTCATCGGGACATTGAAAAATATCTCACTAAGCGAGCTCATGCCAACGCCACCTGTAGCGGCGGCGGCCTTCCGTGTGAATTCATTTGCCTCAGGAATAAAGGTAGGAATGGGAGCTCCATGGGTGCTTAATGTCTTTTTAAAGGGCCAATACCACGGTCGCGTCCAACGCATATCTAGGTGCCCTTCCAGAGCTTGCATCACTAAAAAGATTACCGTTTCTCGCGAGAAGCGGTAAGGAAGAACAGCGCGAATAGCAGAAACTGGACGAGTTAAAGTTAAGCGAATAAATGCCAATAACCAGTACAGTGGTCGGCTAGCACCCGGCTGTCCTGCAGTCAAAATAGTGAGTAAGCTGCTAAGTAAGTTGGAGCCATCTGCGTAACGTACTGCTTCAACATGCGTATGCTGATCAATATAAATTCCAGATCCGATAGCCACACCCTTGGACATATCTTCATGGCTGCCAGGATAGCGCACACCCAAAATAGACTCTGCATTGGTGCGAACGTACTTACCAAGACTTGCTGATATATTTGGTAAAGAGCCTGAGTCTCGTAAGGAAAATAGTAATGATTGGCTGCCTAGTGATGATGCTGAAAAAATCACACTTTTTGCTGTTATACGCTTAGTTTCAGGCCTCCAGCGAGCAAATGCTGGAACTGTTGTAATGGCATAACCATCAGCACCATCCACACACCCATTCAAAGGCTTTACATCAATTACTTTGGTTTCAGAACAAACAGTTACACCTATTTTTTCTGCCAAATAGAGATAGTTTTTATCCAGAGTATTTTTAGCATTGTAACGACAGCCCACCATGCAGCCTCCGCAAGCTATACAAGAGTTACGTGCAGGTCCATCGCCGTTAAAGTAGGGGTCTGGATACTCTGTTCCAGGTGCATCACTCTCACTCCCGAAAAAAACACCGACATCGGTATGGTAAAAGCTACTCCCTACGCCCATTGCATCTGCCATTTCTTTAAGTTTCGCATCAGCGGCACCGGGACGTTTATTAGCCGTAACACCAAGCATCTCTTTCGCACGCTCAAAATGCGCTGGCATCTCCGTATGCCAATCTGAAATCCCTGCCCAACTACCCTCCATCCAAACACTTGTTGGTGGCACTAACAGAGTTTGAGCGTATGTAATAGATCCGCCCCCAACAGCATTGCCATGTAAAATCATGACGTGGCGGAAAAGCCGTAAGCTAAGAAAGCCGCGTAGGCCAAGTACGGGCTGCCAAAGATAGTCCCAAAACTTCCAATTCGTCGATGGTAGGTTTTCTGGAGTCCATCGGCGACCTTGCTCTAAAACACAAACACGATAGCCTTTCTCGGCTAGCCGTAATGCTGAAACACTGCCACCAAAGCCAGAGCCGATGATGAGGTAGTCGTAATCAAGCTGATCTGATTCGTTCATATCTAGCCTTTAAAGTCCGATAATTGAAATGGCAGCCTGTATAAAATTACCAATTCTCAGTATTAGCACTGCACTCAGAGTCAGCTGAGCTAATGCTGCAGCGAACACGCTTGATGATTTTCAGACCAGGCTTGTCATAGATACCTTTCTCAGCAATCGAAACACGTGCATCGCGCAGCATAATGGTGTACTTGACCATATTTTCTGGAGTTAAATCACCCCATGTAGCTGCAGGAATATCTTTTTCTGCCTTGTTGATAAGCGACATCGCACGATTAAATTGACCCAACCAATACTGGCGTGACTTCAGGCCAAATCCTTCAGGAAACTTCGTCTCGTTGATAATGATTTGATAAGTCAAAATAAGGATTGGGAAGCGTTGAATAGCCCCTTTATTACCGATGCCGCGATAAAGCTCTAGTGGTCGATAAGCCATGGCTGGGGCGGCGATAAAATCCACAGAGCCATTATTAAACTTGCCGGCAAAGTTTGTGATATCGGCTGAGACAGGTTGCGCGCCAATTTTCTGAATCATGATGGCTTGCGCTTTATCATAATCAAATGAAGCAATGCGCTTGCCCGCTAGTGCTTCTACCGTGTTTATTTTGCGATCATTAACAACGGGGTATGCTGTACCAAACGGGATGATTCCAGCGACTTCGTATCGCTCATTAACCATTAATTTGCTAGCTGCTGGCGAAGCAAAGGTTTGAATGGTTTTTCGCACCGTCTCATAGCTAGCTGGCATATCAACTTTGCCATTACGGATGATGGTAGAGACGCCTAATGAGTCGAGAGCTCCAGCTGTTGGGTTGAATTGGCGAGTACGAAAACCAGTTGCCATCACTGCGTCGCACTCACCTGCTTTCAAGTCTTCTGTCGCAACTCGCTCGTCAGTGTAAGCTTTGATCGTAATTTTAGCGCCCATGGATTGGGCAGCTAGAGCGTAGTCTTTGGCAATATTTACCATATCGCCAGCGCCACCAAGTAGATCATAAACGCAAAGCCTTTGATCTGCTTGAACAACTGGCGCTATAAAAGTGGCAATTAAAAATACTGGAGCAATAAATTTATTCATATATTTTTCTCTTATTATGGTGTGATTTACATGTGAAAAAACAATAATTATTGGCTAAATTTACAACTTTTCTCTATTAAAAATTCCAATTACTGGAGCTTCATGAGCTCGAAGAGCTGGCTCAATTGATTTAAAAACAGTGTGATACCGATAAAATGGAATACGTGGAAAGGCATGATGAATAGAATGTAGGTTCTGCCCTAACCAAAACCACTCAATCGGCTTCATCCAGCGCGGCATGATTAAGCTACTTGTATTTTTATAGCGAGTAGTTTCTTGATAGGGATGGTGCGGGCGATAGGCA
>JBFJJU010000006.1:0-48480 GCA_041612115.1 Perlucidibaca sp.
CCAGCGTAAACCAACGCCGGCGCCTAACTTTAGCGGCTGCCAAGAGCCCGTATAGGCGTTGCCGGCATCGATAAATACGGCAGGTCGCCACGTTGGCAACCAACGCCAGGCGTATTCAAACGAGCCCGCCACCAAATTCTGGCCGCCGACACTGTCACCAGCGGCATTCACCGGCGAAATACTGCGGTAATCATAGCCACGCACACTGCTGTCGCCGCCGGCATAAAAGCGAGTGCTAGGCGGCACATTTCTGAAATCTGGACTGATGATATGGCCTAACTCTAGGCGCGTAAGAAACATATGGTGTTTGGCTAGCGTGGTGAGGTGGCGCCAATTTGCGCGTAGCAAAAGAAAGTCTGCATCGGAGAAAAAATCTCTGCTTGCAGTTTCAATTTGATATTGCTGATTAAAACCGCGAATGGGGTCAAGCCTACCTCGACTTTCAAGTTTCGATAAGCTCACGCTTGGCACTAAAAGCGCCTGCGCACCAGACTCGCTTCTCACTCGATGAAAACGCTCCTCGCTGAGTCGTAAGCCATAAGTGCGCTGCCAGCCTCTAGCGGGTGCGATAACGCGCTGCACTCCTACTACTGTTTGCGTGGTTTGGGTGTCATCAATGTCGTCGCGCAAGACGCCCGCTAAAAGCTGAATAGTGTCTTCAATTGGGTGCTTATATGGGATGCGATAGCGCACATCAGCCTGCTGGCGCACTTCCGAAACTTCGCTGCTGGCTTCAATGCCATGGCCTTTTTCGTTGAAGCGCGGACGCTGCCAATTCACACTAATACGCGGGCCAACATCGGTGGTATAACCTAAACCAACGGACATTTTATTGGGCTCACGAACATCGACCTGAACTATCACTGGGCGCAGGCCTGAGCTGTTCTCTTCCTGCAAGTCAACGCGGACATCTTGGAAGTAGCGTGCATCGAGTAAGTTATTTTGCAGCGCGACCAGCTGTTTAGCGCTAATGGGATCGCCAACCTTAAATGGTGTTAATGCCTGCAACCACTTTGGCTCTATGGCATCTAAGGGTTTGCCATCCTGATCAACAAAGCTCAGCTCACCGAAGTGCGAACGCGGACCACGCTCAAATGCCAAGGTGATGTCAACTTTATGGTTGAATAAATCCAGCGCAATACGTTGTGTGGCCCAATGGCCTGAATAGTAGCCGCGAGACAAAGCCAAATTCTCAATCGCTTGCTTATAGTCACTATAAGCGGCTTGGTTCAGCACATCTCCCTTTTTTAACGGAAACTTCGGTGGCCTAAAACCACGATCTGGCTCCCTTTCACCTAGCCATTGCAGCTCAATATTTTCAACCAACACGGGCTGGCCTGCCACCACGGTTACGGCCATCCCTTCACCCGAAGGCATAACACTAAGCTCTGCGTCGTAATAGCCAACGGCCTTTAAGGTGTCACTAATTGCATCTTGCACGGCCACTGCACGCGCCCGTTTTGCCGCAGCGGTTAAGGGCTCGGGCTTCTTTTTGGTGAGGTCGATGACATCGAGTAGTTCACCTTTTTCATGCCAAGGACCTGCAGCGAGCTCAACCACAGCGCGCAAGCTCTCTGGTGTAACTTGAAAGCGCCAGTCATCTGCCCGCGCCGCACTCGCTATTGCCAGAGCAGCCATCAGCAGGATGAATTTTTGCCCAATTTGGCGCATGCCCACAGTCCATGGAAAAATTAATGCGCCATGATAGCGATTATCGTCACAGTCTGGGCATACTCGACGCTAAATTCCGCATTGAGTTTCACTTATGGTCTCGCTACGTCACGTCCTCGCTCAGCGTCAATTTTGGCCATTATTTGGCACTCAGTTTTTCGGCGCTTTCAACGACAATGCGTTTAAACAGGCACTGATTTTATTGCTCACCTACCAGACCGCTACCTATAGCGAACTGCCCATTGGCCTCCTCACCAACCTCTGCGCTGGCCTGTTCATTTTACCATTCTTTCTTTTTTCCGGCATCGCAGGGCAATGGGCTGATCGCTTCGAGAAGGCTCAGCTCACTCAGCAAGTGAAAGTGCTAGAAATTTGCTTAATGAGCCTGGCCTTTCTTGGCTTTTATTTACAATCATTACCGCTGCTGCTCATCACACTATTTGGCATGGGTTCGCAGTCGGCGCTGTTTGGACCAATCAAATATGCCTGGTTACCCGAGCGCCTAGCTCCCAATGCCTTAATGCCAGCCAATGCTTTAGTTGAAACCGCCACATCATTGGCGATCTTGCTTGGCAGCTTATTTGGCGGCGTATTAGTCACCGTGTTTGATGCCGATGTCGCTGTACTGGGTGGCAGCCTGATTTTCCTAGCTGTGGTTGGTTGGGCTTTTAGTCGTAATATGCCCATCGGTGTTGCCATCGAGCCAAAACAGCGCACTGACTATCATCTCGTACGTAACACCAAAGCCTGCCTGGCCGCACTGCGCCGCAATGCCTTTCGCTGGCAACTCAGCTTGGGTATTTCGTGGTTTTGGTTGTTTGGCGCGCTTTGGTTAACACAACTGCCTGAGTTCACCGCGCGATATTTAGGTGGCGATGCAGGCGTGGCCACGGCTTTATTGGTGTTGTTTTCGGTTGGCATTGGCATTGGCTCATTGGCCTGTCACTCACTAGTAAAAGTGTTGCCGCCAGGTCGTGTGGTCATGGTTGGCGGCCTAATGATGGCAGCATTGAGCTTACTCATCCCTAGCCAACCTTATGTCGGTGAGCTCTTAAACCTGCAACAATGGATGGAAACATCTGGTGTATGGCGTCATATATTTCAGCTCACAGCAGTCGGCTTCGGTGCTGGTCTGTATATCGTGCCTTTATATGTTTTGATTCAGACCGATGCCGCCGAGTATGAGCGCGCGCAAGTGATAGCCGGCATCAACGTCCTCAATGCACTATTTATGGTTAGCAGCGCATTGATCGCGATGCTTGTGCTCGGCGTGTTGGGCTTGTCTCTGTATAGCCTAATGGCGGGCTTAGGCGTGATGACGCTGCTTAGCACTTGGCTCTGGCGCTTTAAACAAGCGCCACAGTAAGGCTTTTAACGCATCTTTCAATAAGTATGGCTCGAAAGACTCAATAAGCGGGCTTATCACCAGGATGACCCGCCTCCTCAATGGCCTCTTTGACACGCGGCGACATATAGTTCTCGTCGTGCTTAGCTAAGACCTCACTGGCGACAACCTCGCCATTAACCCACTCGCCATTGGCGACAATACCTTGCCCCTCACGAAATAAGTCGGGCAGAATGCCAGTAAACTGCACAGGTACCGTGGCTTTTAAATCACTGAGCATAAAGCGCACAGCCAGGCTGTCGGGCGAACGCTGCACAGAGCCCTGCACAACTAAACCGCCAACCTGAATACTTCGGCCTTCTGGTGCTTCATGGGCCGCAAGTTGGCTAGGGGTGTAAAACAGGTTGATGTTTTGCCGCAGTGCATAGCTCGCGAGCGCAACCACAGCACCTAAACCTAGCAGCAATAGCACAACCCAAAGTAGGCGGCGGCGACGTTGTGGATGCATGGTTTAGCGCTCCTGAGTAGCTGAGTGAATTTGTGACTGGGGTTGTTTGCTAGCGTTAGCCACTGAGAAGTGCTGCTGAGCAATTTGCCGGCGGCGACGTTGCAATGCCAGCCAGCGGCGTTGATTTAAGCGCGAGCCAAGAATTAATGCACCAAGGCTCAATACTGCTATGCCGTAAGAGGCCCAGACAAACGGCGCATGCCCACCCATGGCGAAAAACTCAGACCAACTTGCGAAATACATTAGCGGCCTCCCTCAGAGCTCGATGGCGTGCCTAAGTCGGCACTAGCTACCGCACCATGAATTTCCCCCTGAGCCCAGCGACTGCGCGCTTCGCGACGCAGAACCTCATGACGGCTGCGCATTAAAATCACGCTAACAAACAAGCAATACAGGCCTAAAAACATTACCAGCAGAGGTAAGTACATATCTGGCGGCATGGTTGGCCGCTCGGTGATGCGAAACGTCGAGCCTTGATGCAGCGTATTCCACCATTCCACCGAATATTTGATGATGGGCAGGTTAATAACGCCAACTAAAGCAAGCAGCGCCGAAGCCTTGCTGCCTTGATTTTGGCTATCAAAGGCTTGTTGTAAGGCCATCACACCGCAGTACAAAAACAGCAAAATCAGCATGGAGGTCAGGCGTGCATCCCAGACCCAATAGGTGCCCCACGTTGGCTTACCCCAGAGCGAACCAGTAATTAGTGCCAATAAGCAAAACAGTGCACCCACCGGTGCCGCCGCGCGCGCTACGGCATCAGCCGTTTTCACTCGCCACACCAGTGAAATCACCGCGCAGATAGCTAGTAACAAATAGCCGCCCATGGCCAAACTTGCCGCCGGCACATGAATGAAAATAATGCGATAGCTATTACCTTGTTGGTAGTCCTCGGGAGCAATCGCTAAGCCCCAGACCAAGCCAACAGCAAGGAGTATTGCTGCGGGCCAAGCGAACCATGGCAGCCAAAGCCCACTTAAACGGTAAAAATGCCGCGGGCTTACCGTGCTTTCAATGCTTGCCCACACTCGTTTAATTACATTCATCTCGGTCGTTGTACTCGCATTAATCAATACTTTGGGTCAGGCCAATGGCGGCGGCACTAGCGATTGGCGCGATCATCAGTGCCAATAGCAAAAATGCCGCTAATAAGGCCATAAAGCCGGAGACTGGCTGCCCAGAGACACTGGCCTGTACGGCAGCGGTGGCAAAAATCAGTACCGGAATATGCAGTGGCAAGGTAATTAATGGCACCAATAGCCCGCCACGGCGCAAGCTCACCGTTAATGCTGCACCAATGGCACTGATCAAGCTCAGCGTTAAAGTACCCATGAGCAGGCTCAAACATAGCGCGCCAATAGCATGCGCAGGTAAGCTCAGTAGCAGCGCAGCCAATGGCGCCAGTAGTGTTAAACACAAACCCGTAAGCAGCCAGTGCGCGATGATTTTTGCCAGTACCAACCACGCCAATGGTGCCGAATGTAGCGATAATTGTTCCAAGGTGCCATCGTCAAAGTCGCTGCGAAACAGCCCATCCATGGCCAATAACACAGCCAATAACGCGGCAATCCAGATGATGCCGCCGGCAAGCTCACGCAACTTATCGGGCGCAGGGCTTACGGCTAAGGGAATTAGCGCAATGACCATCAAAAAGAAAACCAGCGGATTCAGCCACCCGCCGCCTTGGCGCAGCCCAATGCGGAGATCGCGAACCAGCACCGCAGTAAAGGCCGACATCAATGCCATTCCTCATAAATCGGTTCAAGATCAAGGTGTTGTAGTGGACATTTAAGCACTAATGGATGGTGCGTAGTGAGCAAGACTACGCCACCTTGCTCGCTATGTGCTGCCAACCAGCCTTCTAGCTCGCTCACACCGGCTTGGTCGATCGCGGTAAATGGTTCATCGAGCAGCCATAGCGGCACAGGCTCAGTAAACAGTCGCGCCAACGCAACGCGGCGTAATTGGCCGGCAGAGAGCTGATGGCATGGCATATCGTCATAGCCGCCGAGTCGAACAGTAGTGAGTGCCTGCGAAATTGTCTGAGCTTGCAAATTGATGCCGCGACAGGCCGCGAGTGCTTGTAGGTTTTCAGCCACGGTGAGTGCTGATTTCACGCCGGGCAAATGGCCTAGGTAAAGCATGTGCTGCGTGAACGCATCACGGTCATCATGGCTGTCGCTATCGGCCCAGCTGACCTGCCCTGCTCGCCGCCCGGATAAGCCAGCGATGTGCTTAAGCAAGGTGGTCTTGCCTGCGCCATTGGGGCCGCGAACTTGCATCACCGTGCCAGTCGGCAACGACAGATCGACATCGCGATATAAGCAACGGTCATCTCGCCACGCAGTTAAGCCTCGCACTCGTAACACGGCCACCCCCAAAAAATCTGCGCGTAGTGTAGCCTAAGCGCTGAGCTTATGCGTCTCTCAAGCATCACCGACAGATTTGTCGGCATAGGCTTTGCAGCCATCGCCAGTGCAGGCCATACTTGCGCGCCTAAACTGCCCTGAAATACGCTTAATCTCATAGGTTTTGCCACGCCGAGTTTGAATACGCCATGAACTGCTCTCAGTCGCTAGCTTGTCCTGCGCCGCGTGATCTACGCTTGAAACGCGGTCTTTTCACTTTCACGCTTGTTTGCCTGCTATTGATTAGCACTAGCTTAAGTCATGCCGCCGGCCTTTTTGGCAACACGCCGCGCCAAGGTGAATTTTTACCCGTTGATCAAGCGTTTATCCCTAGCGTGTTAGCCGAAGATGGCGACTTGGTGCTGCACTTTGCCATCACCCCCGGCCATTATCTTTACGACAAGCAGTTTCAGCTGAAATGGGCCGATGGCAGCATCGCACCAATGTTACCGGCGCATACTATCTCCAGTCCTGGCGAAAGCCATGACGACCCAACCTTTGGCCGCGTTACTGTTTATCGCGACGATATTGATCTGACGATTCCAGCACCAGCGCATGACACCACGGGCGTTGTCGAACTATTGGTGCGTTATCAAGGTTGCGCCGATGCAGGCTTGTGTTATCCGCCTGAGGTTTGGCGTGTGCCTGTGGACTTGGCACGTTGGCAGCCTGAGTTAGGCGCTACGGCGACAGTGACACGTGCGTCGGCTCAGTCAGCGCAAAACACACAAGCTATAAACATCGCTCCAGCCACTGCAAACGCACCAGATGCCAACAACGCCAATGCCCTCGCGCAATGGCTAGCCACAGCCTCCTATCCACTAGTGCTTAGCATGTTTTTGCTACTTGGCCTAGGCCTAGCATTTACTCCTTGCGTCTTGCCCATGCTGCCAATCCTGTCAGCTATTATTGCTGGTCAAAAAACGCCAAGCGCACGCCAAGGCTTTTTACTGGCATTGAGCTATGTACTCGGCATGAGCGTGATGTACACCATCGCTGGCTTGCTCATTGCCAGTCTTGGCGCGGCAGCAAACATCTCTGCCCTACTGCAAAGGCCAGTCGTGCTCATCAGTTTCGCGCTGATTTTTATCGCACTTGCCATCATGCTTTGGCAAGGTCGCGCCATCGCCCTGCCGCAGTCTTGGCAAGACAGACTCAATCAAGCGCAGCAACAACAGCGCGGCGGCGTCTACGGCTCAGTATTTGTCATGGGTGCGATCAGCAGCGTCATCGTCTCGCCTTGCGTGTCGGCCCCCTTGGCTGGCGTCATGCTCTTCCTCAGCACTAGCCAAGACGCCGTACTTGGCGGCAGTGCCTTATTTGCTCTGAGCTTAGGCATGGGCTTGCCATTACTCGTGCTTGGAGCCGGTGGCGCGCGCTTAATCCCCAAAGCTGGCGGCTGGATGGATAGCGTCAAGCGTCTATTCGCTTGGGGCTTGCTCGCCGTTGCTGTGCTGATGCTATTGCGCCTAGTTAGCCCTGCTCAGGCACAAATTGGCTGGGGCGTATTCTTCGGACTAAGCGCGCTTGGCCTCGTCAGCATTAGTTCGCAGCGGCTCAGCCTCGGCCTCCTACTTGCTACCATCCTGATGATGTATGCCGGCAGCCTTATCTGGTCGGGCGCGCAAGGTGGCCATCAACTACTAAAGCCATGGCAGCTACCCGCCAAA
Source organism: Perlucidibaca sp. (assembly GCA_041612115.1). GTDB lineage: Bacteria > Pseudomonadota > Gammaproteobacteria > Pseudomonadales > Moraxellaceae > Perlucidibaca. The sequence goes on from JBFJJU010000006.1 coordinate 7,603, forward strand.
GCCACGCAAAACGACAATGGCGAAGATGCACTTGGCTTTGTCCGCGTTAGCGAGCGTGCAGATCTCAACAGTCTAATTGCTGAAGCGAAAGCTCAAGGCCAGCCAGTCATTGTTGATGTGTATGCCGACTGGTGCGTTAGCTGCATCGAAATGGAAAACGACGTACTCGCTAAACCCAGCATTCAAGCACTATTAAAACCGGCGAAACGTATCAAATTCGATATTACTGCCACCACCGCCGACCAGCTCGCGTGGATGTCAGAAAACACCTTATTTGGCCCACCAGCGTATGTGTTTTGGGATGCCACCGGCACGCCGCAAAACAATCTCGTTGGCGCCACCAGCCTTGATAACTTTGCCGCACATTTGGAGCGCGTATGGAACTGATCGATTTCATTTTGCATGTGGATGTTCACTTGCAAGCCTTCGCCAACGAGCATGGCTCGACCATGATTTATGGCCTGCTGTTTCTTATTGTGTTTGTTGAGACCGGGGTCGTGGTGATGCCATTTTTGCCCGGCGACAGCCTACTCTTCGCTGCCGGCGCACTGGCAGCAACTGGCATCATGGACCCAGTGACATTAACGCTACTGCTCTGGTTTGCAGCGGTTTTAGGCGACAACTGCAACTATTGGGTTGGCCGCACCATTGGCGAACGCGTCTACACCTGGGATTCACGCTGGATACGCCGCAAGGATCTCGACCGCACGCAGGCTTATTTTGCTAAACATGGCGGAAAAACCATTGTCATTGCGCGTTTCATGCCCATTGTCCGCACCTTAGCGCCGTTTGTTGCTGGCGTTGGCCATATGAACTATCGCCGCTTTTTCGCTATTGATGTCTTTGGCGGCATTCTATGGGTTGGCACATTTGTCACGCTGGGCAACTTCTTTGGCAACCTGCCTGTCGTGAAAGAAAATTTTGTGTTCGTGATTTTCGGCATCATCGGCCTAAGTGTTTTGCCAGGAATCATTGGCTTTATTAAAGCCCGTCGCTCTGGGCCAATTTTGCCGTAGCCCCTCTAGTAAAAGCAGCTTAGTCATAAATAGCAGCGGCGCATTACGTGGCTACAGGTCGCTTACTTAAGCGCCGCTGCAACGTGCGTCTATGCATGCCTAAGCGGCGCGCTGTCGACGACACATTGCCATTCTCCTCCAATAACACGCGCTGAATATGCTCCCAAGCCAGCCTATCTACGCTTAACGCTGGCACTTCAGCGTCGAGCTCTACTGTCATCTCCTGCACCAGATTGCCAACGCGTAAGGCCGACAAAATATCTTCAACGGACGCAGGCTTAGCCAAATAATTCACCGCACCACGCTTCACCGCCTCCACTGCAGTCGCAATCGAGCTGAAGCCTGTCAACATAAGCATGCGCAATGTCGGCCGAATGGCCAGTAGTTCAGGCAATAATGCCAATCCCGATGCATCAGCCAAGCGCAAATCCACCACGGCTGCATCTGGCTCAAACTCCAAGGCTAAACCCAATGCCGATGCACGGTCTGCCGCCGTAGCAACAGTGCAGCCTCGACGCTCGCAGGCGCGCGCCAAGGCTGCACGAAAACCATCATCATCATCAATAATTAGTAACTTCATCGGCAACTCAACAGTAAGCACATTATTTTGATGCTAGAGGTAGCGTAATTTTCACCACTGCACCGGCGTCATTGCTTAGCGATAATGAACCGCCAAGCTCTTCTAAAGTGATTAATGCCAAACACAAACCAAGGCCTAGGCCATCAGGCTTCTGACTGGCATAAGGCTCCAAGCGCTGCTCATGAGCCGCAGCCAGCATGGCCTGCGTAAATCCTGGGCCATTGTCGCTAATCTCACAGTTAAAATTCTCAGAACTGACACTCGCTTTAATGAAAACATCTGTGGCTAGCGCTTCCAAAGCATTTTTCAAGACATGACTAATAACCTGCTGAGCCTTCCACGGAATAGCCAATGCCGTATTTTCTGAGCTCACGATTAATGTAATTTTGGCGCTGGCGAAGCTTTCACGTAATGGCGCAACAATATGCTCCATAAGCTGCACCAACGACTGCTCTGGTAATAACTCAGGATGCTGCGCTTGCTCACGCAACTCTGCCAAAATACTGCGACAGCGCTGTAGCTGAGTGTGTACATCGGCGCGTAAATCAGCCGACACGCCATCTAGCTCCTCCGCCAACAGTGTTAACGTGGCAATAGGCGTAGCTAAATCATGCACAGCAGTGGCAGCTAAAGAACCTAAAGCTAGCGTCTGATCTCGCAATAATTGCTGACGTTGCTGCTCAATGTGATGGCGCTCTTGGGCTCGTAAGCGCTGATGCATGCGGCTGAGAAAAAACACTAGCAAGCCGGCGCTTATGCCGAAATTAGCCCACATGCCGAGTAAATGCCCCTCATAGCTATGCCAAGGCCAAGGGCTTTGCGCGACAGGAGTCGGCCACCAAAATAACGCGCCATAGGCCATAAGCATGAGCAGTGCTAGGCAATACGTTTGCCGCCATGCCAAAGTAGATGCTGCCACGGCCAAAGGCACAAGATAGTAGGTTATAAACGGATTACTACTGCCGCCGCTTTCACGAAATAACCAAGTCAAAACCACTAAGTCAAACAGTAGCTGAAAAAACAGCTCGTCATGATCAACTGCAAGCGTTGAGCGCAATCGTAGCTGACTCAATACGTTAATTAGTATGAGTAAAGAAAATGCCAGTAGCAGGCTCGTAGACCAACTTGGTGCGGGCTCAACTAGCCATTCACACGCGACTGCCATGAGCACGAGTAGTAGCGCAAATGCCCAACGTAAATTGATCAGCATGCGCACATGACGGCGCAACATGGTCTCGGAATACAAAAAAGCACCACGAGGGTGCTTTTTTGTAGACACGTTAGGCGGCAACTTCGTTGTCAAAGTAGCCGCGTCACTAGGCACTTAGCCAGCCAAGTTGGCGTTGGCGAAGTCCCAGTTAACCAGCTTGTCGAGGAATGTGCTGATGTAATCTGGGCGACGGTTTTGGAAGTCCAGATAGTAAGCATGTTCCCAGACATCGATAGTCAGCAGCGCTTTTTGGCCATGAACCAATGGTGAGTCGGCGTTACCAGTTTTGGTGACGGCTAATTTACCATCGGCACCAACGACCAACCATGCCCAGCCTGAGCCAAACTGTGTGGTCGCAGCCGCTTTGAACAACTCAACGAATTTGTCGTATGAGCCAAAGTCAGCATCGATTTTTGCAGCAATGGCGCCAGTTGGCTTACCGCCGCCATTAGGCTTCATGCTGTGCCAGTAAAAAGTGTGGTTCCAAACCTGCGCGCTGTTATTAAAAATGCCTGCTTTAGCGGCATCGCCTGCACTAGCCTTCATGATGTCTTCTAAACTTTTATCAGCCAGATCAGTATCTTTGATCAGGTTGTTCAAGTTAGTGACATAGGCATTGTGGTGTTTAGCATGATGAAAACTTAAGGTATGCGCAGTGATGTGTGGTTCCAGTGCGGCGCTGTCATAGGGCAGAGCGGGCAATTCAAAAGCCATGATCAAATCCTTGTTTTATGTGAGTGAATCGAACCCTGCCATTATGCCCAGTCAGCGCCGACGTGCAAGTTTAAGGCGCTAACTGGCATGAGCAACCGAACAATTAATCGTCTAAGTCGAAATCATAGTCACGTAATTCGCGACGTAAACGACGCTCATCGAGCTTGTCATCCAAGGTTCGACGTTTATCGAGTACATTTTTAACGGAGTTGGTCTTTTCCGTCTCGTCGTTATCCTGATCACCCGCATCTTCTTCTAAAAATGCTTCTTCCATCACCAAGCCCTCCTACAGGCCACGCGTTATCGTGCTTAGCTGGCGATAGCTCATGCCAAAGCATGTAATTGCGCCGCTAATCGCGCTATTTACTCCAAGATTTTTCATCTGTAAAGCGATCTTTATAGCCTCACCCTTCGCAGGCGCACGGCGACTTCGCTATACTTGCCCACCTGCTGAACTAGCAACAGCTATTCACCCCATTTTTGATCTGAGAAGTTGGCCTTATGCGTAGCCATTACTGTGGTAGTTTGAATCAATCATTTATCGACCAAACCGTGACTTTATGCGGCTGGGTGCACCGTCGCCGCGATCATGGCGGCGTAATCTTCCTTGATCTACGCGATCGCGAAGGCTTAGTGCAGGTTGTCATTGATCCAGATACTCCTGAGGCATTTGCTACAGCCGATAAATCTCGCTCGGAATACGTGCTAAAAATCACTGGCCGTGTGCGTCAGCGTTATGCCGGCACTGAAAACGCCAATATGCCATCGGGCCAAATTGAAGTACTGGGCAAAGACATCGAGATTTTGGCGCAATCAGAAACGCCACCCTTCCCGCTCAATGATGACTTTAGCAACGTGGGTGAAGAAACCCGCCTTAAGTTCCGCTTCCTCGATATGCGCCGCCCAGAAATGCTTGAGCGTATGCGCTTTCGCTCAAAAGTGACCACGCTGATTCGTAACTACCTCGATCGCAACGGCTTCTTGGATGTGGAAACACCCATCCTGACGCGTGCTACTCCAGAAGGCGCGCGCGATTACTTGGTACCTTCACGAACACAGCCCGGCAGCTTCTTTGCGCTGCCACAATCACCACAGCTGTTTAAGCAATTACTGATGGTTTCGGGTTTTGATCGCTATTATCAAATCGCCAAATGCTTCCGCGACGAAGATTTACGCGCCGATCGCCAGCCTGAATTCACTCAAATCGACATCGAAACCTCGTTCATGAGCGATGAGCAGATCATGCAGATCACTGAGGACATGGCCGTTGAGCTGTTTGATCAACTGCTTGGCGTGAAATTTGATGCCTTCCCGCGCATGACCTATGCCAATGCCATGCGTCGCTTTGGCTCAGACAAGCCCGACCTACGTAACCCCTTAGAGTTGGTCGATGTTGCTGACTTGATGGACAAGGTTGAATTCAAAGTCTTCGCCGGCCCTGCGAAGGATCCTAAAGGCCGTATCGCCGCCCTGCGCGTACCCGGCGGTGCGGCTATGCCACGTAGCCAAATCGACGAATACACCAAATTTGTTGGCATTTATGGTGCCAAAGGCTTGGCTTACATCAAGGTCAACGACGTCAGCAATATCCATAATGGCGAAGGCAGTGGCTTGCAGTCACCTATCGTGAAATTCCTGCCCGATGAAGCACTGAAAGCCATCATAGAGCGTACTGGCGCTGGCAATGGCGACTTGATTTTCTTCGGCGCCGATAAAGCCCGCGTGGTCAATGACGCTCTTGGTGCATTACGCGTAAAAGTCGGCAACGATCAAAAATTACTAACCTGCGAGTGGGCACCGCTGTGGGTCGTCGACTTCCCCATGTTTGAAGAAATCAGTGATGGGCAATGGACCTCCGTACACCATCCATTCACCTTACCAAAATGCGATGTTGAAACCCTGAAAACCAATCCCGGCGACGCTATTTCAGTTGCCTATGACATGGTACTCAACGGCACTGAACTCGGTGGCGGCTCACTGCGTATTTACAATCTCGATATGCAAAAGGCCGTGTTTGAAGCCTTAGGCATCAGTGAGGAAGAGGCCAATGAGAAATTCGAGTTCCTGCTCGATGCACTCAAATACGGCGCTCCACCCCACGGCGGCTTAGCATTTGGCCTAGATCGCCTAGTCATGCTGATGACTGGTGCGACCTCCATTCGCGATGTGATTGCCTTCCCGAAAACAAAAACTGCTGAATGCTTAATGACGCATGCGCCAGCGCCGGTTGAGGCAAAGCAACTCCGCGAGCTTGGCATTCGTCTGCGTGAAGAAGCGAAAACTACAGCTGCAATTACACCAGCAACAGGCGCCTAAGGAGTAAGCCATGGCAGGACATTCCAAATGGGCCAACATCAAGCATAAAAAAGCGCGTACCGATGCCTCACGCGGTAAGGTGTTTACCAAGTTTATTCGTGAAATCACCGTCGCTGCCCGCTTAGGCGGGCCTAATGAGGCGGACAACCCCCGCCTACGCGCTATCGTTTCTAAAGCCTTGGGCGCTAACATGACGCGCGATGTTGTCAATCGCGCCATCTCGCGTGGTGCTGGTGGCGATGACGATAAAAAGCTCGATGAACTTAGCTACGAGGGCTATGGCGTTGGCGGTGTTGCCGTGTTGGTTGAAACCATGACCGATAATATCAACCGCACGGTTTCGGAAGTTCGTCATGCATTCAGTAAGAATGGTGGCAATCTTGGCACCAACGGCTCAGTGGCTTACCTTTTTGCTAAGCGCGGCGAAATCGTTTTTAGTGTCGACACAGACGAAGATCGATTACTCGAAGTTGCTTTAGAAGCTGGTGCAGATGATGTCGAAAGCGATGAGGATGGCTTTACGGTTATCACCACGCCAGAAGCCTTTGGTGCCGTTGCCGACGCTTTAGAGGCCGTCGGCCTAAAATCTGAACAAGCTGAAGTGACCATGAAAGCCAGCACTGAGGCCGACATCACCGAGCTTGAACAGGCAGAGAAAATCCTCAAGCTAATCGATATGTTAGAAGACCTTGATGATGTGCAAAACGTCTACACCAACGCAAATTTCAGCGAGGCAGTAATGGCCGCGCTGAACGCATAAATCAGACTTGAGTATCATCCTCGGCGTTGATCCCGGCTCGCGAATTACTGGCTACGGGGTCATTGCCGCCGAGGGCCGTGGCTGGCGCTATGTCGATAGCGGCTGCATTCGCATGAAAACTGAACAAACACTGCCTGAGCGCGTGCTCACAATTTTCCAAGGCTTAAGCCAAGTGATTGCGCAGTGGCAGCCAACCCAGGCCAGTGTTGAGCAAGTATTTTTATCGAATAATGCCGACTCGGCACTCAAACTAGGTCAAGCTCGCGGCGCCGCGCTAGTGGCTATCGGTAATGCTGGCATAAGCGTTGCCGAATACAGCGCTAGACAAATTAAACAATCTGTCGTTGGCACTGGTGCGGCCGATAAAGTGCAAGTTCAACACATGGTTATGCACCTGTTACAGCTACAAACATGCCCACAAGCCGATGCCGCCGATGCCTTGGCGGCCGCATTGTGCCATGCTCATGCCAACGCAAATATGCTAAAAATGGCGATTACTGGCTTGCGCCGAGGCCGTGGCCGCTAGCTGCCTTAGGCTGGCGTGCGCACAAGGTATCGGCTCAAAAACGGCGCAGCCTCATAGAACAAGGATAACGTGGCATGATTTCGCGCTTAAGCGGCATTTTGATCGATAAAGACAGCGCACAAATTGTGCTCGATGTTCAGGGCGTGGGCTATGCAGTCGACGTGCCGCTGACCACGTACTATCAGCTTCCAAACACGAACGAGCCACTGACATTGTGGACGCATATGGCTGTGCGTGAAGATGCACATCAGCTTTTTGGCTTTCATGAGCGCGAACAACGCAGCGTCTTTTTACTGCTGATAAAAGTCAGTGGAGTTGGCCCGAAACTAGCCTTGACCATACTTTCCGGCATGGAAGTCAGTGCCTTGCGTAACTGCTTGCAGCGCGAAGACCTTGCTACCCTCACCCGCATTCCCGGCATCGGTAAAAAGACCGCTGAACGCCTAGTAATTGAATTGCGAGATAAGCTCGATAAATTCTCTGTGTCATTGCCCGGTGAGCGCAAGGCCGCCAATGTGGCGTTGATGCCAGAGGCAACGGCTAGCGAAGAAGCGATGAGCGCATTAGTTGCCTTGGGTTACAAGCCAGTGGAGGCGCAACGCGCAGTCAATGCCGCGAAAAAGGATGGTGCCCTAGACAGCGATGACACCGCCACTCTGGTTCGGGCTGCGCTAAAAGGCCTATTAAAATCATGAGTGTCGAATCCGATCGTCTCATCACTGGTGAGCGCAAACCATTAGAACAAGCCATAGATCGCGCCATCCGCCCAACACGCCTTGAAGACTATATCGGCCAGCCGCAAGTGCGAGAGCAAATGGCTATTTTCATTGAAGCTGCGCGCAGCCGTGACGAAGCGCTAGATCACACATTGATCTTCGGCCCACCCGGCCTCGGCAAGACCACTTTGGCCAATATCATTGCTCGCGAAATGGGTGGTGAGCTGCGCTCAACCTCTGGCCCTGTACTCGAGCGCGCTGGCGACTTAGCGGCACTATTGACCAACCTAGAAGCTGGCGATGTCTTATTTATTGACGAAATTCACCGCTTATCGCCGGTAGTCGAAGAAATTCTTTATCCAGCAATGGAAGACTATCAGCTCGATATAGTCATTGGTGAGGGCCCCGCTGCTCGCTCGATTAAGCTCGACCTGCCACCATTTACACTGATTGGCGCCACCACGCGCGCCGGCCTGCTCACCTCGCCATTACGCGATCGCTTCGGCATTGTGCAACGCTTACAGTTTTATAACGTTGTCGATTTAACACATATCGTCACCCGCTCGGCAGATTTATTAAACTTGCGTATTGAGCCCGAAGGCGCAGTTGAAATCGCTCGTCGTGCCCGTGGTACGCCACGTATCGCCAACCGATTGCTTCGCCGCGTCCGTGACTTTGCTGAAGTCAAAGGCAATGGCGTCATTACGCAAATCATTGCGCAAGATGCGCTGACACTGCTCGATGTTGACCCGCAAGGGCTTGATGGCCTAGACCGACGCTTTTTATCGTTATTGATAGAAAAGTTTAGCGGCGGACCAGTTGGCGTTGAGTCACTTGCAGCGGCGCTATCTGAGGATGCTGGCACGCTTGAAGATGTCATCGAGCCCTATCTGATTCAACAAGGCTTATTGATTCGCACTGCTCGCGGACGCATGGCCAGTCAACAAGCCTGGCTACAACTAGGCCTAAAACCGCCGGAGCAAACCAATGACTGAGTTTAGCTGGCCTGTACGCGTTTATATTGAAGACACTGATGCCGGCGGCATCGTTTATTACGTCAATTATCTGAAGTTTTTTGAGCGAGCCCGCACCGAATGCTTGCGTAGTCTCGGCTTTGACCACTACTTAACAAGCCCTGACCCCGTACTATTCGTCGTTCGACACGCTAGCGTCGATTACAAACAACCCGCACGACTTGATGATCAACTCATGGTTAGCGCAGCCATCAGTAAAATCGGTCGTGCCTCACTACATTTTCGTCAACGCATTACGCGCACCGGCGTCATCATAGCCGATGCTCATATTGAAGTTGCCTGTGTTGATCAACAACACTTGAAACCACGGCCGCTGCCCACTACCTTGTCCGACTTACTTGCACCCTTGTTAGGAAATACTCAATGACCGCCGCTCCCGAGATGACCATCACCTCCTTAATCCTCGGTGCCAGCCCCGTTGTTCAGGCTGTCATGCTTATTCTTGTTATCGCCTCGGTAATGTCTTGGGGCATTATCATGCAGCGTCGCGCGGTGTACACCCGCGCCAAAACACTTGCATCAAAATTCGAAGAGCGCTTCTGGTCCGGCGCTGATATGCGTCAACTCAGCGAGCAAGTAGCGCAATCCCCTAGCACCGACTCTGGCTGCGAAAACCTATTCCGTGCTGGCTTTCAAGAGTTTCTTCGTTTGCGAGATAAAAATGCCGACCCAGAAGCCACCATGCAAGGCGTGGCACGCGCATTACGCATTGCGCTGAGTGTCGAGCAGACGCGCTTAGAGACCCAACTACCCTTCTTGGCTAGTGTTGGCTCTACCAGCCCATACATCGGCCTATTTGGCACAGTTTGGGGCATTATGTCGTCATTTATTGGCTTGGCAAAAGTGCAGCAAGCCACTCTCGCCGTGGTCGCGCCCGGCATTGCTGAGGCTTTGATTGCTACTGCTATCGGTCTATTTGCTGCCATTCCAGCGGTACTTGCTTACAACCGCTATGCCGCCGAGAGCGATGGCTTATTGTCGCGATATGAAATTTTTGCCGAAGAGTTAAGCAGCATTTTGCATCGCGAAGCTCATGCTGCGCGCTCGAGCACAGGCCACTAAGCATGAGCTTACAGTCTTCGTTTCGGCGTCCGCGCAAAAAGCCCATGTCAGAAATGAATGTGGTGCCTTATATCGACGTCATGCTGGTGCTGCTAGTGATTTTCATGATTACCGCACCCATGCTCACTCAGGGTATTGAAGTCGACTTACCGGAAGCCGAGGCCGATGCATTATCCATTAATGATCAGCAGCCACTTATCGTCACCGTTAAGGCGAATGGCAGCTTTTGGCTGCAGTCTGACCCAACCACACGCAACGAAGTCAGCATGCAAAATCTACCAAATGAAATTCGTGCGCTACGCCAATCACGCGGCGAAAAGCTGCCCGTTTTAGTCAATGGCGATCAGCGTGTCAGCTACGGTCGTGTGATTGAGCTGATGTCATCACTGCAGCAAGCCGGCGTCACACAAGTAGGCCTACTAACTGAGCTACCTACTACGCCATGAGCAAGCTCAGCGACTTAGTCCATCTACTAAATAGCTCTTGCGTAACATTGAGCGGCTTTACTCTGTCTTGCAGGATTAACGCCTAATGAAGCTGAGCTGGCCGGCTACCACGCTATCGCTTATTGGTCACGCCCTCTTGGTGTTGATCTTGGTGCTATTTGCGCGACCACATACATTGCCAGACGTCCCTAAAGCCATGCAGGCAATATTGGTAGCAGCTCCAAGCACGACAAAAGCTACACCTCAGGCATCGGCACCAGCAGTTGAACCTGCACCAGAACCATTGCCGGCTCCTGAGCCAGAGCCGAAAATCGAGCCAAAGAAAGAGCCTACTCCTGAGCCGAAGACCGAAACTAAGCCTGCGCAAAAGCCAGATGCCAAGCCAAAAGCCAAATCCGCCCCTGAACCTAAGCCAAAGCCTGAGCCTGTGCCTGAGAAAAAACCAGACCCCGCCGCTGAAACAAAACGCGTCATGGATGAGGCCAAACGAATTGCCGATGCCGCACAAGCCAAGCAAGAGGCCGAAACACGACGTAAACAGCAAGAGGTGCTCGCTCAGCAAATGCAGTCTGAAATTGATGACTTAGCCAATTCTGCCGCCAGTGCCGCCCTTGCCAAGCAGCAAGCGGCACAATTACGAGAGTTCACGCAAGCGATTAACCGAAAAATTAAAAGTCAGTGGCGACGCCCGCCGCAAGTGAGTGGCCAGCTCAGCACATTGATGCGCATCACGCTAATACCCGGTGGCGAAGTCACTTCCGTCATTGTGACCAAAAGTAGTGGTAATGAAGCCTTCGATGCCAGTGTAAAAGATGCTGTTTTACGTGCCAGTCCGCTGCCAGTTCCTGCCGATGCGGCTGTGTTTCGTGATAACTTCCGTATATTCTCGTTGAACTATACTACTGAGGAGTAACTTATGGTGTTGCGTCACACTTGGCTAGGCCTATGCTTGCTACTAGTTTCTGGCTTAGTTCAAGCAGCACTAACTATTGAGATTACTCAGCGCTTAGATGACGCACTGCCGATTGCCGTGGTGCCTTTTGGCGGCATATCCGCAGGCGATAACACCGGCAACATCATTCGTGCCGACTTAGATCGTAGCGGCCGCTTTCGCTCGCTAGACACTGCGACATTACCTGGCCGACCCAGCAGCAGCGCCGAAATGCTGCCTGGCGTTTGGCAAAATGTGGCAGCTGACTTAGTCGTTATTGGTCAAGCTAGCAAAACCGCCGATGGCCGTTTTTCCTTTCGCTATGAGCTACTAAAAAAAGGGGGGCTTGAGCGCGTTTTAGGCGAAACCTTCACCGTTGATGCCAGTCGCTGGCGCGATGCCGCGCATTACATTAGCGACCGTATTTATAAGCAAGTTACCGGCGAGCCAGGCGTATTTTCAACTAAAATCCTTTACGTCAATCAATACAAACGTGATGGCAAGCGTCGCTACCGACTTGAGCTTTCTGATATCGACGGCGAGCGCCAAATCACTTTGCTCGACTCTGTTGAGCCAATCTTATCGCCAACATGGTCTCCAAGCGCACGCCAAGTTGCCTATGTCTCTTTTGAAAGCCGTAAGCCAGCCATTTTTGTGCAAAACTTAGCCACTCGTCAGCGCACTAAACTCACTGACTTTGCCGGACTAAATGGCGCGCCAGCATGGTCCCCCGATGGCAAATCAATGGCATTAACCTTATCTCGCGATGGCAATCCAGAAATTTACTTAATGGATCTCACCACTAACGCTTTGAAGCGCCTAACAAATAACCCCGCCATCGATACTGAGCCACGCTGGAGCAATGACGGTAAGTCACTCATTTTTACCTCTGATCGCAGTGGCGGCCCACAAATTTATCGCCTCAATATTGCCAATGGCGACACCAAACGCCTAACCTTTAGCGGCAACTTTAATGCCCGCGGCGATATCAGCCCCAATGGTCGTTATCTATCCGTCGTTCACCAAACCGGTGGTAGCACGTACGCTATTGGCATCCAAGACCTTAATAACGGTGTCTTCAGCATCTTGACCGATACGCCTTTGGATGAGTCGCCAAGCTTTTCACCGAATAGCCAAATGGTCGTTTATGCGACGCGTAAAGGCAGCTTAGGCGTGCTCGGCATTATGTCCTTAGATGGCCGCTTTAAGATGCGATTACCCGCAGTTGATGGCGAAGTTCGTGAACCTGTGTGGTCTCCCTATTTACGCTAATGCCGATGTAAGCTAATGTTGCGCCATGTATACAGCAGCCTGAATACTTTTTGAGCTACTGCGACTCGTGGATGACAACGAACTCGTTAAAACCATGAAAATAATCGTTGTTCATTTTTGAAACTAAGGAGCACATTTTGAAACTTGCCAAGTCCGTAAAGCTGGCCACCGTTGGTGCAATCATTGTAAGTCTTTCGGCTTGCTCGATTTTCCAAGGCCCTCGCCCTATCGACCCCAATGACGATTCGCAGTTTGAGAATTTACCACCAGCACCAGCCATTGAAGCAGTCACACCTATTGCTGAAAATATTGACGCTATGCCAGAAACTGGCTCTGCCAACCTTGGCAATGCCATCGAAGGCAATGTAATTGCCGATAGCTCGAATCAGGTCATCTCTACTGATAGCTTAGCTAGCGCTTCCGACCTGCTGCGCATTCGTGTGTTCTACTTTGGCACCAACGTTAGCGACATCACGGCGATTGCTTACGGTGGCCTCAATGCTCACGCCCAATACTTAATCAATCACCCAAGCTCACGCTTACAACTATCGGGCCATACCGATGAACGCGGTACACGCGAATACAACCTGGCTCTTGGCGAGCGTCGTGCCAACGCGGTTGCACGTTACTTAGTCAGCGCCGGTGTCAACGAGAACCAACTGACCGTCGTCTCTTATGGCAAAGAAAAGCCCATTGCCGATGGCAGCTATGAAGAGGCATGGTCTAAAAACCGCCGTGTTGAGCTAGATTATGTATCGGGTAGCCCCAACTAATCACACAATTGATACGTAATAATAAACGGGCTACGGCCCGTTTATTATTTACACTGCCGCTGTTTGATACACTTTACTGATCATCTTGAGGAAACACCGCCATGTCACGGTTTGCTATCTGTCCGTCTGCAAAACTCGCCTCTGCAATATTCGTTGTGAGTTCACTGTCATTAACAGGCTGTCAATCCGTGTCAGCTGATCAGCGTAATAGCGGCTTACGCACCATGGCACCGGTAGAGAGTATTGATCAACGCAAAACTCAAGTCGCTCAAAATGCGGCATCGGCTGCACCTAAAGCGAATCCTGCGGCAGCGACTGCGGCGGCTGCACCTGCTGCTGCCAACCCTGCTTGGGATATGTTTCAGCAACTTGAAGGTTTACGCACAACAGTAGCCACCTTACAAGGCCGTGTTGAAGAGCAGCAGCAAGTCATTGACCGCTTGAAAGAAGATAGTCGTGTCCGTTACACAGACCTCGACCAGCGTCTTGAGTCACTAACGCAGAACCTAGGCCCTGCACCGATCAGTCCAAGCACCGCAGAAGCCTCTCCTGCCGCTGTAGCAACCTTGGCCGATATCGAAACGCAAAAGCAAGCCTATCTGGCTGCCTACCAAAGCTTTCGTAGCGATGGCCCAGCAGCTGCCATCAAGTCGATGAATGCATTTATTACGCAATACCCCGATAGCGTGTTTGTCGCAAATGCTTATTACTGGCTCGGCGAGTTTCATTTGGCCGAAACTCCCGCTAACTTAGATGCCGCCAGTGCTCAATTTACTCGCGTCATTAAAGACTACGAAGGCAGCCCAAAAGTGGCCTCGTCATATTACAAGCTGGGTACCATTGCCGACTTACGCAATCAGCGCAACGAAGCACGCCAACTCATGCAAACCGTGGTCAATAGCTACTCAGATAGTGCTGAAGCTGGCCTTGCAAAGAGCTATCTCGATCAAAATCCGGCTGAAGTGACACGCTAAGGTGAGCCTTCGCATCACGGAAATTTTTTATTCGCTGCAAGGTGAGGCACGAACCGTTGGGCGACCAACGGTTTTTGTGCGTTTAACCGGCTGCCCATTGCGCTGCACATGGTGCGACAGCGCTTACGCCTTTCAAGGCGGCACGATTTGGTCTGAAGATAAAGTCTTAGCTGAGGTCGCAAGCTATGGCCCTCAGTACGTCACCGTAACTGGTGGCGAGCCTTTGGCCCAGCCTGAGTGCATCAGCCTGCTAGAAAAACTTTGCGATGCTGGCTATGAAGTCTCATTAGAAACCAGCGGCGCGCTGGCCATAGATGCAGTTGATGCGCGAGTGATTAAAGTCATGGACTTGAAAGCACCTGGCTCCGGCGAAGTTCATCGCAACCGAATTGAAAATATCGCCTGCCTTAGCCCAAATGACCAAGTTAAATTTGTCTTAAGTACCCGTGAAGACTACGACTGGGCAAGAATGCAATGCGACCAATACGGCCTCTACGAACGTGTTGGCGATGTGCTATTTTCACCCACACATGAGCTGCTTGAGCCACGCACACTAGCCGAATGGATACTCGCTGACCGCCTGCCAGTTCGCCTGCAATTACAGCTTCATAAATACCTTTGGAACAACGCTCCAGGACACTGAACTATGCCGCATGCCGTGGTCTTACTTTCAGGCGGCCTCGATTCGGTCACCTGTCTCGCCCTCGCCCAATCACAAGGTTTTAGCATTACTGCGTTGAGCTTCGATTATGGCCAACGCCATAACGCCGAGCTTACTGCCGCTCGAAATATCGCTAAGCATTACGGCGTCTCAGACCACCGTGTCGCGCATATCGACTTGGGCGCCATGGGTGGTTCAGCACTTACTGATGCTGCCTTAGCTGTGCCAGAGGCCGAGAGTGAAGGTATTCCCATTACCTATGTGCCAGCTCGCAACACGGTATTTCTCGCCTTCGCCTTAGGCGTTGCTGAAGTCACGCAAGCTGAGGCTATTTATATCGGCGTTAATGCCGTGGATTACTCCGGTTATCCTGATTGCCGGCCAGCGTTTATTGACGCCTTTCAAACACTCGCCAACCTTGCCACGAAAGTAGGTGTTGAAGGTGCTAGTGTGCGCATTGAAACGCCGCTCATCGCCATGCCGAAAGCAGAGATTATTCATACAGGTCTCAAGCTTGGCGTTGACTACGGCCTAACCGTGTCATGTTATCAAGCCGATGCTCAAGGCCATGCCTGCAGTCGCTGTGATGCCTGTCGCCTGCGTCGTGAAGGCTTCTTGGCTGCGAGCGTTAGTGACCCCACGCGCTATCAAGCCTAAATTACGTTAACGAAGGAAATCTTATGCGTCCTGATGCCGAACATTATTTAGTTATTTCCGCCATGGGCACCGATCGCACCGGCATCGTTGAAGCACTTGCGCGGGCTGCTAGCGAATGTCGCTGCAATATTGCTGACTCACGCATGGCCGTCATGGGCCGCGAATTCACTATTATTTGGATGGTCTCTGGTACATGGGATGCCATTGCCAAGCTCGAAGCGCAGTTGCCAGCAGTTGCCAAACGCTTATCGCTAGAAATGATCTGCAAGCGCACCGAGCTTCGTCTGCAAGCCGTACCAGCCATGCCTTATACCGTGCATGTGATTTCACTGGATAACCCCGGCATTGTCTCCGATATTGCTAATTTCTTTGCTAGCCAAGACATCAATATCGAGGCTATGGAAACTAATACCTACGCCGCGCCACACACTGGCTCACCGATGTTTGCGCTAGCCATGACGGTAAATATCCCCGGCCAAATTCACATTGCCTTATTGCGCGAAAACTTCATGGTATTTTGCGATGACCGCAATCTCGATGCGATTATCGAACCATATAAGCCTTAACAGCGTGCTTCACTTAAAAGCACATTCCGCCGCATCGTTCATATAGGAGCACTCTATGACTGTCAGTATTGGTCAAGCCGTCGCCGAATTTTCCTTAGCCGCCACTGCTGGCAAAACGATTAGCTTGTCATCGCTACAAGGCAAGCGCGTCGTGCTCTATTTTTATCCGAAAGATGCCACGCCAGGCTGCACACTAGAGAGTCAACAATTTCGTGACCTGCACGCCGACTTCGTTACCGAAAACACGGTCATCTTGGGCGTTTCTCGCGATAGCGTGAAGTCACACGATAAGTTTCAAGCCGCACAAGAATTGCCCTTTGACTTGCTCAGCGACAGCGATGAAGCGCTATGCACTAGCTTCGATGTCATCAAGCTGAAAAACATGTACGGCAAACAAGTGCGCGGCATTGAACGCAGCACTTTTTTAATCGATGAGACCGGTGTGTTGCGCCAGGAATGGCGTAAGTTGAAGGCAGATGGCCACGCCAGTGCCGTTTTAGAAGCCGTGAAAGCGCTATAAATACTAGGCTATCGCTAGCCCTGAGCGTCAATAACAAACTGCGTCGAACCATCCTCACTTGTGTCTAAAGACACTAGCTGATGATCGGTATGGCGCAAAAATGCCGGAATGTCACGTTGCGCTCCGCTATCACTCGTGAGCACAATCAAGCGCCCGCCCACCTCCGCCTTATGCAAAGCTTGTTTCAGCTTTAGTAATGGCATTGGGCAGCGTAGGCCGCGTAAATCAAGCGTTATTGCATCGGTCATTGCAGTCATCGGCTAGCGTAGTATCGGCGTTCATTCTACCATGAGCCTCCGGTACTGCTGCCGGCCCAGGAGTATGGTGTGTTCTCTTGTTATCGTCGGCAATTTTTCTCTCAGCAACTGCGCTGCGGTGTTTTGGCACTGATGCCACTTCTGTCCTTGGGCACCTTTACAAGCAATACTGCCCACGCTGGTATATTTGACGACCCAAATGCCCTGCCCACACTTGGCCAACCAGCCGACCTCATTGCAGATGGCCCAACCGAGCAACGCCTAGGACAAGCGTGGCTGCGGCAACTTCGTGGCAGCGCACCATTATGGCCAGATCCGCTAGTTCGCGACTATATTGAAAGCCTACTTTACAAGCTGGCACTTTACACACCGCTGCAACAACCAGACTTTTCAGTTGTTATTGTGGATGACACCCAGGTCAATGCCTTCGCGGTACCAGGCGGCGTAGTCGGGGTCAATACTGGGCTAATTTTAACATCTGATAGCGAAGATGAATTGGCCAGTGTGCTGTCTCATGAGCTCGGCCATTTAAGCCAACGCCATTTCGCACGCTCACAAGAAGCTAATCAATACAATCAATGGCTAGCCTTAGCAGGGCTATTGGCTACGATAGCAGGCGCCGCAGCAGGTGCTGGCGGCGACTTGGGCGTCGCGGTAGGGGCATCGGCACAGGCTATCGCGGTGCAAAACCAACTTCGCTACAGCCGAGCTTACGAGCAAGAGGCTGACCGGCTAGGCCTTCAAACTTTAACTGCAGCAGGCTATGACCCACATGCCATGCCTGCCTTTTTTCTAAAGCTCGATCGCAATACTCGCAGACTGGGCTATATGCCGGAGTTTTTGCTGACTCACCCTTTATCAACGACGCGGCTATCGGATCTCGCTCGGCGTGTCGCCGATACCCCACGCGTGCCATTAGCCAATCATCCTGAGTTTCGCTTTGTACAAATGCGCTTGCAGGTCGCCTATAGCACGCAGCTAGACGACCTCATCAGTGCCTTATCGAACTCGCTGAATGGCAGTAGTAATTCAGAAGCCAGCCGCTTTGGCCTGAGCCTGGCGCAGTTACGCAAAGGCGATATCGAGAGCGCACGCGAAACCTTAGCTCCTCTGCTGAAAAGCGATCCAAACCGCTTGGATTTTCGCATCAGCGATATAGATTTGGATTTAGCATCAAGAAACTACGCTAGTGCCTATGACAAAGCTCGGCGCAGCTTAGGGCTTTTCCCAAATCAACCCAGCTTATTACAACGCATAACTCAAGCCGCCCTACCCTTAGGTAAGGCCGAGAGCATTCGCGCTGATTTAGACAGAGCGGTAGCTATGCGTCCAAATGATAATGGCCTTTGGCGCTTGATGGCCGACTGTGCGCTCAAGCAGCAAGACACACTGGGTGTGTTTCGCGCCAGAGCAGAATATTTGTTTCTAGAGGGTCGTTTGAAGGCTGCAGAAGACCAGCTGGGCAATGCCCTGCGAGTTGCAGGTGAGAATTACTCATTGAGTGCGCAAATTCAGCGCCGGCTAGCGCTAATGCGTAAGCTTGATCAAGAGTTCCGCTAGGGCCATATCGCAAAGATAGCTATGCGATACAGCCTCACTCAACGCTTTAACCTCGACTACGTTTAAGCTCGGCGGAAAAGTCCAACATACGCTGCAAAGGCTTCATTGCCAGCATGCGTGTGGGCTCATCAACAAAAATCTCTTGATCACCATTACGCAGCACTTGCGCGAGATTCTCCAATGCGTTCATAGCCATCCATGGACAATGTGCACAGGAACGACAAGTCGCGCCAGTGCCGGCGGTTGGTGCAGCCATAAAGGTTTTAGTGGGGGCGGCCTGCTGCATTTTGTAAAAAATGCCACGATCAGTGGCGACAATAAACTGCTGATGCGGCAAGTCTCTAGCTGCTGCAATGAGCTGCGATGTCGAGCCGACAGCATCGGCTACGGCCACTACAGACTCAGGTGACTCAGGGTGCACCAAGACACCAGCGTCAGGATATTGCAGCTTTAAATCTAAAATGCCGCGCGCCTTAAACTCCTCATGCACGATGCAGGAGCCATCCCAGAGCAGCATGTCGGCACCGGTGGTTTTTTGCACATAAGCACCAAGGTATTTATCCGGTGCCCATAAAACTTTTTCGCCAAGGCCGGCAAGATGATCAACGACATCAACGGCTATGCTAGATGTCACCACCCAGTCGGCTCGGGCTTTGACCGCTGCAGATGTATTGGCGTAAACCACGACAGTATGATCTGGATGCGCATCGCAAAAGGCGCTGAACTCATCTATTGGGCAACCAAGATCCAAGGAGCACGTTGCCTCGAGCGTGGGCATTAATACGCGCTTTTCAGGATTGAGAATCTTCGCTGTCTCGCCCATAAACTTAACACCGGCGACGACCAGTGTTTTTGCAGAGTGCGCATTGCCAAATCGCGCCATTTCTAGCGAGTCAGAGACGCAGCCACCGGTTTCTTCAGCTAGCGACTGTAGTTCGGGGTCGGTGTAGTAATGCGCAACGAGCACGGCATCTTTGGCTTTTAGCAGTGATTTAATTTCTTCGCGCAAGACGAGGCGCTGCTCAGGGCTGAGACTATCAGTATCGCTAGGTGGCAGATGCAAGCCATCGAGATGATGTTGTACGAGGCGCTGTGCCGCCGTTTCAGGAGTAGTCATGGCAAAATCAAAATTAAATAAAGAAGGATATTAGCGCAGCCAAGGCAACGCGGGTACAGGCTCAGGACTCAATCGACTGCTTTTTAGGCTCGCGCTCCCACTCTGGAGGCGCCCAAATATGCTTTAAGCGCTGACCTAATGGTCCAGGCTTGGCAATATCTCTTAGCATGTCGATGAACTCATGAAAGTTCAACGTGAGGATATTGTTGCTGTGGACTTGGCGCACGATGCCGTACTCCACTTTCTCCTCTTCCGCTGCAAATGTGCCAAATAAACGGTCGAAAATAATCAGAACGCCACCGTAGTTTTTATCGATGTATTGCTCATTACGACCGTGATGCACGCGGTGATGCGATGGCGTCACAAAAATATATTCGTACCAAGCTGGCAGCTTCCGTACCGACTCGGTGTGCACAAAATACTGATACGCCAGATCGACGGCATACATCGCCAAGGTGATTTCTGGCGAAACCCCAAGCAGCATTAAGGGCGTGAAAAATAGCCAATAGCCGGTCAATGAATACAGCATGCTCTGGCGCATGGCGGTACTCAGATTCATTTGCTCGCCGCTGTGATGCACGACATGGGCACACCAAAACCAGCGAATACGGTGACTGCTGCGATGAAAAACGTAGTAGCAAAACTCAAGCAAAATAAACAACGGCACGATGGTCCAGATATTCACCGGCACATTGAAAAAGCGCTGGTCATAGACCCAATGCATTGCTGCCATGAAAAACAAGGCATGCACGATCAACTCAAACACTTGGTAAATGCCGCCCAAGTTTAAGTTAGTCAAGATGTCTTTGCCGACAAACTCTGAGGTTTGGCCACGGCGGCGCATAACCCACCATTCGACGAGAAAGGTGGCGATAAATATTGGAGCCAAACCGATCAGGATAATCTGCTTCCAATCGACCGGACCACCGAGCCAGCCCTCAAGTGTGGGCACGATTTCTTGAATAAAAACTTGTGCAGTCTCTAGCATGAACGTGATCTCAAAGAGGTTTCATTTCGGCGTCAAAATTTGCCAAGGATGGCATGACTAAGGCTTCGCGCTGCTCAATGTTGCGCAGCTGAGTGCGGAAATCATCGAGCACGGCCTCACGAGCCTCTTGGCTAATATACGGCACGTGATAGCCATAAAATGGTGCCAAAACGGTCATGCCGGCATAGCCCAAAGTGCCTTGTAATACTGGCTTTAGCGTTTCCGTTAGGTCGCCATGAATACCGCCGGCGCTGAGCATATGATCGCGACCACCAGTGGTGGCAATGACCATTGCGCGTTTACCAGATAAGCCGCCTTGATCGTAGATGCGACGGCCGCCATAGACGATGCCGGAGACGAAAACACGGTCTATCCAACCCTTTAAAATAGCCGGCATGGAAAACCAATACAGTGGGAAGCTCAACAGCACTAAGTCGGCAGCTTTAATTTTTGCCAACTCAGCCGCGATATCTGGCGCAAGGCTGTCGGCCTTTACATTATGTCGCTGCTCAAGAGCGTAGTTTAAGTAGTCCTCGCTACCACGCGAGCCAAAGTCGGCAGCGCTGGCAACGGGATTAAAGTTCATCGCGTAAAGATCAGATACCACGACCTCATGGCCTGCAGTGGTTAGTTCAGCAACTGCGGTATCTTTTAAGGCGCTGGTAAACGACTGTGGCTCAGGATGGGCATGGACGATCAATACATTCATAACAAACTCATGTTGGCTTTTTGCAGATGCCGAAGCATAGCCGCTAGAGCTGCTCACGACTAGCGGCTAGCTCAAGCCACTCAAAGCGTAGATCAGGCGTAAGCATCTAACTGGCTATTGCCCATGTTTGTTGTTACTGCTGCTGGTTCAGCGATGGAGCCAGAAGCGCCCGCAACACTGCCCGACCCACTTGCTGAGCCCCCGCGCTGCTCTGATGATCCGAAACCAGCTTGAGCCTGCTGTTGAGCTGCGGCCTCTTGGCCACTGTGTTGATCATTGAAATCCATTTGTGCCGCCTGTGAGGCACCGGATTGCACTCGGACATCATCGAGTCGTAAGCCTTGTGCTTCAAATGCTGCAGTCAGTTTTGGCAACATGCGTTCGATCAAGCCTTGGGTATCGTGATGGTCCGCGCTAAAAGCAACCTTAGCGCCGTCTTCGCCCATCTGAATGCGAACATGAATCGGCCCAAGATCATCGGGGGTGATGTGCAAAGAGGCACTCGTCATGCCGTTTTGACCTAGCCAGGTGAGGCGATCAGCCATTGCCGATGACCATGCGCTGTTATCCAACAAGGCGTGGCCAGGCACTGTCCATTGACTGGCAGCAGGTGCTGCGGTGCTAGTGGTCACTACATTAGCTGACGGCGCACTTTGGCCTTGAGCCGATAAATTGACTAATTGATCGGCTTGATCACCGCTAACGCCAGCTTGCTGCATGGCTTCTTTCATTACGCTAAACGCAGGTGAAACAGGAGCACTGTCTTTAACTGCGGCGAGTACATCGGCCGTGCTATTGAGCGCGCTAGTAAAGCTAGTGCTTGATGTTGGCTTATTTAGCGCATCAGTAGCATTGTCAGATATTGCGGAGTTTAATGGCTCTGCGTTATTCCTGCGGGTAGATAATCCACCGGCTGTAACCAGCAGAGCATCATCTGCCGTACTAGCTGTGCTGCTAATACTTGCGCTAGTGCCAAGATCTTGACGCAAAACGATAGGCGCTTGCTGAGCTGTCAATAATTGGTCGCTAGTGACTGTACTGGTCATCAATTCATCATCAGCACTGAGCTCAACAGCTACGGTTTCACTGTCTAGCATTTTGGTATCGGCCAGGGAGGACTTCAGCTGCCCTAGGGCCTGAGCAACATCAGCCAAGGCCTTGCCGATATCATCCGGCAAAGTCGCTAATGCATCTGCTGAAAGCAGATCAACGCTGGATGTCGTGACGTAACTAAGTGAGCTGTCGCCCGCAGTCATAGACGAGAGTGGCAGCACTGTAGTTGTAATAGCTCCGTCATCTGGCCCCAGTAGGCCACTAAGTAGCGCCACGAAAGGATTCGATGCGGCACTACTCGCGTTGGAGGTCGCGCTTGAGGATGCACCCGATGATGTGCTTGCGGTCGCCACTAAGGCGGCGCTGCTATCACTGAAAATGCTGACTGTACTCATAATCATTCTCTGCCTTAAGGCTTAGCCAACTTGAGCGCTCAAGCGCCATGCCATGCGCTGTCCAGCCATTTCATCTTGCTGCTTTTGCTCGCGCTTATCGTTTATTTGACGCTCTTGCGCCTGATAGCTCAGCACTAAGTCATGAATACTTTTTTGATGGCGTTTTGCACCCAACCAAAGCGCACGAGCTTGATTCACTAGACCATCGATACGACGAATTTCAGCCTCTTGCATGCCAATGGCTTCGCTCAAGCGCTGCAAAAATGCCCGCGCGCCTTGCAGACGCGCCAAATCGATTGGGCGGCCAGGCGCTTGCTCAGCCATCGCGGCGTAATCCAGTCGATAAAGCACTAACTGCTGTAGTTTCTCTTGCGCTAGCTGATGCTGCCGCAACTGAGCGGTATAGGCCTGCGCTAACTGCGACTCTTCACGCTCAGCTAAGTCTATTACGGGTTTTAAACGCTTCGACCTGGTCATACGACCTCCTCGCCTGCCATTACTTGCGTTAAGCGCTGCCCTGCCTGCACATAGCTCACCGCCTCATGCGTATCTTGTTGCAAGAACTTTGCCATGCTGGGCTGCAAACGGATGGCCTCGTCAATTCGAGCATCGGATCCACGCTGATATGCACCAATAGCGATCAAGTCTTTATTTTGCTGATAGGTCGACCAGACTTGGCGAAAACGGCGAATGTCCTGCTTATGCTCTGGCGTAATAATGTCGTTCATCGCACGACTAACCGAATGCTCAATGTCGATAGCGGGAAAATGCCCAGCCTCGGCAAGCTGTCGTGACAGCACAATATGGCCCTCGAGAATGGCGCGAGCGGAGTCAACAATCGGGTCTTGTTGATCATCCCCTTCAGCGAGCACGGTGTAGAACG
The DNA here is from genome assembly GCA_041612115.1 of Perlucidibaca sp. Taxonomy (GTDB): domain Bacteria; phylum Pseudomonadota; class Gammaproteobacteria; order Pseudomonadales; family Moraxellaceae; genus Perlucidibaca. The sequence goes on from JBFJJU010000006.1 coordinate 31,299, forward strand.
CGGTAATCGATCCCCCGTCTTCATCGCCATTACCTGCTCGCTCAACTAATGCAGGCAGACGCGCAAACACCGTGGGTGGATAACCTTTGGTGGCCGGCGGCTCACCTACGGCGAGTGAGATTTCACGCTGTGCTTGAGCAAATCGCGTCAATGAATCCATGAGTAATAAGACGTGTTTACCTTGGTCGCGGAAATACTCAGCAATCGCAGTCGCCTGCCACGCGGCACGCAAGCGCATCAACGGTGAATGGTCAGCGGGCGTGGCAACGACCACTGCACGACGCATATCCTCAGGGCCTAGAATGTGATCAACGAACTCCTTCACCTCTCGGCCACGCTCGCCAATGAGCGCTACGACAATCACTTCAGCTTCGGTATGACGAGTCATCATGCCCAAGAGCACGGATTTACCAACACCACTGCCAGCGAATAGGCCAATGCGTTGACCACGGCCGACACTGAGCAAGCTATTAATCGCGCCAATACCAACATCGAGCGGCTCGCGAATAGGTTTACGGAGCAAGGGGTTAATGGGTGCTGACTGCAGCGAGCGCGTGCTGCTGCAATTCAATGAGCCTTTGCCATCAAGCGGATTGCCAGCGGCGTCAATGACGCGACCAAGTAGGCCGTCGCCAACCGGCACATTAGCGCTACGGGTTTGCGGTATCACTCGTGCATCAGGCATGACGCCGCGCATATCACCGGTTGGCATTAATAAAATACGATCACCTGAGAAGCCAACGACCTCGGTTTCTAACCAGTCATGATCGGCCGTTTGCACCATGCAATAACCACCGATTGGCACTTGGCAACCAACGGCCTCAAGCATGAGACCAACCACCCGCTTGAGCTTTCCTTCAACGATTGGCGCGGCGGGCTCGTCACCTAATTGCCGCCGGCGCTCATTCAGCCATTGTGACCAGCGCTCGCTTGATGAGTTGATCATGGCGCTGACTCACTGCCTTGAACATCTTGCGCTTGCCCAACAAGTCGCTCAAATGTGCGCGCTAAACGAGTTTCAAAACGCTCATCGATGTGCGTATTGTCCGTACTAATTTCAACACCACCACGGCGCATGGTTGGGCTCTCTAGCAACTGCCACTGCGCTTCATCGGAGCTTAGTTGGCCTTGTACAAAACGCAGATCATCCGCATGTAAATACACTCGAATGCGTCCGCTTGCGGAAGGCAATAAAGCAATAGCCTCACGAATAATCGTTAAGACGTGATCTGGATGTAGGGAAATTTCATGCTGCGCAAGTTGTGCAGCTAGAGCCATACTTAGGTCGAGTAGCTGTGTTTGCACACTGGTATCGACTGCCGCTAACGGCTCAGCAAGCTGATTAAGCAAGGCCTGCCAACGCTGCATCTGCGCCTCTAACTCTTGCTTAGCGGCGGCTCGGCCTTCGCTCAAGCCCTGCTCCCAGCCTTCACGGCGGGCAATATCATGAAGCTCTGCCAGCTTAGCCTCAGACATCATCGAGGGAGTCTTAGCAAGCTCTGCGCTATCCGCTGAGTGATCTACCACTGGCATCTGCCAGCGAGCCCACGCGGCGCTATCTTTACTGGACATAGTCATCGCCGTTGCTGCCAAGCGAAATCGCACCCTCTTCAGCCATGCGTCGTGCAATCGTTAGAATTTCTTTCTGCGCAGTTTCAACTTCGCTGAGCTTTACAGGGCCACGTGCCTCCATATCTTCAAGCAGCATTTCACCGGCTCGCTTAGACATATTTTTGAAGATTTTATCGCGAACTTTTTCATCAGCACCTTTTAAGGCAACCGTAAGCAAATCTGTCGAAACCTCACGTAATAGCAGCTGCATGCCTTTATCGGTGACCTGCACCAAGTTCGCAAAGACAAACATTAAGTCTTTAAGTCTTTCCGTGAGTTTTTCATCGGTTTTTTCTAGCGAGCTGATGATGCGCTTGCCGGCATCACCACCTAGACTATTAATAATGCCGGCTGCGGTGCTGGCACCATCGATGGCTTTAGACTTGAAATTGCCTGAGAGTTGCAGCTTATTTTGCAAAATATCCTGCAGCTCGCGCATGGCGGTTTGAGGTACCTTTTCTAAGGTGGCGATGCGCAGCACGACATCATCCTGCAAGGCCAACGGTAGCTGCTTAATGATGTAAGCAGCTTGATCTTGCGGCATATGCGCTAAGGTAATAGCGACGATTTGCGGATGCTCATCGCGCAGCATGTGTACGATAGTGTCGCGGTCCATCCAGCGTAGAGAGTCAATTTCCATGGCCTCGTCTTCGCCTAAAACACGGTCAGCCAAAGTTTTGCCGCGATCTTCACCCAGTGAAGACACTAGCATTTGTCGAACATAGCCTGAGACGCCAACACCAAAAGAAGTTTGCGCCTCCATGGTTTCTTGGAAACGGCTGACCACGGCATTGGCTTGCTCGTGATTAACTTCATTTATCGACGCCATCGCCATGCCGATCTTTTCCACTGAATCAGGATCGACGTGACGTAGCACTTCGGCGGCTTGCTCCTCGCCCATCATCAGCAGAAGCATGGCAGCTTGATGACTATTTGTAGGACTCATGGCAGCTGGACTCGGCATTAGTTATTCACCCAATTTTTCACGACCTGTGCAACGCGCTTTGGATCTTCAGCGGTGACCGTGCGAACGAAACTAACTTTTTGATCGAAATCGTGACCTAGTTGCAGTGGTGCACTAGAGTGACCAAGAGAGGCAACGCTGGGCTGATGCTGACCAATGTACTCACCATTTACACCGATCCCGCCCTCTTCAGCATTGCCAACCTTACTCGTCACGTTATTGCTCACGAGTAGATTTTTAATGGCTGGTCGCAGCACCAAAAGCACCAGCAGCAACACCCCTAGGCCGGTTAAACCTTGGCGCATCAGTTGGGCAAACCACGCCTCTTGCCAAAATCCCGGCGCATCGGCTGCATCAGCCACTACATCAGGAATAAAATCGGCACTTAATACGGTGACCTTATCGCCACGCTCTGCCTCATAGCCCACTGCGTTTTGTACCAGCATGGTCAAGCGTTCAAGCTCAGCAGCATTGGGGGCAGCTTTAACGATTTTGCCTTCTGCATTTTTTTGCGGGCGGCCATCAACAACGACAGCAACCGATAGGCGCTTGATGGTGCCTGCTGGCGTGTCGCTATGATTGAGCGTGCGCTCGATTTCATAGTTGCGTGTGATCGACTTACTGCCTTCAGTACTACCGGAAGCATCTGTTCCTTCTGCATCGACTGCCGTATTAGCAATAGGTTGATTTGATAATGCACCGGGGATACCCGCGGCTTTCGCATTCGTATTGCCGCCACGGCTATCACTATTAATCTGCTCGCTACGTACGACCTGACTTTCAGGATTCCAGCTCTCACGACTGACTTGCGAGCTAGCGAAATCAATATCTGCTGCAACCTGCACACGCACTTTACCCGAGGCCACGATGGGTGAAATCAGCTGCTCAATGCGCGACTCATACGTTTTCTCAACGCGCTGGCGGTAATCAAACTGGCGTGAACCCTGCGCCAAAGCATCGGTTTCCTTGTCGGATAGTAGATTGCCCTGCTGATCGACCACGGTAACTTGATCGGCGGTGAGATCTGGAATGCTCGATGCCACTAAATTGACGATGGCTTTAACGTTTTGCTTCTCTAGCACACTGCCAGGAAACACATCGAGAAATATCGATGCTGTGGCGGTTTTACGCTCACGGACAAACACGCTTTGCTTAGGAATCGCTAAATGCACGCGTGCTCTACGCACTTGATGTAGGCTTTCAATGGTGCGAGATAGTTCGGTTTCAATGGCATGCTGATACTTTTTCGTTTCCATGAACTCGCTAACGCCGAAGCCTTTTTCATCCTTCATCATTTCCAGGCCGCTACCATCGCCAGTGGCTAAGCCACTGCCGGCGAGCTTTAAACGTGCGTCATGAAGGCGATCATTGGGGACTAAAATAGAGCCCGTCGCATTTTCAATTTTGTAGGGAATATTTAACGTATTGAGAGTGTCGACCACAGCCGATGCACGATCTGGCGCCAAGCTACCGTAAAGCATTTTGTAGTCTGGGCCCTGCGACCACATCACCGAGCCTATGCCAACCGCGACGCTGGCCGCTATGCCAACCAGAATTAAAAGCTGGCGCAACCAAGGTGCCTGCGCCAAGGTGGAAAGGTTGGCATTCATGGCATTTAACTGGCTCATACCGACATCCGCATAACTTCGTGATAGGCATCAATCATTTTATTGCGCACCTCCACGGCGGCCTTAAATGACACATCTGATTTTTGTAGCGAGACCATGACTTGAGTCAGGCTCATTTCGCTATCGCCACGCTCATAGGCGGCGGTATTGCTTGCAGAGGTTTGTTGAAGATTATTAACGCTCTCAATGCCCTGCTTGAGCATGTCGCCAAACCCTGCGGGCTGAACGCCACCTTGGCTGGGATTAACACTGCCAACACCTGGCGTCGGCACCGAGCCAATGCCAGGTGTATTTTGGCGCATGGCTCGAATTTGGCTGAGTATGTTGTCGACTCCGCTGACACTGGTCATGCCCATACCCCTTACTAATTAGCGATGTGAGTTCTAACTATCACTCACCTACCAAGTTACAAAGCAAACACTGTGCCAGCTTTTAGCCAAACGCTTGCAGGCCAAGCTTTTTCATTTTCTCGACTAATGTTGTGCGTTGCAGGCAGAGCAAACGGGCGGCGCGTGAGACCACACCATCGACGCGGGCTAAAGCTTCTGTGATGTAGCGTATCTCAAGGTCTTGGAGAGTTTGCTTAAGGTCTAGGCCTGCTTCTGGAAGCTCAGGCACGGCAATGCTCGAGCTGTCATTTGGTTCAGATTGAACATTAAATAGCATTGCTTGCTCAGCTTCGCGCTGCGCTGGGGAGTCAATACTGGCCGCAATAGGTGGCATTTTATTGACGTTTGGGGCGATCTGCAGCTGAATCGCCTGCTGCTCTGCCGCCAGTTGCCGGGCCGCTTTGCGCTCAGCTTCGAGCTCCATTTCAGTCTCTAACAAATCCATTGGGTAATATCGCGCCGGTAAATCTGTTGTGCACAAGGACTTACCAGCGTGCGTAATCGACAGGCGTTCAACTAAATTTTCAAGCTCACGAATATTTCCCGGCCAGGCATAGGTCGATAAGGCATCGATTACGTCTTGATTAAAAATGGGTGGAGTCGTGTCGCGCTCAATTTGACGATTACAAAAATGGCGAATCAACATGGGCAAGTCATCAAGGCGCTCACGCAAGGCTGGCACCATGATTGGAAACACGTTTAAGCGGAAATATAGGTCTTGGCGAAAGCTGCCAAGATTGACCATAGTTTCAAGGTCACGGTGCGTAGCCGCGACGATGCGAACATTGGACTTAATGGCTTGGTTACTGCCCACGCGCTCGAAGCAACGTTCCTGTAGTACGCGCAATAGCTTTACCTGCATCGGCAGGCTCATATCGCCGATTTCATCTAAAAATAGCGTGCCGCCTTCAGCCATTTCAAAACGACCTTTACGCGTACTGATTGCACCAGTAAAAGCACCTTTCTCATGACCGAAGAGTTCACTTTCCAGCAAGTCTGCAGGGATAGCCCCGCAGTTAACTGGCACAAAAGGCTTATTACGGCGTGATGAAGCATCATGCAGCGCTCGCGCAACAACCTCTTTACCACTACCAGATTCGCCCTGAATCAGCACAACGGTAGCGTGGGGCGCTACTTGGCCGATGAGCTCGCGCACAGTCGAAATAGCAGATGAGCGACCTAAGGGATTACGTAAGCGAATGGGAGTGCTGGTATCTAGTGCGATAGAAGTTGTCATGGCCAAATATCCGCGTCAGAACTTTGATGTCCTATTAGTCGGTTATTTGACGCTGAGCTTCAGTCCGCTTTTGTAGCGAGAAGTGTTGTAAGTCTGTGATCTATGTAACTTAGCTAGGCATCGCTGCGAGCCTGACGACTCACCGCAATAGCGCGCCGATGCTGGCGAAAGAGGAATTTGTCCAATGCATTTTGTGTTAATGACGATAACCCATAGAGCTCCCCGCGCTCTGAGTTAGTAACATGGAGTGGCAATCTCAGAGGCATCGCCACGGCATTGTGTACATGTAACTCGACCACTAGATAGTCGCCTGCCGACGCTTTAATGGCACCGGCCTGCCAATTTAGCGCCACCGCACTCAAGCTTACTGTGCTGGATTGCGGCAGCTTATTCTGCTGACTCAGCATTTGGTTCATCAGGCTCAACAACAAGTCGACCTTAGCTTCAAGCCGTAGCAACTCAACTTGCACACCATCATCAGAATCCGCATCTGAGATATAGCGTTGAACCTCAGCAACCTCAATAGCATTGAGCAGCATTAGATTGCGCTCATTGAGATTAAGTAACTCAGCCTCACTTAAGGTCTGTGAGTAGGTGTTGTAGCTCAGCGGTAGCTGCCCACTTAGGCTAATGGCCTCGTGCAGGGTTTCGTCATTCATGGTGTCGGTCATTTTTGTCTCGCGAATTAGCTTGAGCAGCTCAGGTAGGCACCTGCGGCACTATGCTGTCGGCGGGCACTGCGAGCTTCATTCATTAATACTTGGCGGCTGTGTTGAAGGTGCCCAGTGAGCTCAGTGTCGAACTGCAAAATTGCGCGAATTGTGGTGGCAATGTCAATTTTTGACAGCGTTGCTGGCACCTCAGCAAAGAATAGCTCTAAGGCATCTCTGCGTTGCAACTGTAAGTTTAATGCCCCGTCCCAATCACCGAGTTTTGCCAACGCCAACATGTCATGCGTCATAGCCAGCAAGGACTGCAGCGTTGGGCGACGCTGAGCAGGCACTGGAAATGGCAACACATTGGACATTGCCATGATTACGCCCCCATCATTTGCGCTTGCTGTGTGCCATCGAAAAGCTCTGGCGCACCACGATGAAAGTCGACTGGAATGCTATCCCAGGCAGCTTTTAGCTCACTCAGCAAATCACTCACTTCATCTAATAATGCAAGGTCATTGGTGCTACTAGCTAGCAATAAACGACGGCCCATGTATTCGTAAAGGTTTTCCAGATTATCGGCTAATGGATGGCCGTGGCGCTTATCAAGACTAGCGCGCAAGCTATCAATGATGTCGATAGCGCGACTTAAGCATTGGCCTTTTTCGGCGTAATCTTTGCGCTGCATATGACCGCGAGCGCGCGAGATACGATCAATAGCACCGGCGTAAAGTAGCTGAATTAAGCGGTGCGGGCTGGCTGCCTCGACACTGGTTTGAGCACCAATATTGGCGTAGGCCTTTGATGCACGAGCCATGGCATAAGTCATTATCGTCTCCTAAAAACAGCGCGAGAGAACTGCGCTAGCTACGATTATTAACGACCAATTTGGCCGAATCTTTAGGCTTTAAAACGCTAAAGTCAGAGTAAACCGGCCAATTGAGTAGTTAAAAATGAACTTGTGCCATTCAGTGAGGTCAACATAGTATCAAGCGCATTAAATTGCTTTAAATAGCGCGCCTCAACACCCTCCATACGGAAGTCCAAAGCTTCACGTTGCGCTGTTAAGCCCTTCAATTGCGTAAGATAACCTTCACTACGTGCTGCCAATAAACCGTCGCTATCGGAAAAGCCTTCTAACGCGCCACTAACACGTGCAGCAAAGCCATCTTCACCGCTAAAAAATTTCGCCATTGCATCCGGTTGGCTTTCTAGCAACTCATCTAAGCGATCGCTATCGATGCTCAACGCACCGGTTTTGGTATCAGTGGTAATGCCTAGCTCAGAGAGTGTATCGGCATTGGCGCTTGCGCCGCCAACCGCTGTGTTGAGCTCATTTCGAATAACCGACGCTAAGCGTAAAGTAGTGGCATCACCTTGTAACTGGCCGGCCTGCTTACTGGTGGAGTTATAACTAGTAAGCGACCGTAGCGAGCTTTGCAGGGTGTTATATGCTGCGACAAAGTTCTCAACCAGTTTTTTGCCGCTGCTTGAGTCTTCAGTAACACTGACCGTAAAAGGATTACCAGCATCGGCTTTTATCGCCGTAAAACTGACACCCTCAACAATGTCCGTGAAGCTATTTGTACTTGAGCTACGGGAAAAGCCATCGACGATAATTTGAGCATCTTGAGCCGCCTGCTTTTCAACCGCACCATTATTACTGCCGCCAGCGCTAAAGCTAAAAGATGACAGTGTTGCAGGATCTCCAGGCAGCAATCCGCCAGGAGGCAGCGCTGGCAAAGGATCACCGCTAGCATCAGAGGCTGTGACGCTCAATTCGCCTACCACTCCACTCTGCAAGCTTGTCATGACTAAATGATCGCCATCATCGGCTCGAACAATCGATGCACGAACAGTGGAATTACCCGAGGCCGAATTGATGGCATCACGCAAACCTGCCAGCGTGTTATTGCTGCTATCGATGGTGACGGAAAAGCTTGCGCTGTCATTACTAAATGTTAGGTGCCCTTCACCCACCGCCGCACCTGTACCAGCAAATGCTGCACTGGCTATTTGATGCGTTTGTGCCAAGCTTTCTACCGAAACACGATAGCTGCCTGCAGCTGCTTTTGTAGATGCCGTTACCGCAACTTGTTCGGGCTTGCCTACACTGGTGCTACGCGCATTAAGCGTATCGTTGTTATTTAACTTATCTAATGCTTGGCGAAACACATCAACACTCGACTGCAGGGAGCCAAACGCGGAGAGCTTGGTTTGAGCTATCGATTGCTTGCTCGTAATACGCGCATCTGGTGCAGCGCGCTCAGCTGCAACCAACTGTGATACCAAGTTATTGACATCTATCCCGTTGGCACCGCTACTCATGATGGTTGGCATGGGTTATCCCTCTAAAAATCGCTGCATCCAGTGTTGACGCTTAATCAAGGCTTAGTAAATAACAGTTGCGTAAGCCTCTGTAAGTCAAAGCAAGCGCCATGCCAAAACTTAAGCCTCTTCCGCAAATAAACCGCCTTTACCACTCTTTGCTAGGCTAGACAGCTTCAGCACTTCTTCACTGGGAAATTGGCGAATAATATCGCCAGAGTCACTATCAATAACCTTGACTACATTGCGGCCGCTATCTTCATCAATAGAGAACTCTAATTTGCGCTGTGTCAGTAACTGGTCTTGCCATTCTTTTAATTGCTCAGGCTTTATCTGCTCAGCGCTAAGTATCTCTGATGGTTTCACAGCCCCTGAGTTCTTCACGGCACCAGCCTCAACTCTACTATCGTCAGCTACGGCTTGATTTACTGTTGAGTCATAGGCTCTGGTATACGCATTAGGCAAGCTAGAAATTGTCATGGCACGTCTCCATGTCGACGCTAGTTAAACGACAAAGAGGCAGCCGACCAGATGGCCAGCTGCCTTATTGCTTGGTCAATCTGGCAAGCCCTAAGGGCTTGCCAGAGACGCCCAACCTTAACGAAGCAGGCTGAGAACAGTTTGTGGCAGCTGGTTAGCTTGCGACAGCATGGCCACACCGGCTTGTTGCAGAATCTGACCTTTTGACAAATTCGCTGTTTCAGCAGCGAAGTCTGTGTCTTGGATCCGGCCGCGTGATGCCGACAGGTTTTCAGATGATGTTTGCAAGTTGGCAATAGTGGAGCTGAAGCGGTTTTGCACAGCACCTAAGTCACCACGCGATGTGTTCACCGACGCAATAGCTTTGTCTAGATGAGCCAATGATTGCTGTGAGCTAGTGAAGCTAGATAGGCTCAGCGAGGCAATGCCAGTCGTAGTGGTTGCTGCACCTGCTGCGCCTGCAGCAAAACCAGACGTTGCAATTGTTGGTGCAGCGCCAGCTACAGTAATTGCTGCTGCGCTTGTTAAGGTCAAATCACCTGTGGTTTGGTCATAAGAAGCACCAACACCTGTTTGTGATGAGACTCGATTAATCGCTTCCGCCAATTGACCTGCGCGCTCTTGAGCATTGCCTGCTGCAGCCACAGCACCGATATCAACCCCGTTAATAGTGACATCACCAGCAGATAGCGCCGTTCCGAAGCCTGTTAATGCTGAAGCATTAACGTTGGCAGAAGTACGTGTTAAAGAACCGCCTAAGGCTGCGGTTTGCACGTTGGCAATTGAGGAAATACCGATTGTTTCACCAGCATTTGCACCAACCTGGAACTGCACACCTGCAAATGAGCCATCTAGCAGTTTAGTGCCGTTGAAGCTTGTTTGCTCGCCGACACGCTGAATCTCAGCTTTCAGCTGATTGAACTCAGCATCCAGCGCATCGCGGTCAACTTGAGAGTTAGTGCCGTTAGAAGACTGTACGGCCAACTCACGCATACGTTGTAAGTTGTTACCCACTTCGCTCAGCGCGCCTTCAGCAGTTTGAGCTAGCGAGATACCATCGTTGGCATTACGCACAGCGACATTTAAACCACGGATCTGGGAAGTCATACGCTCGGAGATGGCCAGGCCAGCTGAGTCATCTTTAGCGCTATTGATGCGCATACCGGTTGATAGCTTTTGCAGCGAGTCAGCCATTTTGGATTGTGAAGTGCTCAGGTTACGTTGAGCGTTCAAGGATGCCACGTTGGTGTTAATGGACAAGGCCATGATGTTTCTCCGTTCTACCGTTGGTAACTAAGCGACCTCTGCCTAAATGGCTTTGTATCGCGGACACACTAGATATCGAACTGTTTGCTGGAGACTTGAGGGCTTTTTACACTTACACCACAAATGCCAGCATAGACTTACAAATAGTTGAACAACGAAAGCCCTTGAACCTGCACATAAGCTTTCTGTGCAGCCTGTAAGCCACTGAGCTGCAAAGATAATTTGCTATAGGCTTCGGCAATATCTATATCTTCGTTATCAGATTTCAGGGCTGTGAGCTGCAAGCTGCTACTAGCGTTGGTTTCAGTTTGCTGCTCGATTTGATTAAGTCGCACACCTATTCCTGTGCGGACATCACTCAAATGACCAAGGCCACGATCTAAGACCACCAGAGCTTTAGACAGCACGCTATTTAGGCCATCCACCGTGGTGGTGCTATCACTCAAGTCATATGGCGCAGTTGGGTCAGCGGGCACAACTGGTGGCAAAACTGGCTCCTGACCTCCAGTACGTGGAGTCTCCAAGGCGGCAGCAATTTGGCTCAGTGCCCTAAATAAATCGATATTTCCGGCGGCAGGATCTGTGGCACTAGCAGGCACTTGTTGAAAGACAGCCGCACCGGTGTCGCCATCGGCAACTTGGCGGCCTGGGCCAATCGTGACTAAGCGCTGGCCGGCATGGGTGTTGGTTTGCACTTGCTGCGTAGCGGCATCGAAGCTATACGGCACTGTGTCGTCTTGATAACCACCGAATAGATAATGGCCATTACCATCTTGGCTGTTGGCTAGCTGCATCAACGATTTTACTTGCTCACGAATTTCTGCGGCCGTAGCGGCACGGCTTTCATTGCTTTGCGTGCCGTTATTGGCCCCCACGACTAACTCTCGCACTCGTTGCAATACATCCACGCTACTAGTGACGGCATTCTCTTCTTCGCGTAAACGGCCATCGACCATGACAGCCTGTTTGTCGAATTGTGCTAAGCGATCGAGGCTACGCTGCATGGTCAGACTTTGCTGAGCGGCTATTGGATCTTCCGAGGCCGTTTGAAAGCGCTTGCCCGTGGAAACTTGCTGCTGAGTTTTAGTAAGCTCTAGCTGCTGATTCATCATGCCACTAATGGATTGGCGATAAATTTGCTGAGTTGAAATACGCATTTAAGCCTCCACGCTCACGCCTTAGCGAAAGGCATTAATCATGGTTTGAAATAGAGAATTAGCTACGCTAGCGACTTGAGCCGAGGCTTGGTAGGCCTGCTGAAAACGCAGTAAGTTAGCAGCCTCTTCGTCTAAATTGACGCCGCTGACTTCGTCACGTCTGGCGGTGGCTTGCGCGAGCAATGTTTCTTGCGCAGAAGCACCGACTTGAGCGCTACGTGTGGTCGCAGCGACTTTACCTAACATGCCTTGCACGCCATCACTAAGGGTTGCGCTGCCATTTGTCAGTATTTTTCTATTTTCTAAATCCGCCATGGCGAGCATATTGCGGTTATCACCTGGGCCAGCATTGGCATCATTGCCAGCAGCGGCAATTTTTGCTGGATCAGTAATAGCAACAGCAACTGAGCGCGCTGATAGACCAGTTGGTGTAATAAGAAACTCATCATTGGTGGCAGCACTACCACTCACCACCATTGAGAAACCCTGCGCACTCAGTGGATTAGCGGCGCTGCCATCACCCGTCAAACTAATGACTTGCTTACTCACATCGTTGCGAAGCTGCCAGCCAGTATCGGTTTGGCGCAAGACATAGGCATCGCCAGTCAGAGCAAAAGAGTCCGACACAGTGACCGCCAACGTAGCATTGCCGGTGTTATTGCGTGACACCTGCGGCTCAATAGCGGCAATGCTGAAAAAATCACCACCCACATCGCCGCGCAAATCTGTGCCTTGGGCATGCTGCTCATTAAACGCAGTCGCCATTTGATTGGCGAGTAAGCCAAGCTGGTTGCGCGCTGGCGTCAATACATCGTCGCGGAAGGCCATGGCACCACCAAGCGAGCCACCCTCTAAGGAGCCGCTGATCTCACCTTGGCCTGCGAAACTGACTTCTGCCCGTGTCGGGTCAAAACGATTAGTGGTCACTTGCAGCGAATTGGGTTTTGAACCAAGCACTAAGGGCTGGCCATTGCCAACAAAGACACTCATCGACCCGTCTTTTTGCTCCAAAGTGCTCACTCGCACGATTTGATTGAGCTCTAGCAATGCCGCATCACGTTGGTCGAGTAAGTCATTGGGTTGGCCGCCCTGACCCACCGTGCGACTAATGGTCAAATTTAAGTCGGCGATGCGTTGGCTAAGACCATTTACTTCATTAACTGATGCCGAGATACGATTGTTAATCTCTTCATTGATGCCAGCAAACTCACTGTCTATGCCTTGAAATCTAGCGGCCAAAGTTGATCCGTTGGCTAGCAGTTCACGGCGCGCCGCTAATGACGATGGGTCCGTGCTAGCCGCTTGAATGCTGTCATAAAACTTTGATAACGCTGGCGACAAGCCTTGCTCGCTATCGGAGAGTAAATTATCCATCCGGCTTGATAGCGCATGCAGCGTTTGCTGCTGGTTATAGCTAGCCGTGGTCGATCGCTGCTGCGTCACTGCATATTGATCATAGGCGCGCTGCACACTGGAAAGCTGTACACCAGAGCCTAATGTTAGTGAGCCAAGTTGCTCTGGTGTGCGCGACGTTAGAGATACTGTTTGCCGGCTATAGCCATCGGTATTTGCGTTGGCAATATTGTGGCTAGTGGTAGACAAGGCGCGTTGATAGGCGGTTAAACCTGATAACGCACTACCTAGCATGTCAGTCATGATTCATCCCTTGGCGCCTTTACGGCTGCCGCTGCTTGCGCAGACTGGCTATGGAGGTGGCCTTGTAAGGCGCTGCCCTCTGGTGCCAGCTGCTTTGCAATAGAATTAGCAAGACCTATGCCACCTTGTTGCGAAAGACTGAGAGCGAGCTGGTTATCGAACATGCCCTGATAGGTTTTCATGCTTTCGTTATCGAATAGACCACCCTCGCCCACGGTTTCGCGCATGCTTTTCAGCATCATTTGTAAAAACACAGATTCGAATTGGCGCGCCACCGGCATGATGGCGTCTTGTGGTGACTCGGCCGCTTCTTTTTTCAGTGCGGCAAGGTCGCTATAACCGTGATAATTGCTGATTGATCCTGTCATGACGTATCTCCGGCTCGTTGTCTACCGTTAGATAACAATGAGCTCGGCGCGCAAGGCACCGGCCTGACTCAAGGCTTCTAAAATAGCGACTAAATCGGCAGGTGAAGCGCCAACAGCGTTGATCGACTTAACAATGTCATCGAGGGTGACGCCCAGATCTAAGGCGAACATGCGCGGCTTGTTTTGATCAACAGCGATGCCAGAGTTAGGCGTTACTACCGTCTGGCCTTGCGAGAATGGCGCAGGCTGACTGACTTGCGGCTTCTCATTAATCGTCACCGTTAAGGAGCCATGAGTGACCGCTGCAGGCAAGGCACGAACATTGCCACCAATGACAATGGTGCCAGTGCGGGAGTTAATCACTACGCGAGCTGATGGTGCGCCTGGCGTAACTTCAAGATTTTCCAGTAAGGAAATGAAGCTGACCTGCTGGTTACTTTCCATTGGGCCAACCACTTGCACGCTAACTGAATCCAAGGCACGCGCGGTATCGGCACCAAATTGGCCATTGATAGTTTCAGCAACATGCTTGGCAGTGGTGAAGTCTGGGCTGCGTAAGTTGAGCTGGATGATGCCGTTATTGGCCAAGCTGCTTGGTGCAGCGCGCTCTACTGTGGCGCCATTGGGAATACGGCCAGCGCTAGGTACGTTAATGGTGACTTTTGAGCCATCAGCACCGGATACACCTAAGCCGCCGACCAATAAGCTACCTTGCGCCATGGCATAGACTTGGTTATCGGCACCAAGCAATGGTGTCATCAATAAGCTGCCGCCGCGAAGGCTGCCTGCGTTACCTATCGATGACACGGTGATATCTAAGGTCTGACCAGGCTTAGAAAATGGCGGCAAACTGGCATGCACGGTTACCGCGGCTACGTTTTTTAGCTGCGGGTTAACGCTATCGGGCACCTGAATGCCGAAGCGGCTAAGCATATTACGAATGCTTTGCACCGTGAACGGCGTTTGACTGGTTTGATCGCCGGTGCCATTCAGGCCTACAACTAAGCCATATCCCACTAGCTGGTTTTCACGCACGCCGGCAACCGATGCCAAATCTTTGACACGCTCAGCCTGTGCCACGAGTGGTAGCGTCAGTAATGTGGCGATAAAAGCGGCTTTTAGCAGGTTCATGGCAAATTCCTCACAGGGGTGACAGTACCGATTGGAATAATCGTGCCAACCAGCCCATCGAATTAGCCTCATCAATCACACCAGTTCCGCTATAAGTAATGCGAGCGTCGGCAAGTTTGTACGAAGGCACTGAGTTATCGGGAGCCAAATCGACGGGACGAATGGTGCCGGAGACACGAATAAACTCTTGGCCTTGGTTCAGCGTTAGCCATTTCTCACCACGCACGCGTAGGTTGCCATTGGCCAAAACTTCGTACACGGTCACGGTGATATTGCCGCTTAGACGATTGCTTTGGCTGCTCTTACCTTGACCGGCAAAATCAGAGCTGGCGCTTATGTCGGTAGCGAAAATTTGGCGGCCATTAATGGTGACTGGGCCACCGAGAATACTGGGTGGCAAGATTCCAACATTGGTGCTGCGGTCGGTGTCAGTACTAGCCTGCTTACTCGCCTCAGTTCTCTCTACAAGAGCAATGGTCAGGGTATCGCCAACTTGGCGAGCACGATGATCAAGAAATAGATTTAAGTTGTGATTGGCTTGGAAAATAGCACCGGCGGTAGCCGTAGCAGGTTGCGCAGGCGCAGGGTTAGCCGCCGCCCATTCTGTTTGGCCAGGTTCAGCCAAAAAGTTTTGGCTACAGCCTGTACTCATCGCTGTTAACAGCAATACACCTAAAGCCGTCATGATTCTCACAAGCACACTCCTACGCCAACTTAGACGTTGTTGTTCAGGTACTGCATCATCTGATCACTGGCGGAAATGGCTTTTGAGTTCATCTCATAGCCGCGCTGGGTTTCGATCATATTCACCAACTCTTCAACAACATTGACGTTCGAGCCTTCAAGTGCGCCCTGCTCTAGCGTGCCTAAGCCGCTGAGGCCAGCCGTGCCGGTTTGCGGCGAACCACTGGCGGCAGACTCGACATAGAGGTTTTCACCGCGCGCTTGCAAACCAGATGGATTGATAAAATCGGTTAGCTGCAAAGTGCCTAATTGCTGCGGCGTGGTTTCACCGGCAACTAAAGCCGAAACGGTGCCATCACTACCGATGGTCACTGACTGCGCACTATTGGGCACGGTGATGCCGGGAGCGATGATGTTGCCTGTCGAGGTCACCAACTGGCTTTGCTCATTGAGTTTGAACGAGCCATCGCGGGTATAGCCGACGGAGCCGTCGGGCAATTGCACCTGAAAAAAGCCACGGCCACTAATGGCAACGTCTAGCTGATTACTGGTTTGATTAATGCCACCTTGCGAATGCAGCTTTTCCGTAGCCACAACACGCACACCAGTACCCACATGCATGCCTGTTGGCGCACGCGTTTGCTGCGAGGTCTGTCCACCGACTTGACGAATGTTTTGATAAAGCAAGTCCTCAAACACCGCACGGTCTTTTTTGAAGCCGGTGGTATTGGCGTTGGCCAAGTTATTACTGACCACTTGCATACGAGTTTGCTGTGCATCTAGGCCAGTTTTGGCCACCCATAATGAACCGTTCATCATCGTCTCCTGTGGCGCTTAGGCCTTATTCCATGCGGATGAGGCGGGTCCCGCTATCGGACATGTCCTTGGCGGTTTGCATCATGCGCACTTGCATTTCGTATTGGCGCGATAAGTCGATCATCGCTACCAAGGATTCCACGGCACTAACGTTGGATGACTCGAGGTTGCCCGACTGCAAGCGTGATGCTGTGGTCGGCTCACCCGGTGCGCCATTTTTCTGACGCATCAAGCCATCTTCACTTTTCATCACTTGCGACTCATCCAGCGTGACCAGCTTGATGCGCCCCAGCGTGACCGTTGTTTCAGGCCCCGAGCCCAATGGCACAATGGAAATCGTGCCATCGTTGGCTAGGCTTAAGCTCTGGTATGGCGGCAGCGTAATCGGGCCACCATCGCCCAAAATTGGCTGCCCAGCGCCATTGGTCAGTAGACCCTCAGCGCTAATCTGTAAGTCGCCGCGGCGGCTATAACCTTCTTCGCCGCTGGCGCCCTGCACTGCCAACCAGCCATCGCCATTAATCGCGACGTCTAGCTCTCTACCTGTAGCAACCATCGTGCCATGTGCCATGGAACTGGCTCTATCAGCACCCATGCTGTTAACGCGGGAGTTGTACTGGCCACCACCTTCAATTTCCTTGCTAAGCAGAGTCTGAAAATCGCCACGAAAACCGGGCGTATTGGCATTAGCCAAATTATTGACAGTCACGGTCTGCGCCATTTGCGTGTGTTTCGCGCCGGTCATCCCGATATAAAGCATTCTGTCCATGTCAGACTCCTAGCATTTCAGCTACTTAGCGCATGTTAATGA
>JBFJJU010000007.1:0-47567 GCA_041612115.1 Perlucidibaca sp.
AAAGCCGCCGAAGATATTGATACTGGCCAAGAAAACAGCGAAGGCGCCCAAAAGGCTGGTAGGGGTAATGGTTTGCATTGCGGCAGGGTCTGTACCAGTAGCCACGGTTTGCAACATAGCACCGACAATAATAATGCCGGACAATGCGTTAGTTACCGCCATTAACGGTGTGTGCAGCGCAGGAGTTACACCCCAAACTACGTAATAGCCGACATAAATTGCCAGCACGAAAATGGTAAACGTGGTGACAAACGGCACGCTAGTCGCGTGCTCTGCCAGCTGATTCACCTGAGACATATCAATCATTTTGAAAGCTCCCGATCAATTCGGTTTTTTGTAGTTGACCGTACCGGCGTCAACGATCAGCGTGGGTTTAACCATGTCATCTTCGCGATTCAATATGATCTCGCTGGTCTCTTTATTGTGCATTGGCGCTAGGAAATTCAACATGTTGCGGGCATATAAAGCCGAAGCTTCAGTTGCCACTAGTGCCGGAATATTGCCAATGCCAACAATGCGCACGCCGTTTTCAGTAACAACAACTTGGTCGAGCTGAGAACCTTCGACGTTGCCGCCTGAGCTCACTGCCATATCGACAATAATCGCGCCTGGCTTCATTTTTGCGACGGTTTCAGATTTCACCAAAATCGGCGCTTTGCGGCCAGGAATCTGCGCGGTAGTGATAACGATATTGGCATTTGACACGGCCTTATCGACGACAGCGGCTTGGTCACGGATGTATTCTGGCGAAGGCTGCCAAGCGTAACCGCCTGTGCTCAAGGCTTTGGCGGCCTCTTCTTCGCTCATCGGCACGTCTAACCAGCGACCACCAAGCGACTCCACTTGCTCGCGAGCAGCAGGACGCAAATCGGATGCTTCTACTACGGCGCCTAGGCGCTTAGCAGTAGCAATCGCTTGCAAGCCTGCCACACCGACACCCAAGACCACGGCGCGAGCGGGCTTAATGGTGCCAGCTGCCGTCATCATCATGGGGAATAAGCCGGCATATTCGTTCGCCGCCATCAGCACGGCTTTGTAGCCGGCCAAGTTGGCTTGCGACGATAAGATGTCTGAGCTTTGCGCACGCGTGATGCGTGGAATTAATTCCATCGCCACGCACGTCAAACCTTTGGCGGCATAGGCGTCGAAAAATTCATTCTGATGTGGCGCAAAAGCGGCCAGCACAGTTGCGCCTTGTTTCATCAAGGCCACTTCATCGGCGGTTGGAGCTGCGACTTTCAGCACAATATCTGATGCACTTAATGTATCAGCAGCGCTAGCAGCGATGCTGGCACCAGCTGCTTCATAGGCACTATCGATACAGCTAGCAGCAACACCTGCACCAGCCTGCACAACGACTTTGCAGCCCATAGCCACAAACTTCTTTACGGTCTCTGGAGTTGCAGCGACACGCGTCTCGCCAGCCAGAGTTTCCGCGGGGATACCAATCTGCATGGTTCGTCCTCATCTTGCGTTTAAGCCGCCCATCATACCTGAATAGTAGGAGCGACTCGGTAAAAGCGGCAGATTACCGCAGGAAGTAACCGGCGAATTGTAAGCTATCTACTAAGACTTTTGTCGAGGCTATGCAGAGAAAATGCCAGAATTTCGTTTACACAAAATTACTAAAAACTTACTGTGCGGCATACTTTATTTACATTTGCATGGTAAATTTACGCTCGTATAAAAATAATTGTGAGTGTAAGCAAAATGCGTATATCCCATTTAGCAACCGCCCTTCTCCTAGCAAGCGCGTCCACTGCTGCACTATCTGATGTTCCAGAACAAACCAACGGCGTATACAACTTCTATATAGGCGCCATGTTCAATGGCACAGATAATGCACGTCAAAATGTTGACCACGGCTACGGCGTCACTGGCGCGCTAGATATTCCTATAATGAGCTGGGGCGAGCGATGGGCATTTGAAGTTGCTGCCAATGCCAGCACGCTGAAAACCAACAGCACCCAAAATACAAACTTCTTTCGCCAGTCGCTTACTGGTGCTCTGATGTATTCCTTCGGTGACCGCGACGAACTCACGCCCTATGTACTTGCCGGCGCGGGCTATGCATATAACGACACCGTTTTAGTCGATGAGGGTGGCCTAACAGCTCATATCGGTCTCGGCCTGACCAGGCTCATCGGTAAAACCGTACGTGGCCGCGTGGAAGTTCAAGGCGTTTACGACGACTTTAATAGCCAAGACATTTTCGACACCACCATTAGCGCGGGCATCGAAGTGCCACTAGGCAAAGTAGAGCGCATTGAAACCGTGCGTGAAGTTGAAGTTATTCGCGAAGTACCTGCCCCCGCAGTGGCTCCTGTGGTTCAAATCGTAGAGCCTAGCGACACCGATAATGACGGCATCGCAGACAGCCGCGACCAGTGCCCCGACACACTCGCGGGCGTGCGCACGGACAACACCGGCTGCGCCATCGCGCAAGCCGCCACACTCAACAATATTGAATTTGACACTAACAAAGCTACGCTCACTGCCGCCTCAAAAGCGAGTATTAGCGAGGCCGCCAAATTCTTTGAAAAGCAAGCAAACCTGCGTGCCGTGATCGCCGGCCATACCGATGATATTGGCAGCGACAACAGCAACCAACGCTTATCGCTCGCACGCGCCGCTACCGTGCGTAGCGCATTAGTCGCTGAAGGCCTCGATGGCAAACGCTTCCAAGCTGTAGGTTTAGGTGAAAGCATGCCATTGGTCACAAATAACAGCGCAGACAATCGCGCAAAAAATCGACGCGTTGAGTTCCTGCTCAGCGTTTCAGAAGCAAATTAAGACTTTCATTAAAGGACTAACATCATGATATTGCTCAAAAGCAAACAATACATGCTGATCGGCCTCACAGCAGTAGCGCTTACGCTCACTGCTTGTGGCGGCGATTCAGCGAAAAACGGGACAGCAAACCCTTCACAATCAGTCCAGCTCGACTCAGATAACGACACAGTCCCTGATGTAGCTGATAACTGCCCAAATAAGTCCAACGTAACTCAATTAGACATCGATAACGATGGCATAGGCGATGTTTGCGATGAAGATAAAGACAATGATGGCATTCCAAATGGCACAGATAACTGCCCAATAGTTGCCAATGCCTCACAAGCTGATACCGATGGCGATGGCATCGGCGATAAATGTGAAGGCGACAAAGATGGCGATGGCATCCCAGACGATAATGACAACTGCCCTAACGATCCGCGAGTCGATGGCTGTGTTGATGGTGATGATGACGGCATTCCTGATTGGATGGACAACTGCCCAACTAAGGCGAATACCAATCAAATTGATACCGACAATGACGGCTTCGGAGACGCTTGCGACAATGACCGCGACGGCGATGGCATCAAAAATGGCGTCGACAACTGCCCATTAGTCCCTAACCCATCACAGCAAGACAGAAACTTCGATGGTGTTGGCGATGCTTGCGATGGTGATATTGATGGTGACGGCGTTAACAATGGCGTCGACAACTGCCCAAAAGTGTCAAATCGCAACCAAGCAGACTTTAATAACGATGGCACAGGCGATGTTTGCTCTGATACAGATGGCGATGGCCCCTCAGATGCCGTTGATAATTGCCCAACTGTACCCAATACCAACCAAAAAGACCTCGATAGTGATGGTGTAGGTGATGTCTGCGATACCGATGTAGATGGCGATGGCATTCCAGATATCGCAGATAACTGCCCATTGGTTGCAAATGCTTCGCAGCTCGATACCGATAGCAATGGCGAAGGCGATGCTTGTGATGACGATAAAGACGGTGACGGCGTTCTAAATGGCGCAGATAACTGCCCAGATATAGCCAACCTTAATCAGCGCAACACTTATGGTGGTCCACTAGGTGATGCTTGCGATAACCAGGACGGTGATGACTTTTTTGATAGGGAAGATAAATGCCCAAATTTTGCTAGCGCCACTAACGAAGATAGTGATGGCGATGGCATAGGCGATGCTTGTGACGACGACAATGACGGTGATGGCGTTAATGACGATGCTGACAACTGCCCATTCGATAGCAACTCAAATCAAGCGGACATTGATGGCGATAAGATTGGCGATGCCTGTGACAATGATCAGGATGGTGACGGCGTTCGAGACGACACACAAGGCGCCTTAGCGGATAACTGCCCAACCGTGCCTAACTCCAGCCAAGCCGATCTTGATGGCGACGGCATAGGTGACGCATGTGACTCGGATGCCGATGGCGATGGCCAGCAGGATGATGATGACAGCTGTATTTACCGCCAACAAAACGACGATGGCACAGTTGATACCAACTGCCCCGATACAGCTGACATAAAAACCAAATATAGCTGCTCCGCCTTTGCTCCAGCAGGCAGCAAAGTAGATCCAATCAAAGAAGGTGCCTTATGCGCATTAAACTCTTTGTTACTTGGCGGTCAAGCTGTTGAAATTTGTGGCGTTACTTCGCCCAGCTCAGCTATTGACGGCAACCTAGAAACGTTCACTAAAGTGAACAATGCGGTTGCTTTAGCAGACAGTCTGTTTACCAGTGGTGCATTGACTGGCAATGTTGGCTTGGAGGTCACACTCCCAACACAAATGCCGGCCGGTCGATTAGCCTCATTTGTTATTCAGGTACCACGTAGTTTGGTTGAGCTTAGTCTTGCTAAGTCCATTACCGTTAAAACAGATGGCGGAGACACATTCGGCGGAGTTTTAAGTACTGGTGGCTTTGCTCTTGAGCTGTTGAGCTTTGGCTTTGATGGCAATACCGATGCTCTCAGCCCTGATAGTTTAACCAACTCATCTGGTCGATACGTCATTGGCGGCTTTGCTACCAAACCCTTCAAGAAGCTTAGTGTGACCGTTGGTGGCGGCCTTTCAGTTGATCTTGGCACATCAATGAAGGTCTATGATGTCTGCACACAATTAGCACTTGGCCCAGTCGACCCAAACAATACAGTAGGGAATGGCGCTTTATCTGTCCCTAGTACTGATGACGGCGCCAATGGTCTGCCTGGTCAAACAGAGTTAACTGGACTTCTTACCGATAATCCTCTTACCACAGCATTAACTGAGACCACAGGCGACAATAGTGATGTGCCCGCAATACCAGGTACAGAGGGGCTAGAGATGCTTACAGCGCTATTCTCAGACCCCACAACTGCATTTACTAGTTTCACTGCAATCTTTACCGATCCTGAAGGTCCATTTGGAATGATTGTGGCGTTCTTCCAAGACCCAGCAGCTGCTTTTGGTGGTTTGGTAGGTATGTTCGGCAGTTGAGCTTAAGTCGTCACACATAAAAAAGGGGCTCCTAGGAGCCCCTTTTTTATTGATGCCTTTAATATCAGAGACAACGATCTAGCTGTAAGGCAGCCTCTCTAAAAGGCTTAAACCTCAGGCCGCATATGCGGGAACAAAATCACATCACGAATGCTGGCTGAGTCGGTAAACAGCATCACTAAGCGATCAACACCAATGCCCTCGCCTGCTGTCGGTGGCATGCCGTACTCAAGCGCACGAATGAAATCTGCATCGTAGTGCATGGCCTCGTCATCGCCAGCCTCTTTCTCACGCACCTGTTGCATGAAGCGCTCGGCCTGATCTTCGGCATCATTAAGCTCAGAGAAGCCATTAGCGATTTCACGACCACCGATGAAGAACTCGAAGCGGTCAGTAATAAACTCGTTATCGTTATTACGACGCGCTAAAGGCGACACTTCAGCAGGATATTCAGTAATAAACGTCGGCTGGCGCAGCTGCGTTTCCACAGTCTCTTCGAAGATCAGCGTGTGCAACTTGCCAATGCCCCAAATCGATTTCACCTGCATTTTTAACTGCGATCGCACAATTTCAGCGGCTTGATCATAATCCCAAAGTTGTTCGCGCGTTAAGTGCGGGTTGTATTTCAGGATGGAGTCGACCATCGATAAGCGCTCAAACTTCCCACCAAAATCAAACACCTCACCTTGATAGGGCACATCAGTACTGCCCAAAATATTCGTCGCCAAAGTGCGCAACATATCTTCGGTGAGATCCATTAGATCGTTGTAATCAGCATAAGCCTGATAAAACTCAATCATGGTGAATTCTGGGTTGTGACGCGTCGACACACCTTCATTACGGAAGTTGCGGTTAATTTCAAACACACGCTCAAAACCACCGACCACTAAACGCTTCAAATACAATTCAGGGGCAATACGCAAAAACAGCGGCATATCGAGCGCATTGTGATGCGTGTTAAATGGTTTCGCTGCTGCACCACCGGGGATGACATGCATCATCGGTGTTTCTACTTCCATGAAGTCGCGAGCAGCCATAAAACGACGAATACCATCGACTACTTGCGAGCGAATGCGGAAAGTCCGGCGCGTCTCTTCGCTCACTATCAAATCAACATAGCGCTGGCGATACTTAGTCTCGACATCGGCCATGCCATGAAACTTATCGGGCAATGGACGTAGGCCCTTCGTCAGCAAGCGCAGTTCTGTCACATGCAGCGAAAGCTCACCAGTTCGGGTTTTGAATAGGTAGCCAGTAGCACCAAAAATATCGCCCAAGTCCGACTGCTTAAAGCCAGTGTAAACATCTTCGCCAATGCTATCGCGCTGAACATAAAGCTGTAGGCGCCCACCCATATCTTGCAAAGTGGCGAAGCTGGCTTTGCCCATCACGCGCTTCAGCATCATGCGACCGGCAATTGAAAAAACGGGCTTTTCGGCCTCTAGAGTTTCCGCTGTGGTCTCACCGAAGCGCGCGTGCAAGTCACTGGAAATAGCATCACGACGGAAGTCATTTGGAAATACGGGCCCAGCTTCGCGCAAGGCGGCAAGCTTCTGCTTACGCTCAGCCATCAGCTTATTAATGTCTTCAGGCGCTTGGGCGTTATCTACTGGTTTATCTGTCATGGTGGCGTCCGCTTACAGGCCCATTTTCAATGAGGCTTGGATGAATTCGTCGATATCGCCATCAAGCACGGCGTTCGGGTTAGAGCTTTCAATATTGCTGCGCAAGTCTTTTACTCGCGACTGGTCTAGCACATAGGAGCGAATCTGATGCCCCCAGCCAATGTCGGACTTTGTGTCCTCAAGCGCTTGCTTGGCTTGATTACGCTTCATCACTTCCAGTTCATAGAGTCTTGCGCGTAGCATTTTCCAAGCTCGATCACGGTTGGCGTGCTGCGAGCGCTCGTTCTGACACGCCACTACAGTGCCTGTGGGCTCGTGCGTCAAACGCACCGCCGAATCAGTCTTGTTAATGTGCTGGCCGCCAGCCCCGCTAGCGCGATAGGTATCAGTACGAACATCGGATGGATTGATATCGATTTCAATGTCGTCATCGATTTCTGGCGAGATAAACACCGCTGAAAATGACGTGTGGCGGCGATTGCCGGAGTCAAACGGAGATTTACGCACGAGACGGTGCACACCAGTCTCGGTGCGTAGCCAGCCAAAAGCATAGTCGCCTTCGACGCGAATGGTGCAGGACTTAATGCCGGCAACTTCGCCGTCGGAAACTTCCATCACTTCGGTTTTGAAGTCGTGACGGTCGGCCCAACGCAAAAACATGCGCATCAGCATGCTCGCCCAATCTTGCGCTTCAGTGCCACCAGACCCCGACTGAATGTCGATAAAACAGCTATTAGGGTCCATTTCGCCGGAAAACATACGGCGAAACTCAAGATCACTGACCAGCTTTTCTAGACCATCTAATTCGCTGGCAACGTCGACTAAGGTGTCTTCGTCATCCTCCTCAACAGCTAAGTTGAGCAATTCTTTGGTATCGACAAGGCCACTAGTAAGCTGATCAATGGTTAGCACCACGCCTTCGAGCATGCTGCGCTCACGACCGATGGCTTGGGCTTTTTCTGGCTCATCCCAGAGTTTGGGATCTTCAAGCTCGCGGGTGACTTCCTCTAAGCGCTCTTGCTTGAGGTCGTAGTCAAAGATACCCCCGGAGCGACTCGGTGCGCTCGGTGAGGTCTTTAATGCGGAGGACGTAGGGATTAATTTCCATGATGCTAAAAATGCCGTCGTGTAAAGCGCGGTATTGTAGCGAAAAATGCGCGCGCGTGCTGCGCTACCTGCTTACAGCGCCTGCATCGCTTCAATGCGCAGTTGCAGCGACTCCATGCCTCGAAAACGGTTGATATCTAAGCGATAAGCGACACGAATTCGCTCGCACTTAAGGTTAGGCCAAAGTGTACGATCCACGCCAAAAGCAATGCCATCAATGACACGGTTACTCTCGGGATGGCATAGGCTAAATTTGATGTGCTTGTCTTTAAGCAAGCGCTGCCCCAAGCACAAAAACTCGCCTTCAAATAACGGCTCTGGGAACGCCTGCCCCCAGGGGCCGGCATTGCGAATCAGATATGCCGTTTGCTCGTTAAGCTCGGCGGCGCTGAGCTCACCATCAGTGAGCAAAACAGCGTCATAGGTTTCAGGCGGAACCCATTCGCGCAAGGTTTCTTCGAAAACCAAGCGAAATGCCGCAAGCTGGGTACTGGGCAAACTCATTCCAGCCGCCATGGCGTGACCACCAAAGCGCGTGATGAGGCCGGGATTTTTCGTCGCCATGGCATCGAGTACATCGCGAATATGCACGCCTGGAATGGAGCGCGCCGAGCCTTTTAACTCACTTGGCATCTCGCCGTAAGCGGGTGCTTGCGCCGGTGCAAAGGCCACCGTTGGCCGATGAAAGCGCTCTTTAATACGCCCTGCCAGTAGGCCAATGACGCCTTGATGCCAATGCCGGTCGTATAAAACTAAGCCAGGCGGCAGGTTGTCTTCGCTGATAGTTAGCTCGCGCATCGCCGCCATGGCTTCATTTTGCATGCCAGCTTCGATCTCACGGCGCTCTAAATTCAGTGCATCAAGCTCTTCCGCCATGCGCTTGGCTTCAGCAGGATCATCGCACAGTAAGCACTCGATGCCCTCGCGCATATCATCTAAACGACCTGCAGCATTGAGGCGTGGCGCCACGACAAAGCCAAGATCGCTGGCTACCAAGCTTGCAATATCGCGCTCGGCCACACGCAGCAACGCAGTAATGCCAGGGCAGCAACGTCCCGCACGAATACGTGCTAAACCTTGCTGCACGAGGCGACGATTATTGGCATCGAGCGCGACCACATCGGCCACTGTACCTAAGGCCACGAGGTCTAAGTAGCTCGCCATGTTTGGCTCAACAATGCCTTGCGCGGCAAACCAGCCATCGCTGCGTAGGCGCGTACGCAAGCTTGAGAGCACGTAAAAAACCACACCAACACCAGCCAACGCCTTACTGGGAAAGTCACAGTCGGCTTGGTTTGGGTTAACGATGGCATCGGCCGGCGGCAGCGTTTCGCCCGGCAAGTGATGATCGGTGATGAGCACGCGCACGCCCGCAGCCTGCGCCGCTGCCACACCTTCATGGCTGGCAATGCCGTTATCAACCGTGATGATGAGCTGCGGCTGCTTCTCGCTCAGCGCCAACGCAACGATGCCGGGAGTGAGGCCATAGCCATAGGTAAAACGATTAGGAACGAGATAGTCGACGTGCCTCGCACCCATGGCGCGCAAGGCACGTAAAGAAAGTGCCGTGCTGGTCGCACCGTCAGCATCGAAGTCACCGACCACGAGGATGCGCCATTGCTGATGCAGCGCTTGAACCAATAACTCTATGGCCGCCGCTAAGCCATGCAAGCTACTGGCAGGCTGTAGGGCCGCCAACGTCATGGCTAGCTCAGATTCAGTACGCACGCCACGGGCAGCGTAAAGCCTGGCCAATAAAGGCGGAACAGAGGGTAGATCAGCGTGACTGAGAGCACGCCGCTGCCAGCGCAGTGGCGTGCTCATAGCGGGATTAGCTGAGGTTGAGTGCTCGGCAGCTTAAACACCCATCGATTGCAGAATGCTATCGCGGACTTGATCCAAGGTGGCATCGATGGTTTTCAGCACCGCGCTTTGGCACTGGCCAATGGCCGTGTCAGGATCTTTCAAGCCATTACCAGTCAATGTACAGACAATGACCGAGCCTTCAGGAATTTTGCCGGACTTGATGTCGCGAATAGCACCGCCCAAAGAAGCCGCCGATGCTGGCTCGCAGAAAATACCCTCGCTCATGGCCAATAGACGCTGTGTATCGAGGATTTCCTGGTCGCTGAGCTCATCAAACCAACCGCCCGACTCACTCATCACTTTCAGTGCTTGATCGTAGCTTTGCGGGTTACCGATGCGAATCGCTGTGGCCACGGTTTCTGGGTTTTTCACTGGACCACCACGGACAAATGGCGCTGAGCCAGCGGCTTGATAGCCAAGCATTTTCGGACGGCTGCTAATCACAGGCTCACAGGCAAAGGTGCACTTGCCATGACAGAAGCTGCAAGACTGAGTCACTGTTTCGCCGACTGGCGTGGAGTATTCGCAATAACCAATCCAATGCGCAGTGATGTTACCGGCGTTGCCAACTGGCAGACAGTGGTAGTCAGGTGCACGGCCTAGCTCTTCGACAATCTCGAAAGCCGCAGTCTTTTGACCTTGCAGGCGGTATGGGTTGACCGAGTTAACAATCGTCACTGGCGCATGAGCAGCCACTTGCTTGACCAGCTCCATGCCATCGTCGAAGTTGCCACGAATTTGCAAGGTGATAGCACCATACATCATGGCCTGAGCAAGCTTACCCATGGCAATTTTGCCTTCAGGAATAAGCACGAAAGCTTTGATGCCAGCGCGCGCCGCATAAGCAGCAGCGGCGGCTGAGGTATTACCCGTGGAGGCGCAGATAATCGCTTTCGAGCCCTCTTCCACAGCCTTAGTCACCGCCATGGTCATGCCGCGATCTTTAAATGAGCCGGTCGGGTTTAAGCCTTCATATTTCACGTAGATATCGACATTTTTGCCGATCAACGCCGGAATATTATTGAGGCGAATTAGCGGCGTATTGCCTTCACCTAGCGAGATGAGCTTTGTGTCGGCAGTCACCGGTAAGTGGCTACGGTAGCGATTGATTAAGCCGGTATAGCGATTGCCTGCGTTCATGCCAAAGACTCCATACGAATACGTGTGACTGATCCAATGATGTGATCAAGTGCTTCCAGCTCGATCATGGCGAGGTTCATTTCGCGTTCAACGACCGGCTTGGTTAAAATAATGACGGGCACCGAACCGCCTTCCTGCATCGGCTTCTGCAAAATGGCTTCGATATTGATGTCATGGTTGCTCAAAATGCGCGTGACATCGGCTAGCACGCCGGCACGATCGTAAGCTTGCAGGCGCAAATAATACGATGTCACGACCTCTTCCATCGGCAAAATCGGCGTGTCGGTAATCGCGTGCGGCATAAAGGCCAAGTGCGGCACATTGGGCGCTGACTCAGCGGTTAGCGCGCGCACTAGATCGACTATGTCGGCGACAATGGCCGAAGCTGTGGGACCAGCGCCAGCGCCAGCACCGTAATACATAGTCGTGCCTACGGCATCGGACTGCACCAAAATGGCATTTTTCACACCATTTACATGCGCAATTAGACGATCACTCGGAATCAATGTTGGGTGTACGCGGAGCTCCACGCCTTCACGCGTGTAACGCGCCATGCCTAGCTGCTTGATGCGGAAACCCAGCTCTTCGGCATAGGTGACATCATCACGAGTCAGTTGCGATAAGCCTTCGGTATAAACTTTAGAAAACTGCAGTGGAATGCCGAAAGCGAGTGACGCCATGATGGTGAGTTTATGCGCAGCGTCGATACCTTCAACGTCGAACGTAGGATCAGCTTCGGCATAGCCCAATGCTTTTGCGTCATCGAGCGCATCGGTAAAAGAACGGCCTTTATCGCGCATTTCGGTCAAAATATAGTTGCCAGTGCCGTTGATGATGCCGGCCAGCCATTCGATATTGTTAGCCGCTAAACCTTCACGCAACACCTTGATGATGGGCACACCGCCTGCGACCGATGCCTCAAAGCCAACATGCACACCCTTGGCTTCAGCAGCAGTAAAAATCTCATTGCCATGCTCGGCTAGCAGCCATTTGTTCGCGGTAACCACATGCTTGCCATTGGCGATAGCGCGCAGCACGAGCTCACGAGCATCAGTAATGCCACCGATAACTTCCACGACGATATCGACCGCTGGATCATCAACCACGGCAAAAATATCCATGCTCACGGTGATGCCGACCAAATCAAGATTGGGGTGCTCGCGGCGTACACCAACATGAGACACCACGATGTCGCGACCTGTCCGGCGCGAGAGCTCTGCAGCATTGGCACGGAGCAAATGCAGTGCACCACCACCCACAGTACCAAGGCCAACAATACCGATATTGACGGGCTTATTTACGGTCGTATTAGTCGCGTTCAAGTCAGGGCCACCAGCGTAATAATAAAAGAGCCTAACCCAGCATTAAGACGCTGATCAGGCCCAGAAATAAGGGCGCGTAGTATAGCGCCCTTGATGAGTTTGTCGAACCTAAGGCTTAGTTTAGGCCGAGCAAAGTCGCGGCACGATCGGCTGTGATGTAACCACCGAGCTGCTCTCCCTTTTCGCTGAAAATAGCTGGAGTGCCAGTCACACCCATCTGTCTGCCTAGCGCAAACTGCTCAGCGATAGGTGCCTTGCAATCTGCTTTGCCTGCAGGCACTGGGCGGCCTTGTTTAGCCAAGGTTAAGGCTTGTGCAGGGTTGGCATTACACCAAATTTCGGTCATGCGAGCACCAGTACCGGCATTGGCACCAACACGCGGCAAGTCGCGAGGATAGGCTAAGTAACGCACTTCAATGCCCTTAGCATTCATCGCTGGCACTTCGGCATGCAACTTACGGCAGTAGCCACAATCCACATCTGTAAACACGGTGATCACAGCCTTTGCCTTACCTTTGGCAGGAAAGATGATCTCGTCGCGCTTATCGATACCCTTGAGCAAAACAAGACGCTGCTTGGACTTAGCCTGATCAGTGATATTGACGATCTCTTTGCCCTTGATCTGGAGCATATCGCCTTGAATTAAATACTGGCCATCAGCACTGGCATAGATCATGCCGCCATCGAGCTCAACTGCGTATACACCGGCAATAGGCGAAGCCGTAACTGACACTATTTTAGCCTGCGGCACGGCCTGCGTCAGACGTTGGCGAATCTGCGACTCCTCATTGCTACCGGCTTGCACCCAAAACGCAGTGGCGGCAATAGTCGTTGCGATTACGGCAGCAATGCCCCATTTTTTTGTTCGCTTTTGCATGCAGCTGGCCTCTCTAGAGAATACATAAGTGCTTAACCATCAAGTCGCAGATGGCGTTGACTAACTAGGGCCTAAGCATACGAGAAAGCAAGCCCTGCGTCAGCCTCGTGGATGGTGTTCGGCATGCAGTTGTTGCAAACGCTCGCGGGCAACATGTGTGTAAATTTGCGTGGTGGATAAGTCGCTATGACCAAGCAGGAGCTGAATCACCCGCAAATCAGCACCATGATTGAGCAAATGCGTGGCGAAAGCATGGCGCAATGTGTGTGGCGAAACATTGCTCGTGACATTGGCTAGTAGCGCGTAACGCTTAATTAGATGCCAAAAGTTCTCGCGCGTCATACCACTGCCACGTGCTGTAACAAACAATGCTGGCATCGAGATATCGCTTACTAGCTTCGCTCTGGCCTCGCCTATATAGCGCTGTATCCAAATCACTGCATTTTCACCCATGGGCACGAGGCGCTCTTTTTCGCCCTTACCCTTCACCCGTAAATAGCCTGCGGATAAATTCAGCGCCGCTAATGGCAGACTAACTAATTCACTCACCCTCAAGCCACAGGCATACAACAGTTCAAGCATGGCTTTATCGCGTAAACCAATTAAGGAGTCAGTATCTGGTGCGGCCAGCAGAGCGTCCACATCTGCCTCAGATAAGTCTTTCGGTAAAGCACGCCCTATGCGCGGTGTATCGAGCCCAATGGTCGGGTCGCTGTCAACACTGCCACGAGCCAATAAGCCTCTCCAGCAATGGCGCAAAGCCGATTGCAGGCGGGCTATCGAGCGTGGTGATTTTTGCATGACTTGCGGGCTCGCCAGATATGCCGCGAGATCATCGGTGGTTAATGCCATCAGCGCCTTTGGTGCAGCCCAGTTGGCCAGCGCGGCGGCATCACTAACATAGGCGCGACGCGTATGCAGGCTTAAGCCTTCGGCCGCTAGCTGGTGGCGAAAGGCCGTGAGGGCAGCATCCGAAGCAGCAGGCATGTGAGCGTCTTCAACAGTCATGGGCGTGGTTTCAAGTAGCTTATGACTCAGTTTAAAGCCATTAGGCGTGATGAGCGAATGCGGCAAATTGTGAATTTCAGGCATTAAAAAAGGGCTCGAAAGGAGCCCTTTTTTTGCACAGCAACGCGAAGAATTACTTCTTGCGCGGAGCCAGCTTCTCTTTGATACGCGCGGACTTGCCCGAACGATCGCGGAGGTAGTACAGCTTGGCGCGGCGAACAGCACCACGGCGCTTAACTTCAATACCGGCAACAACGGGTGAATGCGTTTGGAAAACACGCTCAACACCAATACCGTTTGAAATTTTACGCACGGTGAAAGCTGAGTTCAGGCCACGGTTTTTGATCGCAATAACCACGCCTTCATAGGCCTGGAGACGCTCACGCTCGCCCTCTTTCACTTTCACTTGCACAACCACCGTGTCGCCTGGGGCGAACTTGGGGATGTCTTGTTTCAGTTGGCTGTTTTCAACAGCTTGTACTAATGGATGCTTACCGCTCATCGTCATTCTCCACATTCAATCACAGAGGCTCACGCATATGATCGATCATTGTGATGCCTTGACCGGCTGCTCATGTCAGCTCGGCGGGCATCGCCTTGGGTCCAGAGGCTAAGGCGCATTCGACCCCCTCAACACCGCTAGCGAGATCTATTCGATGTCATCTAGCAGCTGTCGTTCTAATTTGCTCAGCGTGCGCCCGACGAGTAAGTCGGGGCGGCGCTCGCGTGTGCGCTTGAGGCTTTGCTGCAAGCGCCAACGCTTAATCGCAGCATGATCGCCGCTGAGCAATACCGCTGGCACTGTATCGCCGTCATGCACCTCAGGTCGGGTGTAATGCGGGCAATCAAGCAGGCCATCGGTAAATGAATCTTCAATAGCTGAAGCCTCGGTATTTAGCACGCCGGGTAATAAGCGCGCTAAGGCATCAACCAATACCATCGCCGGTAATTCCCCACCGGATAACACATAGTCGCCTATCGACCATTCGGCATCGACATCACGCGAAATTAAGCGCTCATCGATGCCTTCATAACGGCCGCAGAGCAAAATAAGGCCCTGCTGGCCATGCTCAGCGCTTAAGCGCTGGACATCAGGTTGCGATAAACGCTGGCCCTGCGGTGATAGGTAGATCACCGGCGCCACCACACCACGTGCGGCAGCAGCTTCACGCGCGGCATTAATAGCGCGGCGCAAAGGCTCAATTTGCATGACCATGCCGGGGCCGCCACCAAAGGGGCGCTCATCGACACGGCGATAATTATCTTCGGTAAAGTCGCGCGGGTTCCAAAACGCCAGCGTGAGCTTACCATTTGCCACCGCGCGCGCAGTCACACCGCACTCGCTAATGGCCCGGAACATCTCCGGAAATAACGACACTACGCCTACCCACATGGCGACCTCCCATGCTGGTCACTAGCGTTTAAAACGTTGGATCCCAATCGACGCGAACACGGCGCTGATTTCGATCGACAAAGCGCACAACACGGCCTGGCAACCACGGCACCAAACGCTCCTGCTCATCAATGCTGCCTTCGCAAGCACGCACTACGATGACATCGTTAGCACCAGTTTCCATCATCGCATGGATGCGACCGAGCACTTCATCTTGCTCAGTAACCACTAACATATCGATGAGTTCAGACCAGTAATACTCGTCTTCTTCCAATACCGGCAGGGCACTTTTTGGCACCCAAATCGCCGCACCAACTAAGGCGTCAGCGGCGTTGCGGTCAGGGCAGATATTCAGTTGCGCGACTAAGCCTTTAGCCTGTGGTCGACCACTCAGTACCTCTACCGGACTCAACACGCCACCACGGTCCAAATACCACGGACCGTAGTTAAAAATATTGGCAATAGGATGGGTGCGGGACATAACCCACACCCATCCCTTGATGCCATAAGCTGTATGTACATGCCCGACCTGAATCAGGGACTCGCGATCGGGAATCATGTCTTAAGCAGCCTTCTGCGCTTCCTTGATCAGAGAAGCAACGCGGTCAGATGCCTGAGCGCCATTGCTGATCCAGTAAGCGACGCGCTCTAAGTCCAAGCGCACGCGCTCAGCTTGTCCACGGGCTACCGGGTTGAAGAAACCCACACGTTCGAGGTAACGGCCATCGCGGGCATTGCGGCTGTCGGCAACAACGATGGAGTAGAAAGGACGTTTTTTAGCGCCACCGCGGGCTAGACGAATAGTGACCATTGCTCAATTCCTGTACTGGGTTTCCGTGGTAAGTCGTTCTGCCCATGGCGCCACGGAAATCGGCCATGCACAGATGGGCGCGAATTCTACGAGAAAACGCGGCACTTGACCAGTCCAACGTAGCGAAGAATCTGCTAGGCTGCGCGCCATCGTTTGAGGTGCCTATATATGCGCTACGAAGCCCCATCACAGTCGGTTTGGCGTGGCCTTGCACTGCTCACACTATCGGCATTTTTATTTGCCACCATGGGCGTGTTTATTCGTCAGGCATCGCATACCATCAACAACGAAACCATCGTGTTTTTCCGCAATTTTACTGCCTCAATAATACTGCTACCGCTACTTGCCATACACGGCACCGGCTTGCTCAAAACCCAAGTTTTCCATAAGCACCTATGGCGCGGTATCGTCGGCTTAGCGGCCATGTATGGCTTCTTTTATGCCATCGCCAAGCTGCCATTGGCCAGCGCCATGGTTTTCACCTACTCATCGCCGGTGTTTATCCCGCTCATTGCGTGGTTGCTTCTGAAAGAGAAAATCACCGCACGCATGATGATTGCTGCCGTGCTCGGCTTTGGTGGCGTGCTATTAATTTGTCGCCCCGACGTGGCCGGCATGGGCTTTATCTCACTGGTCGGCATTAGCGCTAGCTTGCTCGCCGCCATGGCATTCGTCACCGTGCGCTCACTTTCTGGCACTGAGCCGGTGATACGCATCGTGCTTTATTTCAGCTTAATTTCGTTGGTGATCTCAGCAATACCAATGCTCTGGGCTTGGCGGCCGTTAAGCCTAGAAGAGTATGCTTGGGTTATTAGCGCTGGCATTCTAGCCACTTTCAGCCAGCTGGCCATGTCTCGCGCTTATAGTTTGGCGCCAGCTGGACGCATTGGCCCTGCAGCGTATTTGGCCATTGTTTTTGCTGGGCTTTGGGCATGGATTTTGTGGGATGAGCTGCCCGAGACCTTAGCGGTCGCGGGCATCGTCATCATCTTTTTAGCCACCTTAATGTGCTTAGACAAGCCGCTATTTTGGCGCAAAGTATCGCGACGTAAACTCACAATCCCCACTCGGTAACCAGCTCGGGAATTGATAGAAGCGCTCACGCACCGGCACTAGCACCTGCTGAAAATACACTTCATAGCGAAAGCCTTCTCCTGCTAAAAAGTGGAAGGCTTGGCCACGATAGGTCAGACTGAATCGACGCGACGTAGTGAACCAGCTTTCGGCATTAGGCTGATCATTGGGCTTTTTCAGTAGCAGCAATACATCCTTGCCATCGAGTGTGTGGAAGTTAGTTAGGCTGTCATCTTGGCGTGCATATTTTGCGCCCTCGCCCATCACCATGACTGGCTCGCGCACTTGATACGCCAACACTGAAGCGGATGAATAACTCAGCGTTGCCATCGCACGCTCATGCTTAGTTTGCTCTGGTACTAAAGCATCCACTCCCAAGCTTTTACGTGCAGAATCAGCCTCCCATGCTGGCTGCCAGGCACCAGCTTGCAGCTCATTGGCCTCAGCACGAGCTTGCTTTAAGATGGCCGGTGCTTCGGTCATCGCAAGTAAATACCATTGCACGCGCGGCTGACTTTTCCACAGCGAAAGCGGCGCGTAAAGAATGCCTAATAGCACCACGATATGTACTACGCTGACCCAGCTCACTAGCTTTGTCAGTTTTGCCCAGCGCGCGGCAGGCAAAGGCCAGAGCAAAACCAGCACCATGGGGTAAAACCACAGCACCCAGTGCAGACCAATATCTTTGCTCAGACTCACCCATAAAAAGCCTAAGCCCGCCGTCCAGCTTAGTGTGGCGGCAAGGCTGAGCACAGGCTGTATGTTTGCATTGAGCGATGAGCGTTGCTGTTGCGCAGCTCGTAGCGCGAGCCAAATAGGCGGCAAAATGACATAGGCCATCATGCCCAAATAGGCCAATAGGCTTTGCCAACCAAAGCCCCCACCAACATTGCGATTCACCAAGTTAAACAGCAGGTTAGACCAGCAGTGAGTGTAATTCCAATACAGATTAAGCAATCCAAATGGAATCGCAACCAGCACAAGGACGAGACCATGCTGCCAAAAACGCCTGCCAGCAAAGGCATAAAAAACAATAAAGCCTAGGCCTAAAAATACCGCAAAATATTTAGATAAAAACGCCAAGCCCAAGCCCATGCCTGCCACTACAGCCCAGCGTATCTGTTGTGTTAGTAAGCCACGCGCAGCTGCTGTAAACGCCAGGGCGGCAAATAAGATGCAGCCAGTGTCGGTCAGCGTGAATACATTAATGAGGCTGAGCGGGCTGAGTGTGAATAACAGCGCCAACCAGCGCGCCTTGATGGCATCGATAGGCCGAAATAGCGCATAGAGTGCAGCGGCGATAATCAGTTCAGTGAAAAGCCCTGGCATGCGCAGCCACAAATGGTGATCGCTAACCAGCAGCTGTAGCGCCATCATCCATCCTGCCATGGGTGGATGATCGTAATAGCCGAAATCTAGGTGCTTGCCCCAGAGCACGAAATAGGCTTCGTCGCCGGTCATCGGCAGGCCATAGGCAATGGCGACTTTGATCAGTACCACAGGCAGCAAAACCCATAGCCAATGCGCTTCAAGCCAGCGTGCCATCAGGCCTGGTTTCATTGTTTTAGTCATCTTGGAGTACCTATTATTTCAAGCCTTGGCCATCATCGGTGCAGGGAGCGAGCTGGGTGTCTAAACCTTCAGCTCGTGCCGGCATGACCGGCAAGCGCATCACTGCAAACAAGCCCAACAGCACAGCAAACCACAGCGTTGCTAGGCGAATAATCACTGTCGCTGCCACCGCCTCAGGCAAGCTCAAACCTTGCAACACGAGCAAGCCTGTCATGGTGGCTTCAGTGCCACCCAGACCACCGGGCATAAAACTCAGTGCACCAACTATCATGGCAAAGCCATAAATAAATAGGCCTATTTCCAGCGGCATTTCTGGCATCAATGTGCGCAGCACCAACCATGCTCCCACACCCTCAGCTAACCATGCCAGCACGCTTAAGCCCTGCACTTGCCACAGCAGGCGTCCGCTCCACAATGCTCGGCTACTGACCGCAACATTCGCTAACCAATGCACGCCTTTGCGCTCACCCGCGACATGGCGCAATAGACGCTCAGGCCAAGTCGTGCGCAATAGTAAAAGCCCGACCAACAAGGCCACGACCAATATGGCGTAATACATTTCGCCTTGATGTAACTGCGACAAACCGGCGGCGGTAATGATCAAGACAGCGATTAAGTCGGCGACGCGCTCACTGAAGAACATCGCGGCGGTGTGGTGAAATGTGACGCCATAGGGCTTCAAGAATAGACCGCGAATGAGCTCACCGGCCTTGCCCGGCGTGGTGGTCAGAGCAAAGCCCGCAATATAAATACGTAAATTGTCGGCATGCGAAATCGCATGGCCATTGCTGACAATATAGAGCCGCCAGCGCTCAGCACGCATCCAATAGTTTGCTAGCGATAACAGCAGAGCCAAGCCCAGCGCTTGCCAACCGATATGACCCATGGCGGCTAATACTTCACGCCAGCCCGACCATAAAGCAAAGACTAAATAGCCAGCAGCACCAGCGCCTACCGACAGCATAAGCAGGCGAAGCTGGCGCGGACTCAAACTCATCTGGCCACCAACAATAATGTCATCAGCAGCCAGCTAAGCCCGGCAACAACGATATGCGGGTCGCGGATTAGGTCGCGCGAAGGATCACCACCACCGGTCTCACGGTGCAGCAGGTAGAGATAGCGAAAGCAGGCGTAAATCACGAAGGGCACGGTGTAAATGAGGTGATCAGTATTGTGAATACGGCGCACATCGACATCCATGGTGTAGAGGCTGTAGCTGAAGATCATGCCCATGCAAGTAATGCTGATGAGCTGATCCAACAATGTGGCGGAGTAATGCTCGAGCACTTTGCGATGGCCGCCAGCGCCTTCATCGAGCGCAAGCATTTCAGCACGACGCTTGATGAAGCCTAAAAACAACGTGGTCCAGAGACCACAGAACAGCAGCCAATTAGATGGCGGAATATCAACGCCGTCAGTGCCGGCCAAAATGCGCAACATAAAGCCGGCTGATATACAGAAGATATCCAGCAAAACCACCCGCTTTAAGCGCCAAGTGTAGGCCATATTCAGCACTAAATAGGCAGCAATATAGCCCGCCACTGGCGGATTAGCCGACCATGCAATGCTTAGCGATGCCACACCTAAAGCTGCCGCCAGAAGCAGCGCTTGGCGTGCAGTAACTGCGCCAGATGCTATCGGGCGATTACGTTTAGTGGGATGCAGGCGGTCATTTTCGGCATCGGATAAATCATTGAAAACATAGACGCAGCTAGAGGCTAAACAGAAGGCGATAAAGGCCAGCAAAACGGCTTGGACTTGCTCAGGGACATCCCACCCGTGGCCGAATACCAAACCGGTAAGCACGAAGCCGTTTTTCACCCATTGGTGCGGGCGCATGAGTTTAATCAAGGTCATTGGGTGCTGCTCCACACTGTCTTGCTAGCGCTTTATAATTATTAATTGATGGGTTTCGTTAGTGCCAAGGTCGATAAAACGGCTGCTCAGCCATGGCAAGCATTTCTGTATCACCACTGCTATCACCATACGCAGCGAAAATATGGTCAACGCCGAAGTGCGCTTTTAGGCGCACAGCCTTTTGTGGACCATAGCAGTTTGGTGTCGCCATGACGCCAGTTAAACGCCCTTTCGCATCACATGCTAACTCGGTGGCAATTACATGCTCAAATTCATGCAGCTCAGCCCATGGCCGCAGGTATAGCGCTAAGGTAGCGCTCACCAACACGCAGTGATGGCCTTGCTTTTGATGGTGACGTAGGCGCGCCATCGCCTCAGGCCGCAGCGATTTAGGAATGCCTTTAGTAGCAAAATCACGTGACTGTTGCTCCAGTTGCGCACGCGATTGGCCACGCAAGAAAATACTAATTACCTTAGCTTTCGCACGGTCATTGCTCATCAGGCGAGTGATGTAGGCCGCCAGCACTGGTACGCATCGGAGAAAGCACCACGCGAAGCGCCACCACGGCGTGACGAACCAGAGAAAATGAAAAAATGACTCGCCACGCGTGAGCGTGCCATCGAAATCAAAGGCCACGATGGTTGGCTGCTTAACGATAACCGTCATGATCAGAGCTTCAGGCGCTTAAAGACGAACTCAGGCACATGCTGAATGATGAGCATGATGAGTCGCCAAAATGAGGGAAGGTACACGGTGTTTTTACCTGCTGCTTGCGCCTGTACGATCTGCTCGCCTAGCTGCATTGGGTCAGCAACCAAGAATAGACCGGGCAAACCCCAGGTCATGCGCGTATCGACAAAGCCGGGCTTAACCGTGAGCACGGGCACGCCTGCGGCAAATAAGCGATTGCGCAGGCCGGCGAGAAAAATGCTAAAACCACCTTTAGCTGCGCCATAGAGATAGTTACTTTGCCGGCCGCGATCACCTGCAACCGAGCTGATGCCAACAATAAAACCATTTTTACGCGCTTCAAACGCATCCGCTGCGGCGTTGAGCAGCGCCACTGGGCCAGTGAAGTTGCGCGCGATAACCTGCAACGCTGGTGCATCTCGACGCATGGCATCATTGTCTTCGGGCATCCAACCTGCCGCCATTAATACGCCATCCATGGTGCCATGCGCGGCTTCAATATCACTCCAGCGCGTGGCGAGGTTCTCAGCGTTATCAAGATCAAGCTCAGCAACCTGCACATTGCAGGCGAAGCGCAGGCTGATGTCGCAGGCTATGCGTTCCAGTTCAGCACGGTCGCGGCCAGCGAGGACCAAACGCTTACCTTGCTTAGCCCAGGCGTAAGCGCAGCCACGAGCCATCGCAGAGGTGGCACCGACGATTAAAATTTGCGTCATGGTGCCATCTCCAAACGCTTGCCAAGGGCCGAGACAAACAAGCCATCGGGATCGAGTTCGCAGCGTATCGCCTGCCACTGAGCTAACTGTGGATACATCGCTGACATCATGCTGGCGTTGAGACGCGCATCCTTTGCTAAATAAACACGGCCGGCATGAGCCACCACGATGGCATCCAGACGATCAAGCAGTGCCAAAGTACCGGCTCTTAATGGCAAGTCTAACGCCAACGTCATGCCTGGCTGCGGAAATGACAAGAGGCCATCGCCAGCTTCGCCAAAGCGCTTGAGTACGGCTAAAAAGCTGGCATTGCCCGAGCTTGAAACTGCCGTTAACACATCGCCAATGCAGGCTTCAGCTGCCGCTTCGGCAACGACAAACTGGTATTGCACGAAGCCTGGCTTGCCGTAAAGACGATGCCATTGCTTTATGCCATCGAGTGGATAGAAAAATGGTTCGAAATCGCAGCGGAAAGGTTTGGTTTTGCGGCCCTCCCAGCGGTAATAGAGGGCATTGAATGCGCCCACGCTGTAGCGATTTAATGCAGCACTAGGCACATTGATGGGTAAGCTAAGCTTGGCAGCGCGCGGGCCATGAGCATGCGCGCCATCGGCATGATGCCCGCGCATAAAGACTGAGCGCCCAAGCTTAGCCCCAGAGGCTAAACAGTCGATCCACGACACGGTGTATTCGTCGTCGTGCTCAGCGGAGCGCATCAGTGCTAACGATTCGCGCAGGTTTGCCGCCGGCACATGCTGCACCAGCATATTGCTCGATGGGATGCGCTTGAGCTGCAATTCAACTTCGCCAATGAGGCCAGTCATGCCCATGCCGCCGAGAGTGGCTTGATAAGCAGGCACATTTTGGCTGGCCGAACAGGTCATTGCACCTGCCGCGGTGAACAGCTCAAATGAGCGCACAAAACCGCCAAAGCTGCCCACGTGGTGATGATTTTTGCCGTGTACATCGGCAGCGATAGCACCACCTAATGTGATAAAACGTGTGCCCGGAGTGACTGGCAAAAACCAGCCTTTCGCCATCACTGCGCGCAAAATTGTGTCTAGGGTGGTACCGGCTTCTGCGCGCAAAACACCGGAGTCGGTATCGAAGCTCAGCAGGCGATCAAGGCGCTCGGTGAGCACCGTAGTGCCGTTTGCGCTAATCGCAGCGTCGCCATAAGCACGACCCATGCCGCGCGCGAGGGAAGCTTGCTGAGCCCACTCAGCAAGCTCACGGTATTGCTCGGGGCGCGCCAAGGTGGCATCAACTTGTGGGTAGCGACCCCAGCCGCTTAATTCTGCTGACTTTGTACGCATTAAGAGCGCTTCTTAAATGGCAAACCGGGGCCACCTAAGCCAGGTAAGCCACCACCGGGAAAGCCGGGGGGTAAGGCGCTTTTCGCACCAACACCACCGCCCATGCCGGGCATATCATCCATCATGCCGGGCGGCAATTTGCCCTGCATGCCTTTAAGCATCTTCATCATGCCGCTGGGGTTAGAGAACTTTTTCATCATTTTTGCCATCTGCGTGTGCTGCTTGAGCACACGATTAACTTCTTGGATGGTCGTGCCCGAACCATTAGCAATACGACGCTTACGTGAGCCATTGATCACGTCTGGCTTTTGTCGCTCGCCAAATGTCATCGACTGAATAATCGCCTCCATCTGCTTCATTTGTTTTTCCGGCGCACCACCGGCCATTGCTTGCTGAACGGCAGCAGCATTCATGCCCGGCAGCTTGTCGAGCAAGCCACCCATGCCACCGAGATTACGCATTTGCTGGAATTGCTCAAGCATGTCTTGCAGATCAAAGCCTTTGCCTTTTTGCAGCTTTTTCGCAAGCTTTTCGGCCTTGTCTTTATCGATTTTGCGCTCGACTTCCTCAACCAGAGAAAGCACGTCGCCCATGCCCAAAATGCGCTGAGCAACACGATCGGGATGGAATAGCTCAAGCGCATCGGTTTTCTCACCCATACCCATGAAGCGAATCGGCTTGCCAGTAATGGCGCGTACCGACAGCGCGGCACCGCCACGTGCATCGCCATCGGCTTTGGCCAGCACCACGCCGGTGAGTGGCAATGCATCATTAAAGGCTTTCGCGGTATTGGCGGCATCTTGGCCGGTCATCGCATCGACAACAAACAAGGTCTCGATGGGCTTGATGGCAGCGTGCAGACGGCGAATTTCCGCCATCATGGCTTCATCGATGGCTAAGCGGCCAGCAGTATCGACCAATAGCACATCGGCAAACTGGCGCTTGGCGGCCTCAATAGCACCTTGGGCGATGGCTACTGGGTCTTGATTAACATTGGAGGGATGAAACAGCACATCGACATCGCGCGCCAAAGTTTCCAACTGGGCAATAGCGGCTGGGCGATAAATATCGGCCGAGACCACCATGACCGCTTTTTTCTGCTGCTTTAAATAACGCGCGAGCTTGGCAACCGTGGTGGTTTTACCAGCGCCTTGCAAGCCTGCCATGAGGATGATCGCAGGTGGTGCGCAGTTTAAGTTTAAGCCCGTGTTGGCCTCACCCAGCGTTGCTACCAACTCTTCGTGAACAATTTTAACGAAGGCTTGGCCGGGCTGAAGTTGAGTCAAAATTTCTTGGCCGAGAGCCGAGGCCTTAATGCGCTCAACGAAATCTTTTACCACTGGCAGCGCAACGTCGGCCTCCAGCAGCGCCATGCGCACTTCACGCAAGGTGTCTTTAATATTGTCTTCGTTTAAGCGAGCACTACCACTGATGGCGCGCAGGCTCTGACTTAAGCGATCGGTAAGGTTGTCAAACATGGGCAATCCTGTGGCATCTGTTTTCGCAATTGTCGGCGATTATAGGCTGCCCGCGCGACTGGCGCACGGACTCTGGCTTATGCCACACTCCATTCATCGATTGTTTGGTCGCCGTTAGTCATGGATGCCCTACCCGCACTGCTTGCCCTCGTGGCCATTGTTTTATATCTCACTGCCGCTGGTCGTGTCGCCCGCGCGCTTGCGCAACGCCGCGTGCCTGCTCGTGGGCCGCTATTAGCCATCATCAGCACTGCGCTTTTGCTACATGTAGTAGTCATGCACGAAGCCATTATTATTCCTAATGGCCTTCGCTTCGGTCTCTTCAATATCGCGATGATGCACGGTTGGCTGCTTGCGCTACTCGCCCTGCTAGTCAACGTCTACCGCCCAGTGCAAGGCATTTACTTAGTGGCCATGCCGCTAGCGGCCTTCGAACTCAGCTTAGGCGTCATCGGACATGACCCAGAAAGCATGGCATTAGCACTGACACCAGCCATCGAAGGCCATATCTTACTGTCGCTACTGGCCTATAGCCTGCTCAGCATCGCTGCCCTACAGGCGCTTTTGCTGCATTGGCAAGATCGTGCGCTACGTCGCCATAAGCGCGGCCTACTGATGGCGCTGCCAGCCCTACAAACCATGGAAAGCATGCTCTTTGAGCTAATCGCCGCCGGCTTTGCACTGCTCTGCTTAGCCATCGGCACAGGTTTTTTTGTCCTCGATGATTTGTTCGCGCAACACGTTGTGCACAAAACCGTATTCACCATAATGGCTTGGGTCGTGTTCGCCTGCTTGCTTGCTGGACGCTATTGGCGCGGCTGGCGCGGGCGCACCGCGATTCGCTTTACACTCATCGGCTTTGGCTTATTACTAGTTGGCTTCGTGGGCAGCAAACTTGTCCTTGAACTGCTGCTCATGCCTGCGGCTAGCTAAACCATGATTTTGTGGCAAACCTTAGCGCTGTTTGGCGTACTCATTATCTTGCTAGTCATCATTGGATGGCGTAGCCATAAGCACTGGCTGGCTTGGCTGGCGAAATATATCGGCAGGCAACCATCTGCACGCCTTACTTTGAGCAAGCTAGTCGGGCGCTTACTGCTGCCGCCCCTGCACCAACGCCTGCTACAAGGCCTGCTAGACCTTGACCGCAGCACGGTCAATGACATCATGATTCCGCGCCAAGCCGTCACCGGCATCGACCTCGACGCCAGCGATGACGAAATTTTGCAGGTGTTGAAGCAGACTGTGCACACGCGTTTACCGGTATTTCATGGCGACTTAAATAACACCGTGGGCATTTTACATGTGCGCAACACCACTCGCTTCTTAGGTCAGCCTGGGTTTAATAAGGCCGCACTCATGCAGTCCGTACGCAGCGCCTACTTTCTGCCCG
Organism: Perlucidibaca sp.; assembly: GCA_041612115.1. Classification (GTDB taxonomy): domain Bacteria; phylum Pseudomonadota; class Gammaproteobacteria; order Pseudomonadales; family Moraxellaceae; genus Perlucidibaca. The sequence goes on from JBFJJU010000007.1 coordinate 26,515, forward strand.
AACGCACTCCCTTGCCAGCTCAGCTGCTTGAGTTTCAAAAGCTTAGGCGGCGCTTAGGCATTGTCGTCGATGAATATGGCGATGTGCAGGGTCTTGTTACGTTGGAGGCGATATTGGAAGAGCTCGTTGGCGAGTTCACGACCACCACAGCCGATCGCCATACAGATATGCATACAACTAGCGACGGCGCACGCTTGATCGATGGTGCCGCGAGTTTGCGAGCAATTAATCGTACTTTGGGTTGGTCATTGCCCGTGGAAGGGCCGCGCACGCTCAATGGCCTTTTGCTTGATCGCTTAGAGGCCATCCCCGATGCACCTGTGTGCTTGCGCATTGCGGATTACTTTATTGAAGTACGCGAATTGCGAGGCCACTTGATTCGTCGCGCGAGCATTTGGCAGGCTGCGAGCTAAACCCGCCGGCCGCGCGTAAAAATGCTCTGCAAACTCAGCGTCACAACACCACGTTAATGTTTGCAATGACGGCGCGTGCCTTGGCTCGTGCCGCCTCAACGCTATCGTCTTGCGCTAATGCCACGCCTAAACGACGCTGCCCCACCACTTCGGGTTTAGCAAATAATCGGAAGTCAGTATCGGGCTCGGTTAATGCTTCGGCGACGCCATCAAAGCGCATTTGCTGCGAATCACCATTGACCAATAAAACACAGGATGCTGTTGGCCTTGGTTGGCGAATAATGGGAATCGGCAAGCCCAAAATGGCTCGCGCATGTAGACTGAATTCCGATAAGTTTTGCGACATCAAGGTGACTAAACCCGTGTCGTGCGGTCGTGGCGAAACTTCGCTAAACCATACCTTGTCGCCTTTGACAAAAAACTCCATGCCAAACAAGCCCCAACCACCAAGCTCATTCGCTACTGCCTCGGCCATGCGCTCAGCCTCGGCCAGCGCCTTCGCTGACATCGCCTGTGGCTGCCACGATTCGCGATAATCCCCTGACTCTTGCAAATGCCCAATTGGCGCACAAAATGAGGTGCCGCCAGCATGGCGCACGGTGAGCAAGGTAATTTCGTAATCGAAATCGATAAAGCCCTCAACGATGACGCGCCCCGCGCCGCTACGACCACCGGATTGCGCATAATCCCACGCGTGTTGCAGATCAGCTTGCGTTTTTATGGTGCTTTGGCCCTTGCCAGACGACGACATAATTGGCTTCACCACACAAGGCATACCGACCTGCGTGACAGCCGAGCAAAAGTCTATGTAATTATCGACAAAGACATAGGGAGAAGTTGCCAAACCTAAGGTTTCAGCCGCTAAACGACGAATGCCTTCGCGATTCATGGTGAGCTGAGCGGCGCGTGCGGTCGGTACCACGCACCAGCCCTCCTGCTCCAAAGCCACTAACTCATCGGTCGCAATGGCTTCAATTTCAGGCACGATTAAGGCCGGTTTTTCCAGCTCAATAATCCGCCGCAGCGCAGTGCCATCGAGCATCGACACGACATGCGAGCGGTCTGCGACCTGCATGCCCGGCGCATTAGCGTAGCGATCAACTGCAATCACCTCACAGCCAAAACCTTTTAAGGCCATGATGACTTCACGGCCTAGTTCGCCCGCGCCTAGCAACATGACACGGGTTGCGCTCGCGGAAAATGGCGTGCCTAAGCTAATGGGTTGGCGTACAGACATCGAAAACTCCTAACGGGGCAAGGCCGCTTAATCTTGTGGCTTTAGCTCATCACGAAAACGGCGGGCATTTTCGACATAATGCTGGGCACTGAGCAACAACATTTGTCGCTGTGCTTCGGGTACCTCACGAATAACACGACCAGGCGAGCCTACCACCAGTGAATAATCGGGAATCTCTTTGCCCTCGCCAATCAAGGCATTGGCGCCAATAACACAGCCCTTGCCTATCTTCGCGCCATTTAAAATCACCGCACCGATGCCCACTAATGAGCCTTCGCCTATCGTGCAGCCATGCAGCATAGCTTGATGGCCAACGGTGACATTGCTGCCGATGATAAGTGGAAAGCCGTAGTCGGTATGCAGCACGGCACCATCTTGCACATTGGAGTTTTCACCGATGGTGATTTGGTCGCAGTCGCCGCGCACCACCGCATTAAACCAAACACTGCTACGCTCGCATAAACGCACCGAGCCAATCACCGTGGCGTTATCGGCCACCCAATGTTCACCATCAGCCTCAACACGGCGATCGCCTAATTGATACTTCATACTCATCTCCTTAAAGAAGGCTAAGCCTTAGCTTTCACTACGCTTTGGCACCAACACGCCCGGCAAAATTGGTGGCCACGGATAGTCGATATGATGACCAAAACCCTCACGCATAAACTCCACCAGCATATAGGCCGTTAAGCCCCAAATGATGTAGTTCTCATAGCGAAAACACGGCACCACGAGGTCTATGCCGCGAAAATTGATGCGGTGAGTGCGTTCGGCTTTAGTGTCGAAAAAATACTGTAGCGGCACGCGAAACACGCTGTCGATCTCTTCTGGATTGCCGTGCAGCTCAGGCTCATCGTGGATCACGCCTATGATTGGCATTACCAAAATACCGCTTTTGGCACGCGCAGGCTTCAGTGCACCGATGACTTCAACTTTCGCCTGCGGCAGCGCCACCTCTTCTTCACTTTCACGCAAAGCAGTGACAACCAAATGCAGGTCATCAGCATCGCGCTTACCACCGGGGAATGCCACCTCACCGGCGTGCGAGTTCATGTGCAGAGCGCGTTGGGTTAGCAAAATAGTGGGCTCAGACTCATTACTCAGGCCAATAAGCACCGCCGCATCGGCACGCACGGTGTTATCAAACGGTGTGAGATTTTGCTTAAGCGTTGCGATGTGTGAATGCGTAGTCATGGCTGAATCATACACACCCTCAGGTATACTGGAACGCGTTTACGGGAGCTTTGTTATGAAATTTTGCAGCAATTGTGGCAGCCAGGTAACACAGCGCATTCCCGAAGGCGATTCGCGACCACGCTATATCTGCGACAGCTGCAATATCGTGCATTACCAAAACCCCAATATTATCGCAGGCTGCTTACCGGTTTGGGGCGATAAAGTGTTGCTGTGCCGCCGCGCCATCGAACCACGCTACGGCTTTTGGACGCTACCCGCCGGCTTTATGGAGAATGGCGAAACCATTGCCGAAGGTGCTGCTCGCGAAACATGGGAAGAAGCCGAAGCCAGTGTGCGTGAACTCACGCTCTACACCGTGTTCAATATTCCCTACATAAACCAAGTCTATATGCTGCACCGCGCGCATTTGGTCGATGGCAAATTTGGCATTGGCGTGGAGTCACTGGAGTGCCAACTCTTCGACGAAGCCGATATTCCATGGGATGAGCTAGCCTTCCCATCGGTCAAACGCACCTTGCGCTACTACTTCGAAGACCGCCAGCGCGGCGAGTTTCCATTACACATCGATGATTTGAGGCCGCCAGTCAAAAGCTGAGCCCTCGCTCATCGCAATAAACTCGTGTAAATCAAGACGCTGCGCTCCTAGGTCGAAAATGACAGACCGTTCGGTCATCTAGGCCAACACGAACACGACTTTTCTGTGCATGATCGGAGCTGACCCCGTGACCAATCGTCACGCTCATGCACACAGGAGCTTGTATGAACGCCGGAGATATCCAAGGCCTTGGCATTTCTGCCCTCAGCCGATTCGCCCAATCGCAACTCGCCGATACCTTAAAACTGCGCAAGCCTGTTGAGAAGCTGCTGTATCGCGGCAGCAAAGCTGGCTTTCAACTGGTCAGCGCCAGCGCGCGCCTATTCAAACCTAGTGCTGGCAAGGGCAAGCAGCGCCTCAGCCACACCAGCAATAGCGGCCTGTTTGATCTATCACTCAGCGATGAACAGCAGATGATGCGTGACTCATTGCAACGTTTTGCTGCCGACACCGTGCGTCCACACGCGCATGACGCCGATGCCGATGCGCGCTGCCCCGAGTCATTACGCGCTCAGGCTCAAGAGCTTGGCCTCGCACTCTATGCTGTGCCCGAAGCGCTTGGCGGTGTTGCCAGTGAGTCCACGGTAGTCACACAAATGCTAGCGGCTGAAGACTTAGCGCATGGCGACTTCTCGTTAGCAGCGGCGCTACTCGCCCCAATGTCTGTTGCCAATGCCCTAACGCGCTGGGGCAGCGAACACCAGCAAGCGACTTATTTGCCCGCATTTGCTGAGGACACACCGCCGCTTGCGACCATTGCGGTGAACGAACCCGCTGTCTTATTTGATCCATCGCGCTTAAGCAGCAAAGCCCGTCGCGACGACTCAGGCTTTGTACTCAATGGCGAAAAATCCTTAGTTATTGGTGGCGCTAGCGCCGAGCTTTTGCTCATTGCCGCCGAGCTCGATGGCCAACCACAAGTGTTCATCGTACCTGCCGGTACAAAAGGCCTACGCTTCCAAGAAGACCCAGCAATGGGCATGAAGGCGGCAGAAACCGTGAAGCTGCAACTCGATAATGTGATGCTGCCAATCGATGCCTTGCTTGGTGAAGGCGAGCTGGATTATCAAGCCTTTATCGACTTTGGCTATTTGGCGTGGTGCGCAATGGCCACTGGGACGGCACAGGCTGTGCTCGACTATGTCGTGCCCTATGTGAATGAGCGTGAAGCCTTTGATGAGCCGATTTCGCATCGCCAAGGAGTGGCCTTTATGGTCGCGGACATGGCCATCGAAGTCGAAGCCATGCGCATCATGACCTGGCGTGCTGGCTCGCTCGCTGAAGCAGGCAAACCATTCCATCGCGAAATCTATCTAGCGCGTTTATTGTGCGAAGAAAAAGCCATGCAAATCGGCACCAATGGTGTGCAGCTACTCGGCGGCCACGGCTTCACCAAAGAACATCCTGTCGAGCGCTGGTATCGCGATTTACGTTTTGTCGCGCTTGCTCATGGTGGCCTGCATTTATAAGCCAGCCGTTTTAATGCCGGCCTAAACCGCCGTTTTCACCAGAGACTATTTAAGAAGCAACTATTTGTGCGCATTGAGCCACTCAAACGCTCACGCACTGGAGCAGCATCATGAACTTAGACACACCGAAAAAATTTGCCATGCTCATTGAGCAAGCCAAGCAGGTCGCGGACAATTTTTACCGCCCCATTTCACGCAAATACGACCGCGCAGAACATGCCTATCCAAAAGAGTTAGACATGCTCGCCTCACTACTCGACGGCATGAATGAAGGCTCAGATGAAGCTGCCGGCGCCACTAGCGCCAGCAAACGCCCAAGCAGCGATGGCAATACTGGCATTCGTAATGGCGGCAACTTATCTGTTGCACTCGGCACCATGGAGCTGTGCCGTGGCGACACTGGCCTACTCTTGTCAATACCACGCCAAGGCTTAGGCAACGCCGCCATTGCCGCAGTGGCTAACGACGAGCAGCTTGCACGCTTCAAAGGTAAATGGGCAGCGATGGCCATTACCGAGCCCGGCTGCGGCTCCGACTCCGCCGCCGTACGCACCACCGCGATAAAAGATGGCGACGATTACATCCTCAATGGTGAAAAAATATTCGTCACTGCCGGCCAACGCGCCGAATGCGTGGTGGTCTGGGCCACACTGGATAAATCCCTAGGCAAAGCCGCGATTAAATCCTTCGTCGTCGAGCACGGCACACCAGGCATGGAAATCACCCGTCTTGAACACAAACTCGGCATCAAGGCCTCTGATACGGCCGCGATCAACTTCACCGACTGTCGAGTACCCGCCGCCAACTTGCTCGGCACACCTGAAATTGATTTGAAAAAAGGCTTCGCCGGCGTCATGGAAACCTTCGATAACACTCGCCCTTTGGTCGCTGCCATGGCCGTTGGTGTTGCTGCGGCCTCCATTGAGCGCATGAAAGAATTACTCGCCGATCACATCGATCCCAACTACGGCACACCACCACTCAACGCCTCGCATGCTGAAGCCACTTTGTACCGCTTAGAAGCCGAATGGGAAGCCGCTCGCCTGCTCACACTAAAGGCGGCATGGATGGCTGATAACAAGCAGCCAAACTCGAAAGATGCCTCCATCTGTAAAGCCAAGGCGGGTCGCGTTGCCAATGAAGTCACCTTGAAATGCGTCGAGCTCGCCGCCTCGCTAGGCTATGGCGAAGATGAGCTGCTGGAGAAGTGGTCACGCGACTCAAAAATCCTCGATATTTTCGAAGGCACGCAGCAGATTCAACAGCTTATTATTGCCCGCCGCGTGCTTGGCAAAAGCTCAGCTCAACTGAAATAAGCAGACACTCATTCGAGCATGACAAGCAGCGACCAACACCAACAAATTGCGCAGTTCCCACCATTTTTGCCACGCACCTTAATTCAGCTAGCGAGGCAAGAAGGTGCGGACTGCGCAAGGCTTTGCCATGGCATTGGCCTGCTACCCGAAGACCTTGACGACCCTTCACTGCGCCTGTCTTACCGGCAAGTTAGCCGCTTAGTAAGGCGAGCGGAAGCTGAGCTCTCCGCCGGCATTGGACTGCGTGTTGGCGATAGCAATGTGCTGGGCTCATTAGGGCTAGTGGGCTATGCCATGTCACTCTGCCCAACACTGGGCGCAGCCATTACGCTCGCCATGCAATACCAAGCCCTTGCCGGCAGCTTAGTGCATGTCGACACCGGTGAGTCGGCCGATACGCTGTGGCTATCGGCCACGCTGCGCTTTCCCGACTTAGACATTCAAGCCTTTGCCGTTGAAGAGCTTTTTGCCAGCAGCTTAAAATATGTGCGCTTACTCATTGGCAATGACTTTAAGCCGGAAGCGCTGAACTTCGCCTATCCGGCACCACATTATGCAGCGGCCTATGAACAGCTCTTCAACGCGCCAATTGCATTTTGTAGTAGCGGTAATCATCTTGTGATGAATAAGCGCTGGCTAGCAACGCCACTGCCTAGTCATGAACCATTGGCGCTAAAGCAAGCCTTAGCAATGCTAGCCGAAGCCGCAAGTCAGCCAATGAATAGCCATGATCTAGCACTCTCCGTCGAGCGCAGTATTGCGTATGGCCTTCGTCAGGGCGTGACCATCGCCGATGTCGCTACTCAGCTTAATCTCAGCACACGCACCTTGCGTAGACGGCTAAATGAGTCAGGCCTTAGCTTTGAGAGTCTGTTAGACCAGGTCAGAAAAACACGAGCGCTGAGCCTGCTTGGCCAGCCAAATATAGCCATCGATACGGTAGCCATCGAGGCCGGCTACAGCGATGCGCGCGCCTTCCGTCGAGCCTTTAAACGCTGGACTGGCGAGAGCCCAAGCAGTTACTCAAAATAACCAATATATGAAAATTTGGCCTTAAATGTCCCATTACTCATGCATCCTGACCTGTTGCGGAATGCCCTAGCCCCCTAGTATTTCTATATTCAGTTTTTGCTAGAGTGGTTTAGCCATGTCCATCAACCCCAATATGACTCGTCGGCGACTAATCGGAGCCGGCGCAGCCGTAGGTGCCGCTTCGCTACTGCCCATGAGCTTGCTCAGCGCCTGCGCCGCACCAGCACAAAATGGCTCATGGCAAAATTGGTCTGGTTTGTATAAATCGAAACCGTCGAAATGGCTCAAGCCCAGCAGCGAAGCTGATCTCATCAGCAGTATCAATAAAAGCTTCGGGCCATTGCGCATCACCGGTGCAGGGCATTCGTTTAGTGCCCTCTGCAAAACCAACGACACACTAATTTCTATCGATGAATTAAGCGGCGTTGTCAGCCACGACCCCGCCACGCAGCAAGCAACCATCTGGGCCGGCTCACGATTACATGATCTAGGTGAGCCGCTGTGGGCACGTGGCCAAAGCTTTTGCAACCAAGGCGATGTCGATGTGCAATCACTCGCTGGTGCTTGCGGCACTAGCACGCATGGCACCGGCAGCCACCTCGGCTCATTTTCAGCGCAAGTGCGCGGCGTTCGCCTCATCACACCATCTGGCGAAATAGTAGAAGCTGACATGAAAACTCAGCCTGACTTGCTCAAGGCTGCGTCGACATCGTTAGGTGTTTTAGGCGTTGTGACTCAGCTCACCATGCAAAATCAGCCGACATATCATCTGCAAGAACATGAGTTTATTGAGCCCGTCGAGGCGGTTTTGAGCAAGATTGGCGACTATGCCAAAAACAATCGCCATGCCGAATTTTGGGTGTTTTTCGAAGGCGATCAGGCCATCGTGAAGTTGCTTAACGAAACCACGGCGGCAGACACCGAGCCACCAATGTTCGACCTGCCAGTGAGCAACGTGCTCGACCTTAGCTCGCGTATTGCTCACGGCATTCCTGGCATGGATGGCCCGATGCAATCTATGCTGCTGGCGCTGCACTCTGAGGTACGACGTTCGGGCCGGGCTTATCGTATTTTTCCTAGCGATCGCAATTCGCGTTTTAACGAAATGGAATATGAAATCCCTGTCGCACAGGGACCTGAGTGTTTACAGGAGATTTTGGCTACCGTACGCCGCTCAGGGTTGCGCACATTATTTCCTGTCGAATATCGCTTGGTCGCTGCCGATGATGTTTGGCTTTCACCTTTTTATAAGCGCGATAGTGCCGCTATTTCTATCCACCAACATGCATCCGCCGATCATCGCCCACTGTTTGATTTGGTCGAGCCGATTTTCTGGAAATACGGAGGCCGTCCACACTGGGGAAAATTGCACAACTTGAAAGCGCGTCAGCTCGCTGAGCTCTACCCGCGCTGGGATGACTTTCAGCGCTTGCGCAAGCAACTCGACCCGCAAGGCCGCATGCTTAATGAGCATCTTCGCTCGGTATTACTGACATGAAGCGGCGCAATCTGCTGCTAGGTGCTGGCGCCTTGGCCATTGGCGGCACATGGGCACTACGTCCCTCAGATCATGGCCGCCCACACAGTGCTTATTTCACTAGCCTGCAAGACACCTTGCGGCATGCGGGATTGATGCGGCCTTGCTTGGTCATTGATCTTGATCGCCTCGACCATAATATCGATGTCACCACGAGCGCACTGGCCAAAGCCGGCAAGCAGCTACGCATCGTGGAAAAATCTTTGCCCGCGCCTGAGCTGCTGAGCTATATCCGCGAGCGTAGTGGCAGCAAGCGTTTGATGAGCTTTCATCTGCCATTTTTAATTGCCGACACGCAAAATATGCCAGATGCTGACATCTTGCTCGGCAAGCCGATGCCGGTCGCGGCGGCAGCGCAGTTTTACGCCACCGTGCGCGGGCCATTTAAGCCCGAGCAACAGCTGCAATGGCTGATCGATACACCTGAACGACTGCAGCAATATCGCGAGCTCGCGCAGAGCTTAGGCCTGCGCATGAACATCAATATTGAGCTCGATGTCGGCCTGCATCGCGGCGGCGTATCTAGTACAGAAATGCTCTCAGAAATGCTCGCTATTATCACTGCACATCCAGCGCAACTCCGCTTCTCCGGCTTTATGGGCTACGACCCTTTTGTGGTGATGTTGCCGGAGATGCTTGGTAGCCCAGAGCAACAGCTCGATAAAGTCATGACGATTTATCAGTCGCATGTAGATCTTGTGAAACAGCGATTCCCCGGCCTATGGCGCGACGACCTCACGCTAAACACTGCCGGCAGCCCAACGTACGCGCTGCATTTAGACGAGCGCCTCAGTACAGAGTTAGCCATTGGTACCGGCTTGCTGAAGCCATCGCATTACGACATGGCTACGCTAGCTGAACATCAAGCTGCCGTGTTTATTTCCACGCCTGTGCTGAAAACTACGGGGCCAGTGCAGCTACCGGGCTTAGGTCGCGCGTCGCAACTATTTTCTGCTTGGGATGCGAACCAGCGCGAAAGCCTATTTCTCTATGGCGGCCAATGGTTAGCTGATCCTGAGTCACCGCAAGGCCTGCAACTCAATAGCTTATACGGCCGCAGCGCTAATCAAGAGCTGATGCATATTTCACCGAGCGCCGGCATGAAAGTAGATGACTTGGTGTTTTTACGACCTCAGCAAACTGAGGCGGTGCTACTGCAGTTTGGCGACTTAATCGCTGTGCGCGGCAACGAGGTTGTTGCGCAATGGCCCACTCTGAAAGGATGAGTTCTATGTTTCAAGCTGGCTGGGGAAAAGAGGTCATTGCCATTGAGCCATGTGGCTACGCCATGCACGGCTTTGGCCAACCACACCATCGTGCTCACGGCATTGAAACATCGCTCTGGGCGCGCGCTTTATGCCTACAAGATGAAGCTGGCCAACTCGTGGTGTTTTGCTGCTTAGACTTAGGCTATGTAACGTGGGCAATGCGCAGTGCACTGACTGTCAGTGTGCGCGAGATCATTGGCGACAGTTTTGCCGATGAACGCTTTGTGTTGACCTGTACTCACACCCATTCCGGCCCCGGCGGCTGCAGCCATGATGCAATGTATAACTTGGTCACGCCCGGCTTTCAGCCCGGTCATCTAGCCGCAGTTGTTAGCGCCGCCGAGACCGCTATCGTGGCTGCATGGCAGAGCTTAGCGCCGACCGAGATCAGCATCGGCAGTGCTACATTTGAGGAGAAAGTGCCGGTAGCGTGGAATCGATCACTGGATGCATGGAACCGAAATCCCGATGTGACGAAGTATAGTGCTGGCGAAAACCATCGCGCACTAGACCGACGCATGCAGGTTTTACGATTTGCCCGCGATGGCAAAACCCAGGCCTTGCTCAGCTTATTTGGCGTGCATGCCACCTGCGTTAGTAGCCACCTCGACAAGCATGATGGCGACAATAAAGGCTATGCCGCCAGTGCCGCAGAGGTTGCATTAGCCGCTGCCGGCGCAGTGACTCCAGTGGCCATCTTCGCGCAAAGCACCGCTGGCGATGTTTCTCCGCACTACCACGGCCCTAGCGATCTTGCTGTCCGCCGTCGCATCCAAGGTGCCGATGAATACGCCTATGCAAAAACCAATGGCGAGCACCAAAGCAGCCTCGCCTTAGCCATCAACACCAGCGCCCCACTCAAAGGTTCACTCGATGGTATTTTGACCTATATCGACTTTAGCGATGTCACAGCTGATCCCGCATGGACTGGCGGCGTCGAAAATGCACATACCGGAGACCCTTGCCATGGCGTGGCTTTCGTCGCGGGAACGCCCGTAGATGGTCCTGGCGTAGCGGCACCTCTCGCTGCCTTATTACGCCAAGGCTCACGTTTACTCCGCCGTTGGCGCATGAGTCGTTTCTCCGGTCTCTCAGCAAGCGAGCGCGCTTATTATCAAGCACTTTACGAGGCTCATGGCGAAAAAGACATTGTCTTTGAAGCTAGCCGAAAGCTTGCTCTCGGCAGACCATTCAAAGGCCTCGGGGCGGCGAGCATTGTCGACCCTCTACTAGCCGAGCTGAACCGTCAGGCCAAGGCTGGCGCACTAAATACAAGTGCCATGATACCAACCGTTTTGCCGCTGCAAATCATCCGCATTGGCTCCGTGGCCATGGTTTGCTGCCCTGGCGAATTCACCACCACGGCGGGCCAAAGGCTACTCAAAACCATCGAGAAAAGCTTGCAAGGCGAAGGCTATACGCAAGTGCTCATCTGCACTTATTGCAATGAATACATGGGCTATGTCACCACGCGTGAGGAGTATCAGCAGCAGGCTTATGAAGGCGGCCACACTGTATTTGGGCAATGGACACTCGCGGCATTCCAAGCGAAATTTGCTGAATTAGCGCAGGAGTTTCGCCAGCCAGCAAGTGCCCGCACGCATGATCAAATGCTAAGACCTGCCGCCGCACCAGCTGATGAGCTTGCCAAGCGTAGTTGTCAGAGGCCAAACTGCTAGTGTCCATACGCCAATTAGGAGCGCCGTACATGAAAGGTGATAAGCAAGTCATTGCTCATTTGAACAAAACGCTGGCAAACGAGCTGGTGGCTATTAACCAATATTTTTTGCACTCACGCATGTATGACGACTGGGGCCTGAAGAAGCTTGCAGCGCACGAGTATCACGAGTCCATCGACGAGATGAAGCACGCTGATATGTTGATTAAGCGCATCTTATTTTTGGAAGGCCTACCGAACCTGCAAGACCTTGGCAAGCTGATGATCGGTGAGAATACCGAAGAGATGCTGAGGTCGGATTTGGCATTGGAATATCAGGCGATTCCGGATTTGCGCGCAGCGATCGTTTACTGCGAGAGCGTGAGCGATTTTGGCAGCCGTGATTTGTTTCAGCATATTTTGGATTCTGAAGAAGAGCATGTGGACTGGCTGGAAACGCAGCTGGGCTTGATTGAGAAAGTGGGCATTCAGAATTATTTGCAGACTCAGATGGAAGCGGCGGATAGCTAAAGTCTGGTGTCTGGCAGAGGCGGCAATGAAGGCCTCACTACGGCTTCGCCTATTCGCGAGGCCTTCATCGCCGCCTCTGCCTGCGTGAGTCTGCGAATGCTGTTTTGACAGTTAAAAGGGAGTTTATATGCGTTTATTGCTGGCGATATTTTTACCGTTTGTGGCGTTTTTTACGATTGGGCGGCCGATTGCAGGAATTATTTGTCTGATTCTGCAGGTCACTTTGGTGGGCTGGTTGCCGGCGGCTATTTGGTCGGTATATGCGCTGAGCCAATACAAAACCGACCAGAAAATTGAGAAGGCTTTGGGCAAGCAGCGCGGCTAGTAGCGCGGAGAGATAGTCGTGAGTTTAAATGCCTATCAATACGGTCATGGCGATGTTTCGTATCAAGCTGCTGGCGAGTTAACTGGCCTGATGAAGTTGGTTGATGCGTTTTATGACTTCATGGACTGCCTGCCAGAGGCTGAGGTTATCCGCAAAATGCATAGCGATGACTTAACGCTGCCGCGAAAAAAACTGGCGTATTTTTTATCAGGCTGGCTCGGTGGGCCACGAATGTATGCTGAAAACTTCGGCAGCATTCACATTCCAGCAGCGCACGCACACTTTCCGATTGGTGTGAATGAGCGCGATGCATGGATGTTGTGCATGCAAAAAGCCGTGGCTGAGCAGCCCTATGAGGAGTCGTTCAAACATTACTTACTTGCACAGCTCGCGGTACCAGCCGAGCGCATTCGACAGGCCTGCGCCCTCTAAAACACTCTAACCAACTACTTACTCTGACCATTCCTCAGCAATAATACTGACGCCAGTGAGCGCCAGCTTTTGTTCATAGGCTGCTAATGTGCTCTGAAACTGCTCTTTATTTCGATTTCCAAATAAGCCTCGGCGGCGCACGCTATGCCAGATAACCGTGCCGGCTTCGCGCTCTGTTAGGTAGTAACCACCATCCTGCTTTTGCTCGACCTTCCATTCCACACTGCGTTTCATATATTGCTCTCAATGATTGTTTGCTAATTCTTGGGGCGTCTTGTACGCGTGGGGAGATAGCGACTGTGCTACGGCTTCGCCTATTCGCACCGCCACTATCTCCCCACGCGCACAAGGCACGGCGAGTTTGCTCTGAGGCCTATATAGGTCGGCGCGAATAGGCGAAGCCGTAGCGCAGCCCTATATAGGCCTCAGAGCAAACCCGCGTATTACTTAAGCAGCAGCCTGTTTACGCTTACGATACTCAATCGGCGTCTCATGCGTCCAACGCTTAAACGCCCGATAAAACGTGCTCGGCTCAGCAAAGCCAGTCAGGTACACAATCTGCTCAATACTCTCATCAGTGCGCGCCAATAAACGCCGCGCCAAACGTGAGCGATAGTCCGCCAGTACATGGTTAAAGCTCGTGCCTGCCTCCTCCAACTCAGTCCGCAATCGTCGCGCCGGCATACCGATGCGCTGAGCCACCGCCTCTAACGTAGTCTCACCCGACTCCAGCATCTCGCCAATCGCCCGCTTAACAGCCTCAACCAAATCCAAACGCTCTAATTCAGCGAGCTTCTCATTGGCCATTTTTTCGTGCAGGCGCAGCAAACTCGGCTCGGCGTGCCAAACTCGATGCTCCAACACTCGGGCATCAAAATAGATACGGTTTTCAGTGCAGCCTAACGTTACTGGGCAACCATAAACACGCTCATACTCGGCTGGCGATGCGCCCTCAACGTGGGTGAAATACACGGCGAGTGGCTGGAAATGGCCATCGGTGAGCGAACCAAAAAAGCGGATCACGCCCACCACTAAGGCTTCGGCGAAGTGACGCATGCCAGTAGCGTCGGCAATATCGGCGAGATAGCACTGCTCACCATCAATCACTAAACGCGAAGTGATGGCATCGCTCAATAAGCGCTGATAGGCCAAAGCGCGCTGCAAGCCTTCACCAAAAGTTGGACTCGAGGAAATTAAGTATTCAAGCACTTGGCCGCGATACACCGGCAAATTCTCGCCCAGATGTAAGCCAATATGTGGGTCGCCGGAAACTTCCTCTAGTGCTCGCCAGAACATGGCTTGGCCAGCGAATGGCGTGCGCTCAGGCGACTCCACATCAAGCCAGCTCGGCGAAACCTTGGCTTGCTGCAAAATGGCGTCAACCGGCAGACCGGCTTTGATCATGGCCTGATAAGCCAGTCGCAGCAAAATCGGTGCGTCCGTTCGCTCAGTCATCAGCAAGTCTCAATTATCGTCGGCGCAAGGGTTCTCATCATGAGCGTGAGTCTACTCGCATTTTGCCGCGGCGCAGACAACGCCTGCGCCGCGAGCGGGCCTTATCCGATAAAGCGACGAGCATTTCGGAACATGCGCATCCATGGACCGTCTTCTTGCCACTCTTGTGGATGCCAGCTGTGCTGCACGGCACGGAATACGCGCTCTGGATGCGGCATCATGATGGTTGCGCGGCCATCGCGGCTGGTTACGCCGGCAATGCCGTGGGGCGAACCATTGGGGTTCAATGGATATTGCTGGGTGCGACGGCCGTGGCCATCTATCCAGCCCAGCGCCACTAAGCCCTGTTCACCGAGCGCTGCCAACGTGCTGGCATCGTGATGCGCGCGGCCTTCGCCGTGAGCCACGGCGATTGGCATTTTCGAGCCGGCCATGCCAGCTAAAAATAATGATGGCGACTCAGGCACTTCAACCAAGCAGGTGCGCGCCTCAAACACTTCGCTACGGTTGCGAGCAAACGTTGGCCACAAGTCTGCGCCGGGGATGAGCGCTTTCAATTGCGAGAGCATTTGGCAGCCGTTGCACACACCTAAACTAAAGGTGTCTGGGCGGGCAAAGAAGGCTGCGAAGTCACCTCGCACATGCTCAGTGAAGAGGATGGACTTGGCCCAACCACCGCCAGCGCCAAGTACGTCGCCATAAGAGAAGCCACCACAAGCCACGAGGCCCACGAAGTCTTGCAAGGTCACGCGACGAGCCATCAGGTCACTCATGTGCACATCGATTGCAGTGAAGCCGGCGCGATGAAATGCTGCCGCCATCTCAGTTTGGCCATTGACGCCCTGCTCACGCAAAATAGCCACGCGCGGGCGAATGCCGCTGGCAATAAACGGCGCCGCAATGTCATCGTTGATGTCGAAGCTGAGTTTGGCAAATAAGCCATGGGCAGGCTCAGCCAAGGCCTTAAACTCTTCTTCGGCGCAGTCGGCGTTATCTCGCAGCGCTTGCATGCGATAGCTAGTCTCGGCCCAAAGTTGCTGAGCTTGGGCGCGCGGCATGCTCAGGCGCACATTGCCATCTAGACTGATGCTCAGCTCTTCACGGTTATTTAAGACACCAATGACATGTACTGCGTTGGCTAGCATGGTATTGGTAAAAGCGGCTTTCACGGCATCAACATCGCTGGCGCGCACCTGCACTACGGCACCGAGCTCCTCGCTGAATAAGGCAGCCAAGACATCGGCCTCGTCCATACCGTCAGCAATGGCGTCTAGTGCAACACTAATGCCTGCACGACCGGCAAAAGCCATCTCAGCCAAGGTCGCCCAGAGGCCGCCGTCGCTGCGGTCGTGGTAAGCCAGCAAGCGGCCATCGGCATTTAAGGTTTGAATAGCGTCGAAGAAGACTTGCAGCAATGCCGGCGCGTCAACATCGGCGGGCATCGTGCCGATTTGGCCATAGACTTGTGCCAAGGCCGAGCCGCCCAAACGATTTTGGCCGCGACCAAGGTCAATCAGCATCAACACCGTGTCGTCGATATCGCGGCGTAACTCTGGCGTTAAAGTGGCGCGAATATCGATGACAGGGGCGAAGCCTGTCACAACTAAAGACAACGGCGAGGTCACGGCTTTTTCTTCATCGCCGTCTTGCCAAACCGTGCGCATGGACATCGAGTCTTTACCCACTGGAATGGTCAAGTTCAGCGCAGGGCATAGCTCCATGCCTACCGCGTAGACGGCGTCATAGAGGTTTTCATCTTCTTTGCCAGCGCCGGCTGCAGCCATCCAGTTCGCTGATAGTTTGATATCGGAGAGCTGAGCAATGCGCGAGGCCGCCATATTGGTGATGGTCTCACCCACTGCCAAGCGTGCAGAAGCTGCGGCACTGAGCACGGCAACTGGCGTGCGCTCGCCCATCGCCATGGCCTCACCAGTGTAGCCATTGAAGCCAGTTGCAGTCACAGCGACATCGGCCACCGGCACTTGCCATGGGCCGACCATTTGCTCGCGTGCCACCAGACCGGTAATAGAACGGTCGCCAATGGTGATAAGGAATTGTTTTGATGCTACCGAAGGCAGTTGCAAAACGCGCTCGGCGGCGTCTAGCACAGTGACATCACGCAAATTGAGCGCCGTTTGCGTGAGCACTTGGCGCTGGAAGCTACGCTGCATTTTCGGTGTCTTGCCGAGCAAAACCGACATCGGCATATCGACTGGCGCATTGCCAAAATGTGCATCTTCCACGCGCAGGTGGCGCACCTCTTTTGCCTCGCCTAAGACTGCAAACAAGGCGCGCTCACGCTGACAGAGCTCAGTAAATAGCTGCAAACTGCTTGGGCGAATCGCCAAAACATAGCGCTCTTGCGCTTCATTGCACCAAATTTCAACTGGTGCCATGCCGCGCTCTAAACTTGGGATGGCACGCAAGTTCAAGGTCGCGCCAAGCTCGTGATCATTGACCAACTCGGGCATGGCATTAGACAGACCACCAGCGCCAACATCGTGAATTGACACAATTGGGTTGGCCGCACCCAAACTCCAGCAAGCATCAATGACTTCTTGCGCACGACGCTCCATTTCGGGGTTTTCGCGTTGCACAGAGGCAAAATCTAAGTTTTCGGCGCTAGCACCGCTGGCCATCGACGACGCAGCACCGCCACCGAGACCGATGAGCAGCGCAGGGCCGCCAAGCACAATCAAGAGATCGCCGGGCTCAATTGAATTTTTCTGCACATGGTCATCGCGAATATTGCCGTAGCCGCCAGCGATCATGATGGGCTTGTGATAGCCCATGACTTCCGAGCCGTGAACACCATTGACACGCAGCTCGAAGGAGCGGAAATAGCCGCACAAGGCTGGGCGACCAAATTCATTATTAAACGCTGCACCGCCGAGTGGGCCTTGCAGCATAATTTCACGCGCCGTAACGATGCGGTCAGGTTTGCCATAAGGCGTTTCCCACGGCTGAACAAAGCCCGGGATGTTTAGGTTAGATACGGTAAAACCAGTAAGGCCGGCCTTGGGCTTGCCACCACGACCAGTCGCGCCTTCATCACGAATTTCACCGCCGGAGCCTGTTGCAGCACCAGCAAAGGGCGCAATCGCTGTTGGGTGATTATGCGTTTCCACTTTCATCAAAATGTGCACGGGCTCGTGATTAAAGCCGTAGGCGGGTCCGCCATTGAGACGATAAAAGCGATCGGCTTCGCTGCCAGCAATCACTGCGGCGTTATCGTGATAGGCCGATAAGATGCCAACACTGTGGTTGGCATAGGTGTTTTTGATCATGCCAAATAAGGTGTGTGAGACGGGCTTGCCGTCGATCACCCAGCTAGCATTGAAAATTTTGTGGCGGCAGTGCTCAGAGTTAGCCTGAGCAAACATCATCAGCTCGATGTCGTGTGGGTTACGGCCCAAACGCGTGAAATTATCGACTAGATAATCTACTTCATCATCGCTCAGTGCGAAGCCATGAGTTTGGTTGGCTTCAGCTAAGGCTTCGCGACCGCCACCTAAGACATCGATAGACTTCAGCTCGCGCGGAGCCTCTTGGCGAAATAAAATACGGGTTTCAGCAGGCGCATTAAGCACAGCCTCAGTCATGCGGTCATGAAGCAATGCAGTGACTTGCTGCCAGTCGGCATCGCTCAACGCCTCGGCGCCGGCTATCCAGTACTCAGTGGCACGCTCGATGCGGCGCACCTCATTTAAGCCGGTATTGTGAGCAATATCGGTAGCTTTTGATGACCATGGCGAAATGGTGCCAGGCCGCGGCACCACCACCGCTACTCGACCTTGCTCACTGACCTCAAACTCATCGCCATAATGTAAGAGTGCTTGTAGCGACTCTGGAGCTTCGTTTAGGTCCGTGTCAACAATGTGCATCCAGCGTGCGGAGACCGCCTGAATGCTGGGCGCGAGCGCGCGCAGGGTGCTTAACAAACGCTGTTGACGGAAGGCGGTGAGCGCTGAGGCGCCAGGCAGAAGCAGCATAGTGAAGTCTCGCGTGCCAAAGAGGGAGAATTTGAGCTGCGTAGTGTAGCAAAAACCACTGCCGACGGACGGCTGATCGTCACTTTAGCGCAGCCTGTATTTGCAGCCAGCGCCGAGGCATTGTCTGACAATCTAGCGAACTTCATCGGGTCAGGTTGGACGCTCAGCCTTCCTCGCCCTACACTGCAAGCAACTCAGAGAAGAAAAGTTGAGGTGCCACATGGCTATTAAGCGCTCACCAAAGCGTCTAAGCCCGCATCGCCAAGCTATTAAAATGCTCAAGCGCATTAATCGCCGCCACGTTAAAGTCGCGGTAGCAGGCACATTAGCAGCTAGTACATTAGCCTTGCAGCCTATGCAAAATGCTTTGGACATGGTGCGTAGCAGCGGTGAACTTCATCTCGTTGGCGTCTCCAGCCCCAGCACATTCTTCCAGCAAGATGGCCACACACACGGCCTGCAATTTGAACTGGCACAGCAGTTTGCTAATGAACTCGGCGTAAAACTCGTTGTCGACTCAGTTGCCTCACCCCATCGAGTCTTGCAATCGATTCGTCGCAATCAAGCACAGCTCGCACTCACTGGCATTACTGCCGATGACCCTCGTCTTGAGCGCTTGCGCGTTAGTAACCCAGTCATTGAGGTTCAGCAGCAATTAGTTCAGCGCAATGATCAGCGCATGCCCAAAGATATCTCAAACCTGAGCGGCAAAGTTGTTGGTGTCGTCGCAGGCAGCACCGAAGCCCAGCATTTAAAAGACTCCGTGCGCGATGTTGAAAACGTCAAAATCATCGAGATTCGCCAAGGCAAAAGCCTCGACTTATTAGGCCTGCTCGATGAGGGCAGAGTCGACTTTGTCGCGATGAATTCACGCGAGTTCGATGCCTTCCGCCCACTCTTCCCTAATCTTCGCGACA
Source organism: Perlucidibaca sp. (assembly GCA_041612115.1). Taxonomy (GTDB): domain Bacteria; phylum Pseudomonadota; class Gammaproteobacteria; order Pseudomonadales; family Moraxellaceae; genus Perlucidibaca. The sequence continues at coordinate 45,888 of JBFJJU010000007.1, forward strand.
GCATATCGCTCGAACGCACCGATGCTGTTTCTTGGGTGTTCATGAAGTCGGCTGACCACAGCCTGTATCAAGCCGCACAAGACTTCTTGGTACGCAAACAGGCCGATGGCACTTTGCAGCGTTTGGCCGAGTTTTATAGCAATGGCAACGTCTTCGACAGCTATGGCGCCAAGCACTTCAATCGCGATATAGCTAACCGCTTGCCGCACTATCAGGCGCTGTTTGAGCGCGAAAGCACCGCTACCGATGTTGACTGGCGTCTACTCGCGGCCATTGCCTATCAAGAATCAAAATGGAACCCCAAAGCCGTGTCACCAACTGGCGTTAAAGGCCTGATGATGCTAACGCAGGGCACTGCGTCGATGATGGGAGTGAAAAATCGTGAGCACGCCGGCCAAAGCATCCATGGCGGCAGTGCTTACTTCAAGTACATCCACGATCGTATGCCAGAGAGCGTTGCCGAACCTGATCGCACATGGATGGCCTTAGCTTCGTACAATATGGGCCCTGCGCATATTTTGCGCGCCCGCAAACTCACCGAGCGCAATGGTGGCGATGCCAATAGTTGGCTCGATGTGTCGCGTAATTTGCGTCAGTTAGCGGCTGATAATCGTCGCCAAGGTCGCTCCGTGCCAGACGTTGGTCAAGGCCTGCATTATGTTCAACAAGTGCGCCGCTACTACGATGCCATTGCACTCAATACGCAAGTGACACTGAGCAAAACTCAGGTGGCCTCGCTAGACTTCGATATTAGTAACTCGACCACGCAGTAAATTCTGTACGCTCTGCCTACTTACTGCGCTCGATACACGCAGTCTTAGCACCCGCAAAATCTACGCACTAGTGCCCTAAATACGCCGCCCGCACACGTGGGTCGGCAGCCAGCGCTTTTGCCTCCCCACTCAGCGTGATGACACCCGACTCCATGACATAAGCTCGCTGCGCAATTTCCAGCGCTTGTCGGGCATTTTGCTCAACCAACAGCACTGCCACGCCCTCGCTAGCTATCCGCTCAATCAATCGAAAAATCTGCTCAACTAAAATCGGCGCCAAGCCCATCGATGGCTCATCGAGCAATAATAGTTTCGGCCGACTCATCAGCGCGCGGGAAATCGCTAACATCTGCTGCTCACCGCCAGATAACGTGCCAGCTAACTGGCCTCGGCGTTCCGCCAAGCGCGGGAACTGTGCTAATTGCTGTGCTAAATCATGGGCAATTTGCACACGATCATTACGGCAATAAGCACCCATTTGTAAGTTTTCTAGCACCGTGAGCTTGGCAAAAATACCTCGTCCTTCTGGCACCAGAGCCAAGCCGCGACCTACGCGCTCATGCGCCGGCAACCGATTTAAATCAACGCCATCATAGGTCAATGTGCCACCAGCTTTTAGCAGGCCGCCAAGTGCACCCATGGTCGATGTTTTACCCGCGCCATTGGCCCCAATAAGCGAGACTAGTTCCCCAGCCTGTACATCCAAGCTGATGCCGCGCACGGCTTCAATGCCGCCATAATGCACGGTGAGGTCACGCACGCTCAATAAGCTCATGCCTCACCTCCCAAATACGCCGCAATCACGCGTGGATCTTGACGAATAGCTGCTGGCTCGCCTTCGGCTATCAGCTCACCAAAGTCGAGCACGGCCAAGCGATCACATAAACTCATCATCAGTTTTACATCG
>JBFJJU010000008.1:0-42726 GCA_041612115.1 Perlucidibaca sp.
GCCGGCCATACCTGTTGAAGTGGCTAGCGCCAAAAATAGAACCAATAACTGCTGCACAATAGTTAAATCAGCACCTAGAAGCTGAGCTAAAAACAGCACCGCCACGCACTCATACAGCGCAGTGCCATCCATATTCATCGTAGTGCCCAGCGGCACGGTGAGGCCGGTCACTGATGGCGACACTTTGGCGCGCTCATTTAAGCAGCGCACAGTGACCGGTAAAGTCGCTGCCGATGATGCGGTCGAAAATGCCATCCATAAGGCTGGGCTCATGTCGCGAGCATGTTGCAACGGCGATACGCGAGCCAATCGCCAGAGCACAAAACCAAGGCTGACTCCGGCATGGAGTATTAGCGCGAGCAATACCGTGATGACGAACCAGGCCAATGGTTCGGCAGCAGCCCAGCCAACTTGCGCGGCACTGGTGGTGACTAAAGCGAAAACGCCAAGCGGCGCGGTACGCAACACCCATTGCGTCACCGTCATTAGCAGGTGTTGCAAGCTATCCCAAAGCACTTGCTGAGACTGACGAAACTCCGTCGGCAATGTGCGTAATGCCAGGCCCAAGACTAGCGAAAAAAGCACTACGGCAATGAGGTTGCCAGTGCTTAAGGCATTGAAAATATTGCCCGGTACCAAGCCTAATAATGTGCTTTGCCAATCGCTACTGCCGCTGGCGAACGTAGGCGAGAGGCTAGCTTGCGTCATCAGGCTTTGCACTGCATCTGGTTCGAGGCCGGCGCGTAGACCTGGTGCGATGACATTACTCATGATCAGACCCATGCTGACCGCAAGTAGGGTACTCATGCCGTAATAGCCAGCGGTGAGTGCACCTAAACGGCCGGGCGCTTGTTCAAGTTTGCCGAGGCCAGCGATCAAGGTAGTGGCAATTAACGGTACGGCGACCATCTTCAGAGCATTTAAGAATAAGCTGCCGGTAACGCCTGTGATGCTGAGTGCAGCGTCTTGCCACGATGCTAGCGGGCCAGACAGTAGTGCAGCGGCGACTAGGCCAAGACCGAGGCCTACTAAGATTTGCCGAGTTAAAGACATGCCTGCTCCAATATGGTTGCTAGGGGTGCTTAAAAGCCGGCAGCTTGGCCTTCGCGACGGGGATCTGCAGCGCCTTGCAAGGTGCTGCCACGGCGCACGATGATGCCATGGCCACTAGCCATTTCGACGATTTTTACTTCATGCCCGCGAGCTTTTAGTTCGGCAATCGCATCTCTGCCTAGCGTGTGCTCGACTTCGCTTGGGCCATTGCGGTTGAGTGCCATTGGCAAAGAGACTAGCTTGCCAGCATCGTGCACGCCGGCAATATAGGCGCTGAGCACACGCGCATTAAAGCCTAAAATACGGCTGCCGCCAGGCGAACCCATGGCGAGTACGGGGCGGCCTTCATTATTAATCAATACCATTGGCGACATGGCGCTGCGTGGCCGTTTGCCAGGGCCGACACGGTTGGCCACAGGCAGCCCGCTTTGTGTGGGTACGAAACTAAAGTCGGTGAGTTGGTTATTCATCAGTACGCCGCGAATCATTAAGCGTGAGCCAAAGCGATCTTCGATGGATGAGGTCATTGCTAACCAACGGCCTTGGGTGTCGACAATGCTGATGTGGCTAGTGCCATGTTCGAGCGTTTGGCCATCGGTAGCGCTAATTTTAGCGCCGTGTGGCGTGCCCGCTGGTACGGCACCTTGAGCGGCTAAGTCTCCAATAAGGCGCGCACGCTGATTTAAATAGTAGTGGCTGAGTAGGCCGCTTACTGGCACGACCACTTTGCGCGGATCGGCGCCGTAGCGTTGACGATCAGCAAAGCCTAGGCGCTCAGCTTCGAGTAGGCCATGCAGGGCATCGGTGCTGAGGTCATTGCCAAGAATATTGAGCGCGGGGCTGCGCTGAGTGAGTTGATGGCGCTGCCAGAGACTGACCATTTCCAGCACGCTAAAACCACCGCTGGGTGCTGGAGCTGAACAAGCATTAAAGCTAGCGATGGGCAGGCAGAGCGCCGGCGTTACATCGGCGCTGTACGAAGACCAATCGCTATCGGTGATGTCGCTGCCAGCGGCGCGTAAGTCGCGAACAAAGCGCTTGGCTAACGTGCCTTGATAAAATGCCGATGGGCCTTCTTTCGCCAGTGTTTCTAGCAGTTCGGCATAGGCTGGGTTTTTCAGCAAATGGCCGGCTGGCCAAGCTTTTCCTGAGCGATTTAGCAACAATGGTGCCAAGGTTTTTGAGCGCGCCAGCAGAGGATCGGTAGCGGCAAGCGTGTGTAAGCGGTGCGACACCGGCACGCCTTTGCGCGCGGCTTCAATGGCTGGCGCGAGCAGTGTTTTCCATGGCAACTTGCCCCAGCGCTGATGCGCCTGATCGAGCATAGACACGACGCCGGGCACACCAACCGCGCGGGCGTTAGCTAAGGCTTCATCGAAGGCCATTGGCTCGCCGTTGGCGCGTAGAAATCGGCGATCGGTGGTAGCCGTAGGAGCTGTTTCTCGGCCGTCAATTGCGCTCACGCGGGCAATTTTTTCGCGCAATGGTTCGGCGAAAACCATAAAGCCGCCGCCGCCAAAACCAGATGATTGAGGCTCAACCAAACCAAGCATGGCTTGTGCTGCAATGGCCGCATCGATAGCGCTACCGCCGGCACGTAACATCGTGAGTGCGGCTTCAGTGGCGAGCGGATGCGCAGTCACCACCATGGCGTTGGCAGCAATATCGGTGCTTAGCGGATAGCGGCCAGAGCCAGCTTCGGGTGTGGCTTGGCGCAGGGCATTGGCCGCTAACACAGCGGCGGTGTCGCTTGCGGGCTGATGGCTGCAGGCGCTCAGCATTAGGCCGATAGCAGCCAAAATACTCAGCGCCGGCAGACGCATTAGCGTGGCAGCCCGAGATTGCGCCAGAGCGCGAGCGTGGGCTCGGCTTGGTTCATGCTGTAGAAGTGCAAGCCCGGTGCGCCGCCGTCTAGCAGTTGGCGACACAGACGCGTAATGACTTCTTCGCCAAACGCGATGATGCTGGCGCTGTCATCGCCATAGCTGGCGATTTGTTGGCGTATCCAGCGTGGTACTTCGGCGCCGCAAGCGTCGGAGAAGCGCACCAGATTTGTGAAGTTAGTAATTGGCATGATGCCGGGGATGATAGCAATATCGCAGCCGGCCGCGCGAACACGATCGACGAAATGAAAATAGCTATCGGCGTTGAAGAAATATTGTGTGATGGCGGAGTTGGCGCCGGCGTTAGCCTTGGCGACAAAGTTGCGCACGTCATCAGCCAGCGAAGAGGCTTGCGGATGGCATTCCGGATAAGCTGCAACTTCGATCTTGAAATGATCGCCACTGTGCTCGCGAATGTAACGCACTAAATCGACGGCATAGGGCAGCTCTTTGCTGCGCGCAGTCACTTCTGCTGGCAAGTCGCCGCGCAGTGCCACTAAGCGATCAATGCCCATCTCGCGATAGCCATCGAGCAGCTCAGCGATTTCGGCTTTGCTGTCGCCAACGCAGGATAAATGCGGCGCGACCGCATAGCCCAATGCTTGCACGTCACGCACCGCACCCAAGGTACGGTCGCGAGTGGAGCCGCCGGCGCCATAAGTCACTGAGAAATACTCGGGATTTACGGCACCTAGGCGACGCGCCACTTCGCGCAATTTCTCGGCACCAATATCGGTTTTTGCCGGAAAGAATTCGATGCTGAAGTGGCTCATATCAGTACTTGTAGCTCTCGGGTTTGAATGGGCCTTCAACTGGCACGCCGATGTAGTCGGCTTGTGCTTGTGTGAGTTTGGTCATAACGCCACCAAAGCCTGCAACCATGGCTGCAGCAACCTCTTCGTCGAGCTTTTTCGGCAGTACTTCAACGCGAATCTGTGCTGCTTTTTGATCAGCAGGCAGGTCAGCAAACTTCTCGCCAAACAAGAAAATCTGCGCCAGCACCTGGTTGGCAAATGAACCATCCATGATGCGTGACGGGTGACCTGTGGCGTTGCCCAAGTTAACCAAGCGGCCTTCCGACAGCAGGATTAAATAGTTGGGGTCTGTTGGGTTGGCTTCAGTGCCGTGGGCGGTGCGATAGACTTTATGAACCTGAGGTTTTACTTCGTCCCAGACCCAGTTTTTGCGCATATAGGCGGTGTCGATTTCGGTGTCGAAGTGGCCGATATTGCAAACCACCGCACCATTTTTAAGCGCACGCAACATGGCGGCGTCGCAGACTTTGTCGTTGCCGGTAGTGGTCACGATTAGGTCGGTTTCGCAGAGTAGACGGGCGTTCACGTCTTCATCGCGGCCAGTCACTATGCCGTTGTTATAGGCAGAAACTAGCTCAAAACCATCCATGCAGGCTTGCATGGCGCAGATGGGATCGACTTCAGTGACGCGCACAATCATGCCCTCTTGGCGTAATGATGCCGCTGAGCCTTTGCCCACGTCACCGTAACCAACGACCAAGGCGCGGCGGCCCATCATCAGCATGTCAGTGCCGCGCTTAATTGCGTCATTGAGCGAATGGCGGCAGCCGAATTTGTTGTCATTTTTCGACTTGGTGACTGAGTCGTTAACGTTGATCGCCGGCACTTTCAGTGTTCCTTTGGCGGCCATTTCGATCAGGCGCATCACGCCAGTCGTGGTCTCTTCGGTGATACCGTGAATGCTGTCGAGCATTTGCGGGTATTTTTGGTGAATCAGGCCAGTCACATCGCCGCCATCATCGAGAATCATATTGGCCGCCCATGGCTTGCCCTCAGATAGCACGGTCTGCTCGATGCACCACCAGAACTCTTCTTCGCTCTGGCCTTTCCAAGCAAACACCGGCACGCCAGCAGCAGCAATCGCGGCAGCCGCATGGTCTTGTGTGGAGAATATATTGCACGATGACCAGCGCACTTCGGCGCCCAGTGCCGTCAGTGTTTCAATCAACACGGCGGTTTGAATGGTCATGTGGATACAGCCGATGATTTTCGCGCCTTTGAGCGGCTGGCTGGCCGCGTAAGTTTCGCGCAGGCCCATCAGCGCGGGCATTTCGGCTTCGGCGAGGATGATTTCTTTACGGCCATAACCGGCTAATGAGATATCGCGAACTTTGAAGTCGTTGAAGGTTTGTACTTGAGCATTCATTGAGATGACTCTCCGTGATATCGAGCGCTGTTGATTGGAAGTGCAATCGAGCCTGACAGGTTTTCGTTGCCAAAATGACCTGCTGCAGCGCTCCTCGATTGTCGGTTTGGCAGGCAGTATAGCTGCTGATGATCAAATATCCAAAAAAATTGATATAGCTAAGGCTGGCTTTTTAGTGATTATAGATAGCACACATGTAACTCAACGCAATTGACTGTCTAAAAAGTGACATTGTGGTACTTTTGTAAGCTAATTTATCTTTGGGCCTACTCCCATGCGCGCACTTATTTTATCAACTATCGCTGTCGCCTCTCTTTCTTCTTTTTCCCAAGCCGCTACTTTTGGTGTGACACCGCAAGTGGGTTTAGCGGGTGCGGGTGCCACGGTGCAGTGGGGATTTAATGAGTATCTGGCTCTTTCGGCAGGCTACACAGGGTTTGATCGCAGCATCAGCGATGTAAAAACTGATGATGCGACCTATGACGCGGATATTTCCTTAAAGAACCCTCAGTTGATGGTGAATTGGGCTCCATTTGGTGGGCATTTCCGTGTGTCGATGGGTGCCTTTTTTCAGGCTAGTGAGATACTTTTAACAGCTAATAGCATTAAAAATGACCCTCGCGTGGATCATGTTGACGCCAAAATTGAGTTTGCCCAATCAGTTGCTCCGGCAATAACCTTGGGCTGGGAGACCCCGGTGGCTCAGAAAGGGTTTGGATATCATTTTAGTGTGGGCGCGATGTATGCCGGAAAACCAGAAGTGGAGGCAAATATTACCTGCACGGGCATTCCTAACTGCTTTGGAGCTCCACAAAAGAGAGACGAAGAGCGCAAAATCGAAGACGAACTCTCAAAGTACAAGGTGTTGCCCATTCTGCAGGCTGGTGTCTTATTCCGCCTATAATGTGGAGTAAATGCTGGCCATCAATAGCGAGCTTCTTTGTTATCAGAAGCCAGTGTGGCGCATGAGAAGCGTCTAATAAAAACAAAAAGAAATGAGGCACGCCATGCGTTTAGTATTAATAACGATCGCTCTTGCTAGTTTGCTCGCTGCTTGCGGCGGCAGTAGCAATGGCGTGTCAGGGTTCACCAAGCAATCCGCTTCGGGCACAACGACCACAGGCACAGCTACAGGTACGCCGCCAGCCTCTGCCAATAAAGCCGCCAACTGCAAAGCCTTTGCGCCGGATAAATTCGTCACGCGCAACGACATTACGGCTGGCAGCCGCACCGCAAGCGCCACGCTGATGCTGCGTTTTTTGCATTACACCGATGACCACATCATCGATGACGAAGGCCAAACCATTAATGGTTTAGGTGTTTCCGACCCGATAAATCCGCTATTTGAGTCTGCGCAACGACTGCAAGAAGAGTACTCTGACGAAGTGCTCAACAATATGATTGGCCATAGCAACGACTGCATCAAAGACTACCCGGCGGCCTTTATGATCGTCACCGGCGATAGCGCCGACCTCACCACGCTGGCTGAAACCCGCCGTTTTATCGACAACCTAGATGGTACATTCGATCAAATGAGCGCATTTGAAAAGTCCTGCGTCGCGGGTTTGCCCAAGGGCACGCCGGCATTTGTCATTCAGCAAACCTGCACTCGTTTTACCGGCCGTGGCGTGCCCGATAGCCAAAGCCCAGATCCTGACGTCAGTGACCCTAGCTTCCAGTTCACGCTCACTCGAACACTGCGTCAAATCGTCAATCAGCTGGCTGCGCAGCTGGGGCGCGATGATAAAGGTGGTGTCGACCCAAGCCGCCAAACACTAACTCAAGCTCCAGGCTTGCCGCAGGTTTTACGCTGTAATGGCACAGACGAAGGTTGTGAAAACCAGGCATTAAAAACACCTTGGTATATCGCTTTTGGTAACCACGATGGCTATTTGCGTGGCACCCTGGCATTGGGAGTAGGTATTAATGAGCTGTCGTTTTTGACCACGGGCCGGCGCCATATTATGCAGCCGAAAGAGTTTATCCAAGAGTTCTTTGAAACTAGCAGCCAGCCAGTTGGGCATGGTTTTAACTTTGTTGAGGCCGCCCGCCGTGATGACGGCGACAAACGCAACGATGGTTACTATGCGTTCACTAGCGGCAAGTTCCGCATGTTGGTGCTGAATACGATTCTTGATGGCACTGACCCGCGGCTACCCACCGATCTCATTCGTAATCCACTTGCGCTTTCTGATGGCACCATTGATAGGGCGCAGTTTAATTGGGTAAAAACTGAGTTAGATAAAGCCTATAAAGCAAAGCAGCTGGTGATGGTTTTTTCTCATCATCCAGACTTAACCTTTGCTGAATTCGGCATGTTTGCCGCTGCCGTGCCCATCGAGGTGAAAGCAGAAGAGTTGAATGCCGAGTTGGCGAGTTATCCGAATATGGTGGCTTGGTTGGCAGGCCATACCCACTTGCATCGCGTACGCCCTTTTACCGTAACGAGTGGCGAAGATGGCAAGTTGGCCGGCACTAATGGCGAGATTAGTTCGCCCATAGCGTGCAAAAAGTCTGGTGTTGCTGCCGATGGCAAGCCGCATTGCCGCGGCTTCTGGCAAGTCGAAACGGCTTCGCTGATTGATCATCCGCAAGAGCAGCGCCTCATTGAGCTATTCGACAATGGCAATGGTACGGGCACGCTGCGTGGGCCGGTGCTGACCCATAGCTACGAGCGCTCGCGTAAGTTGGCCGAGGCCGATGATCGCTGTCAGTTCTATTTGCTCGATCCAGGCAGCCTGCAAAAGCTCAGCAGCGATGGCGGCCTAGATGCCATTTGCAGCTTTGGCCTGACTCGCCAAGGCACAGCAAATGACCGTAACGTTGAACTAATGTTCCGCATGCCAACGTTCTAACTTTAGTCGTAAGGCGTGCGCACACAGGCTGTGCGTACGCTTTCGCCTGTTAAGCTGCTTGATGAGTTGAGTTAATCATTGGAGGCGGCAGGCATGGCGCAAGTCGAATCGCAAGCCACGGAGCATCATGGCGAAAGCCTGCGTCGCTTTATGCGCCAGCACCCACCATTTGATCGCCTGCCCGAGGCTGAGCTACAGTTTTTGCTCAGCCGCGGCCGGTTAGTGTTCTATGCGGCTGGCAGCAGTTTGCTTAGTCCTAACGGTATGCCGGCCGACCATTTCTTTATGGTCTATCAAGGCCGCGTGCAAGGCGTTCGTCACGAACATCAGCAAGATCATGTGCAGTTTGAGATTGGCTTAGGCGAGTGCTTTCCTTTGGCCGCTTTGATGGGCGAGAGGCCAACCCGTACTGAGCATGTCGCGCTTAATGACACCTTTTGTCTACGCTGGTCTCGTGATGACTTTGCTCGGTTGGTGCGCGAGTCAGAGCCATTTCGCGAATTTGCTTTGGGCGGAGTTAGTGGTTTGCTGGCTGAAGTCGGCAGGCAAATGCAGCAGCGTGTTGCTGGCCAGCTAGGCAGTGATTTCTCCATGGCGCAGGCCATCAGCAGTCTACTTGCGCGTGCTCCAATTTTTGCATTTCCCGATGCCATGCTTGCTTCTGTGCTCAGGCAAATGGACGCATCACATGTCAGTAGCATCGTTATTATCGACTCAGGTCGGCGGCCTATTGGCATCTTTACCTTGCGCGATTTACGTCGGCGTTTGGCTAGCGAAGGCTGGCAGCCAGAGGCTCCAATATCAGCATGGATGACGCATCAGCCAATCACCGTCGAGCATGACTTGCCGGTGTTTCAAGCAGCGTTGCTGATGGCTGAAAAAGGCATCACGCATATGGTGGTTTGCCGAAATGGCCGCCTACTAGGTGTCTTAGCCGAGCGCGATATTTTTGCCCTGCAGCGGCTTAATCTGGTTAGCTTGAGCCGAGATATTCGCAGTGCAACACGCATAGATCAGCTGCAATCCAGTCGTTCGGCATTGGCAAAGTTGGTCGATCAATTACTCGCTCGCGGCGCTCAGGCCGATCAAATCACTCAGCTTATTGCTCGCCTGAATGATCAAATCGTGCAGCGCGTTATTAGCTTAGTGAGTATTAGTTATGGTGCGCCTACACGGCCATTTACCTGGCTTTGCTTTGGCAGTGAGGCGCGTGAAGAGCAGGCTTTGCACACTGACCAAGATAACGGCCTTTGGTTCGATGCAGAGCCTGATGAGGCCGAGGCCATACGTCAACAATTTCTGCCATGGGCGAGCGAGATCAATACGCAGCTCGATAGCCTAGGCTTAGTTTGGTGCCCTGGTGGCATCATGGCAGGACAGCCAAAGTGCTGCTTAAGCGCGGTAGAGTGGCGTCAGCGCTTTGCGAAAATCATCCACGAGCCAACGCCAGAGAAAGTGCTAGAAGCGGTTATCTTCTTCGATATGCGGGCGGTGCAAGGCGACATATCGGGAATTGAGTCTTTGCGCCAAAGCTTGCTGGAGTGGACTAAGCAAAGTGATATTTTTCGCCGTATTTTGACCGAGGATGCTCTGCGTCGCCGACCACCATTGGGGCAAATTCGCGACTTCCGCTTAAGTCGCGGCGGTGAGCATCCCAATACGTTTGACCTGAAAATCGAAGGCCTAGCGCCAATTGTTGAGGCGGCACGAGTACTCGCGCTCACCCATGGCGTGTCGTCGGTATCAACAATTCAGCGCCTACGCGACTTGGTAAGCATGGGTGGTTTAAGGGCAGTCGATGCAGCGGCTTTTGAGGAAGCCTTCCAGCATTTACAACTCTTGCGACTACAACTGCACCAAGAGCAGCAGCGCGCAGGTATAGCTTTCAATAATCGCTTGAACCCAGACCTGTTAAATCCATTAAATCGTCGGATTTTGCGTGAGTGCCTACGCCAAGTGCAGCGGCTACAGCGCGATATGGCGAGCCGAGTCGGGCTATGAAACTTTCGCAGTGGTGGCAGGTCATTCGCCGGCCACTGCCCGCGTGGTGGCCGCAATCAGCAGCACTCAATGAGACCTTGCTGGCAGCCGATCGCATCATAATTTTAGACACTGAAACCTCAGGGTTTTCTGCGCAATCAGATCAGTTATTGTCGCTGGCGGCAGTGACTTACGAGGCTGGGGCTTTAAGTATTGGCGAGCAATGGTATGCCACGCTCAACACCACCGATGCGCAAGGCCTAGGCGATAGTGTATTGGTGCATAGACTCACCGCAACTCAGTTAGCCGATGGCATGGACTTAAGCGAGGGCATCACGACTTTGGCGCAATTTGTTGGCGCAGCGCCAGTGTTGGCGTATCACCATGGCCATGATCGAAATTTCATTAAGGCTGCGATGTATCGTTCAGGCTATCCCATGCTGCCATGGCGTTGGTTGGAGGCCGCTGACGTATTTGCCTTGGCTTGGCCGACTGCTGGGCTCGGGCAAGCGAGCCTAGATGACTGGTTGCAATGGCACGAGATTGCTGTTGATGAGCGTCATCATGCCTTGGAAGATGCGTGGGTGACGGCAATGTTGTGGTTAAAAGCAATGCCGGCATTGGCGGCGCAAGGCATCACAACGCGTCTGGGGCTGGCAAAAGCCATGCAGTCGAAACGCGCGCTAATCCGTCAGCGCGCGAGCTAGCGATCGTTTTAGTCTTGCCTAGCGGTGCTTGATGCTCGGGGTGCCCAACGCAATGTGCCCATGAGATAGTCAGTTAGCGGAAAGGTCAGGTTAAAGTTCACAGCTGTCATGTCATCGCGATGGTGATGCAGGCGATGTAGGTGTGCCATCGCTGCCAAGCCAGGCACTAGCCTATGCAGCCAATGGCCATCGGGTAGATGATCGCTAAAGTGGAATGCCTCGTAGAGCACATAGGTTCCAGTAATGCCGGCCAGCCAAAGCCAAGCGGCATTAGTCGAAACAAAATGATTAAACGCCCATGCGCCGGGTGCGCCAATAAACGCCACGACGACGATAATTAGCCATGCCGGAAATAGCACCACGCGCCAGTCTCTTGGCGATTGCCATTGCATATTGTGGTCGGTGAAAAAACTGTGGTGATCGCCAGTATGGCGCTGATAAAACAGCTTGGCCCAGCGCTTCTTACGATGCCCAAGGCTAAGGTGTATGGCATATTCGCCAATGTTTCCTAGCAGCAAGGCCAGGGCCAGCACTAGCCATTCGAGCGCTGTCACGGCCTCTAGCTGCGCTATTGCCACCAATATAACCGTGAGGCCGGCTACAGCTATCCAGAGCGCGTGTAGACGCCCGGAATAGCGTGGGTGAATGGCAGCACGATAGCGTGCGCGAAATGCTTCGGTATTGTGTTTCATTGTGGCTGCCAGTTTTTTACTAAGTCCATGACCTTGTTCGCTTTGCGACCCATCAATGCGCAAGCCGTGAGCATGCCGCCCATGAGCGCTCCGCCAACACCTGCGGTGACAACATCTTGCCCGGTTAACGCCAGACCAGGCACGGGTGTAATGGGGTGTAGCCAGGTTTGGCGAAAGCGCTCAACATCATGATCTAAGCCGTAAATTTCGCCTTCTGGATAATTACCAAACCATGCGGTGGACAGTGGTGTCGACAGCTCGGCATAGACCAAGGCTTCGCGCAGTTGCGGCAGCTCGTTAAATAGCGCCTCAAGTAAGCGCTCTTGCAGCTGAGCTTTGAAGCTGTCGTAGTCTTCACCGCGCTGACCCCAGGTCGTGTCTTGCCATTTTTCGAACCATTGCCATGGCGCCATAGTCAGCACTTCCACGGTGCTTTTGCCAGGATAGTTGGTGTTCCAGTCAGGATCTTTCGCCGATGGGAAGGAAATATAGAGCATGGGGAATGGCGCGTTTACATCGGCCTGAAAAGCATCAACATTAGCCTCATGGTGTGGCGTTGGATAAATCCATAAATTGGTTTTGGGTAGGCCAAGCTCCGCGGCAGTGCCTTTAAATCCAGCATAAATACAGAGATGCGCGCTGGAGGTTTTCACTTGTTTGAGCTTGGCTGGGTAGCCTAAAGATTCGCGCAGAGTCGCCGGTAATAACTTCTCAAACGTGAGGCGAGCGCCGGCGGAGCTGACGATTTGTGGCGCTCGTAATACATCACCATTTTCCATGCGTACACCAATCGCCCGGCCTTTCTCAATGACGATTTCATCAACCTTGGCATAGGTGAAAACCTCACCACCTCCAGCGCGAATTACCGGCGTGATGGTGTCAGGGATTTGCCATGAGCCACCAATAGGATAGCTACCGCCACCAAAATAATGCTTTACCACCGTGGCATGCATCAGGAATGAGGCTTCGCTAGGCACCATGCCGTAATCGCCCCATTGGCCAGTCAGCACGCCAATAAGTTCTTGATTTTGCGTCAATTCCTCTAGCACTTCACGCACGCTGCGATAGCAGTTTTTCGGCACCAGTAGCGGGCGTGCGGTGTGGTAGGCGCGACCCAATAGGCGCGGCATGGCTTGGCCGGCAAAGAACTTCTGAGCAGCTCGCGCAGTCTCATCAACTAGTTCGATGTATCGGCGAATGGCGGCTTCTTCAGCAGGAAAGTGTTCGACTAGGCTGTCGATAAGCGCGGCGCGGCCTTCGACGAAATCCACTCGGCGATCACCAATGATGATGCGGTCGTAGGTGTTATCCATGGTCGACCATTTCAGCGTGCCATCGCTAATCACATCAAATAAGCGGCGCAACGTGCTGTGCGGCTTATGCACTTCGCCGATGTAATGCACGCCAACATCCCATTCAAAGCCTTCACGCTCATAGCTGTGAGTAAAGCCGCCGGCCGTGTAATGCTGCTCAAGCACGCAAACGCGCTTGCCGAGCTTGGTCATGAGCGCTGCTAAGCTGAGGCCGCCAATGCCTGAACCAATAACAATGATGTCGTAGTTTTCCGCTGCTCGGCCGCTACGGTAGCGACGCCCAGTTCTACGCATATATTCCTCTCTGCTTCTAAGTCAGGATGGATCGGGCTGTCAGCTTTGCGGAGAAGTTGGCTTTAGGCAAGTGCTAATGGCAAATCATGCTTTTAGCGTCATTGATATGCTGCATTGCCGATGTTTATGCGTATTATCAAAGACATCACTAGCACAGAAGGGGGCAAAAATATGAGCATTCAAGAAATGAATCGAAAGATGGCCGAATGGCGAGCCAGCATGGATGCCCACGCCTTAGAGCCGCAGCAACGAAAAGTTATGGAAGAGTCGATGGATGCTATGGCGCTGCAGTTTCGCAGCAATCAGCCGCCAAGCGCTGAAGCCTTTGAAAGTGAGCTGCATCGTTTAGAGATGATGTGGGCCGCCGACCATCCGCTGTTGGCAACCATCATTACGGAAACTCTGCGGCGCTTATCGGCAATGGGTATTTGACCTAGCCGCTTTCTCAAACCTTGAGACTGAAAGCGACTTACCGAGCAGCGTTGCTCAGTAAGTCGCCATGCCTTAGACCTTAGAGGCCGGCTTCTGCGCGCAGCAGTTCAGCTTTATCGGTACGTTCCCAGGTAAAGGCCGTGGCTGTGTGTTGCTTGGCGATCTTGCGGCCTTGCTCTTGCACGGTGTAATCGTAAGTCAGCTCGTAGGGGTTGCGACCAAAATGGCCATAGGCTGCGGTGGGGCTGTAAATCGGGTGCAATAAATCGAGCTGGCGGGTGAGGCCATAAGGGCGCAAGTCGAAATGCGCGCGCACTAGATCGATGATGCGTTGGTCGCTAACTTTGCCTGTGTCGAATGTGTTAATTGATACCGACGTTGGCTCAGCCACGCCAATGGCATACGACACTTGAATTTCACAGCGATCCGCCAAGCCTGCCGCGACAATATTTTTCGCCACATAACGACCAGCATAGGCTGCTGAGCGATCCACTTTCGATGGGTCTTTGCCGGAGAAGGCGCCGCCGCCATGGCGTGCCATGCCGCCGTAGGTATCGACAATGATTTTACGGCCGGTTAAGCCGCAATCGCCCATGGGGCCGCCAATTTCAAAGCGACCAGTAGGGTTAATGTAGAACTTGGTGTCCTTGGTGAGCCATTCTGCTGGCAGCACTTTTTTCACGATGAGTTCCATCACGCCTTCATGCAGGTCGGCATCGCTAACGCTGGTGCTGTGCTGAGTGGAAAGCACCATGGCATCGACGGCGACTGGCTTGCCATTGGCATAGCGAAAAGTGACTTGTGACTTGGCATCTGGGCGCAACCACGCGAGTTCGCCAGATTTACGTGCCTGTGCTTGGCGCTCCATGAGGCGGTGCGCATAGAGAATGGGGGCGGGCATCAGGGCATCGGTTTCGTTGCTGGCGTAGCCAAACATTAGGCCTTGGTCGCCAGCGCCTTGATCTTCTGGCTTGCTGCGATCAACGCCTTGGGCGATATCCGGTGACTGTGCGCCGACCATATTCATCACTGCGCAGGTATGGCCATCGAAGTAGGCATCGGAGCTGTCGTAGCCGATTTCAACGATTTTATCGCGGATGATTTTTTCGTAGTCGATGATGGCAGTAGTAGTGATCTCACCGGCGATTATCGCGACGCCTGTTTTTACAATGGTCTCGCAGGCCACGCGAGCATGTGTGTCTTGCGCCAAGATGGCGTCGAGTAGGGCGTCGGAAATCTGATCGGCAAGCTTGTCCGGATGTCCTTCAGACACCGACTCGGAAGTGAAAATGCTGTATTCGCTCATAACATTGTCCTAACGGGTAGTGCCGCGAGGCGCGGCAGCAGGTTTTTGAAATTCATGAATTTGCACACGGAAGCCGTTGCGCAAGGCTAAATAGTCGGCACTGACAGGTAGCACGCCGGCGCGGCGAGTCCAATGCAGCAAGTCTTCGGCAGGAAAGCCTAGCCAGGCATCACCGCAGGCATCGCGCACCCAATCTTGGTCGTGCTCGCATAGCTCGGTGATGATCAGGCGGCCATCATCGGCAAGCTGCTCGCAGGCGAGATCGATGAGCTGCTCCGGCTGCGGCACATGGTGCAACACCATATTGATGATGACGGTATTGGCCTTTTTCTGCAGGGCGTGTAAGAGCAAGTCACCATGCTTCAGCGTGACATTGCTGAGCTCTGCAGTAGTCACCACTGATTGGGCTTTATCGAGCATTTCTCGCGAGGCATCGATGGCCAATACCTGCTTAAAATGAGGGCTGACCATGGGTAATAAGTCGCCTTCGCCAGGCCCAATCTCCAGTAATAGCTCACCTGGCACACGAATCGCACGCTCGGCGGCCAAGGGGCCGTATTCGCTAAATGCTGCGATTTGTTCTTGCTGGCTGCGAAAGCTCGTGGCGTTTTCGGTAAAGAAACGCTGTGAGGCTTGCGCGCGCTGCTCATGTATCGTTTTTAAGCGCTGCATCACTGCTAATGGCAATGCACCTTCATCGAGTTCGGCCATTAATCGCCGCTTTAAACTGCCGGCCTCGGCACCGCTAGGGTCGCGCCGATAAAACACGGTTGTGCGTTCGCGACGAGTGGTGACGAGTCCGGCGTGTAATAGGATTTTCAGATGATGGCTGAGCGAGGGCTGCTTGCTATCGAGCAAATAACAGAGCTCCAGCACACCAAATGCGTCACGTGCGAGTAAGCGCAAAATCGTCAAGCGCAACGGATCACCGGCCGCACGCAGCCAGCTCGCGAGTTGAGCAAGAGCAGAGTCGGTATCGATGAGTGGCGCAGGTGAGGTTGACATAGCGCAGCAGTGTAACTGCCAATGCTGGCTATATCAATTTTTTTTGATTAAGCATGGCGGGTATTTGGTATGCCTTCTGTAGCAGCAAAAAACCACAGCATATGAAACTGCTGTGGTTTTTCTTTTGCTCATAAGCAATGATATTTACTTTAATAAATACAGCTGCTTAGCCTGCCTCTTGTAGCGCGCTAATTTGTTCGCGATGGGCCAAGTGCTCAGGGCGTGGCTCTAGACCATTGGCTGGTGTGCCTAGCGTATTTTCAACGCTGTTATAGACCAAGAAGGCGTTTGCTCGTGGATGCTCGGATGCCTCATCTGCACTGCGGTGCTGAATATTGCAATCGAAAAACACTACGCTGCCGGCTAAGCCTGTTGCACTGACCACATCGCCAGCCTGATGGGTGAGTAGAGAAAGTATCTCAGGCGATGGTTGGCCCATGGTGTGTGATTCGTGCGCTGCTTCATCGTCAGTAACGGGGCAGCTAGCAGGGTCAACGCAGCCAACATAGGTTTTGTGCGAGCCAGGAATCAAGAGCTTAGGCGCATGCTCAGCGAGATTATCGGTGAGCAATACCGAGCACGAGATTGCGCGCATGGCCGGCATGCCATCTTCCGTATGCCAAGTTTCAAAGTCTGAATGCCAGTAAAACTCTTCTTGCGTATTGGCGGCACGATAATTCAATCGGCTTTGGTGCAAATACACTTCGCTGGCCAAAATATAGCGCGCAAACTCAAGTAGCTTGGGATGGCGAACTAGGCGCTCAAATAGCGGGCTAGCCGATGGCAGGTCGAGAAATGACAATATGTCATCGCTCTCTTGCTCGCGTAGGACCAGCGATGAATCGCTAGCCGTCAGTTCTTCACGAAGCTGAGTCATTGCCGTGTTGAGCTCGGCTACTTCTTCGGCAGTGAGCACATTAGGCAAGACTAGAAAGCCTTGTTCGGCGAACTGAGCTTCGTCCTCTGCGCTCAGCCAAGTGGGGCGAGCGCTGGCATCCGACCACACCACGGGTTCATGGCGCCGAGCAAGCAAATGCTCGCTAATGGCTCGTGATGGGTATGGGTCGCGGCATAATGACAACATAAACTTACTCCGGATCTGCTGGGTACGCACCGTCTGGGCCGTGAACTTCATCGCCGCGCAGGGGTGGATCGAAGACACAGATTAGGCGTAGGCGCGTGGTGGCGCGCAGCAGATGGCGATCGTGCTTGTCGAGTGCATACATGGTGCCAGGCTGAATCGCGATGGGCTCACCTGGCATAGGTGCGTCTTCGCTGCCGTGCAATGGCTGAATTTCGCCTTCGCCTTCAATGCAGTACACGGCTTCTAGATGATTTTTATACCAAATATGCGTTTCTGTGCCCGGATGTATCCACGTTTCATGCAGAGAAAAACCCATGCCATCTTTGCGGGTCAGTAAGCGAAAGCTCGACCAGTTATCGGCATGGACGGCTTGGCTGCTGGCAGCGATCTCATCAAAGTGACGAATGATCATGCAATTTTCTCCTCAATGGTGGCGGGCGCTAAAGTGCGGCGTGCGTGCGTTAAGGCTTCATCAAAAATACGTAAGCCGGCCTCTAAATCTGCTTCGCTCATGATCAGTGGCGGCAGCATTTTGACTACTTCGCCATGTGGGCCACAGGTCTCAATGATCATGCCCTGCTCAAAGCAACGCTCGCTGACAGCATCGGCCATGTCGCTATTTTCTAAAACGATGCCGGCTACCATGCCGCGGCCACGAATAGCAGTAATGTGCGGATGGCGTTTGCGCAGACCTTCAAGGCGCTGATGCAGCAAGCGACCTTTAACGCGGACTTCATCAGCAAAGCTGTTGTCGGCCCAGAATGTATTGAGCGCAGCAGTGGCGGTAACAAAGGCCGCGTTATTGCCACGGAATGTGCCGTTATGCGCAGATGGCGTCCAAATGTCGTATTCAGGCTTGATCAGCACTAATGCCATAGGCAAGCCATAGCCCGAGATCGATTTCGATAAAGTAACGATGTCGGGGTTTATGCCTGCCTGCTCAAAACTAAAGAATGAGCCGGTGCGGCCACAACCCATTTGAATGTCATCGACAATCAAGAGCATGTCATGGCGGCGGCACATGGCGGCTAGGCCACGTAGCCAATCGGCTGATGCGGTGTTGATGCCACCTTCGCCTTGAATGCATTCGACCAAAACGGCGGCTGGAGCATCCATGCCTGAACCTGGATCGCTTAGCTGCTTTTCGATCAGGTCAAGGGTATTGATGTCGCGGCCATAATAGTTGGCGTAAGGCACGAATTGTGTGTCGGTCAGCGAAGCGCCAGTGGCATCGCGGAACTTACTCGACCCTGTGGCGGCCACCGAACCCGTAGTCACGCCATGGAAAGCATTGGTAAAGCACAGGATGTTATTGCGCCCTTTAACTAAGCGCGCCAGCTTTAGTGCGGCTTCAACAGCGTTGGTGCCGGTAGGGCCAGTGAACTGAATCTTATAGTCGAGGCGGCGCGGTTTTAAAATCGTACGCTCGAAGGTTTCGATGAACTCACGCTTGGCCTCTGTGGCCATGTCTAGACCATGCAAAATGCCATCGGCCTGCAAATAGTCGATGAGTGCAGCCTTCAGCGTTGGATGGTTGTGGCCGTAGTTCAAGCTGCCAGCACCGGCGAAAAAGTCGAGATAGTCGCGACCTGCTTCATTGGTGATGTGACTACCAATGGCGCGGGTAAACACCGTCGGGTAGCTACGAACATATGAGCGGACTTCCGATTCGAGTCGGTCAAAAATGGCTAATGGCATGGTTTATTTCTCCTGTGAATTTTGTGGGCTGTCGGCAAGCGGGGCGGGAAATGGCCCGATGCGAAACAGTTGCTCGGCTTCATGGCCGTGCGTGCCGAATAACTCGGCCTCAAAGTGTGTCGAAATGGTCAGCGGGCAATTCAAGCGCTCAGCCAATTTCGCAAATAAGCGGGCGGAAGCCTTATTGCTAGGGCTCACCGTGGTCTCAAGAAAGCGCACATCGCGGCATGAATGACGTGCCAAAAGACCGGCCAATAAAGTTAGGGCAAGGCCAGTGCCGCGATAGCGTTCGGCGACAACTACCTGCCAGATAAATAAGGTGTCGTGCTGCTTGGGTGGGATATAGCCAGAAATATAGCCGGCTAAAATATCGCCTTCCTCGGCCAAGATGCAGGTGTCGGCAAAGTGCCAGCTGTGCAGCAGATAGGAGTAGCAGGAGTTCAAATCGAGTGGTGGAGACTGCTCAATCAACTCATAAACGCGAAGGCCATCGGCCTTTTCAGGTTGGCGTAGCGCTAGCGTGCGTGCGGCAGCTACTGGTGGTTTTAAGGCGGATGTCATTAGCGTCCTCAATGGTAGAAAGTTATTCAGGTGGTTCTGGATGAATTGGGTCGACAGCCAAAATCGCGGAAGCATCAATATTGCTAGCGCCAAATAAACTGACTAAGCGCTCAAGCGAGAGGGCGATGGTGGCCTGCTCTAGCTCTGGCATATTGCTTAAGCCATCGGCCAGTCGCGCCTGTAATGGAAATGGCGATAGTTTCGCGAGCGCTTGGCCCTCAGGCGTAATCGCAACATTGACTTGGCGACGGTCATCTACTGAGCGGGTGCGAGTGACCATGCCTTTGTGTTCTAGGCGGTCAATCACGCCAACCGTTGTGCTCGGGCTTAAGTCCAAGCTCTGGCTCAGCGTTTTTACTGGCATCGCGCCGTGTTTCTCCAATGCGAGTAATGCAATGAGCTGCGGCGTGGTGATGTCTTGCTTGCCTTGCAGCTGCTTGGAGTGCATGTCGACGGCACGAATGATGCGGCGTATAGCTCTTAATATGCGCACTTCGTAATCCGGGAGTTCGTGGTCAGGAGTCATGTATTTAGTCGTTCTTAATGAAATCATTTGAGTAGAAATCATTTCTAGTGTTACTATTTTGGCGTCAAAAGTCAACCCCGAGGATGTCCTGTGTTCCCGTTGGACCAACTGCTTTTCTTTTTCGCGCTACTGAATCCATTCCTTCTAAGTCTGTATTTGATTGACCTGATGGTAGCGATGCCAAGCCGCCAGTTTGCCCACGTATTAACGCGCGGCGTGATCATGGGCGGTGTTGTTTTCTCCATCTTTGCACTGACAGGCGAGAGCCTATTTACCAATTTGCTGCATGTTAATTTCGCCTCATTTCAGATTTTTGGCGGCGTGCTATTTTTGCTGGTGGGCATCCGCTTCTTCTTTGAAGGTGTGAGTGCTTTGAGTGGTCTGCGTGGCGACCCCGAGCATGTGGCTGGTTCTATCGCTATGCCATTCTTGATTGGGCCTGCGACAGTCTCAGCCGCAATTTTAATGGGCGCATCTATTCCGAAATGGCATGCGGTGGGCGTGGTCTGGCTAACGCTATTGCTGATGGTTTTTGGCCTATTGCTGCTGAAATTCATCCATGACCGAGTGCGCGTTAAAAGTGCACGTTTGGTCGATCGTTATGTCGAAGTCACTGGCCGTGTATCGGCCTTGGTCATTGGCACCTATGCTGTTGAGATGTTGGCGCAAGGCATTGGTCGCTGGGTGGCCGCGATGTAATTAATTGCCGCGATGGGCAGCATCAGCGACAATATGCACCCGCGCGGCTTTAAAAGGCCGCGCGCTTTTATTTTTGCCCGCCGACTGGAGTGCACCGCATGCCCGCGCAGCCTTTAAATCAACGTCACTACGCCAACGCCATTCGGGCGTTATCGATGGATGCAGTTCAACAGGCTAATTCGGGGCACCCTGGTGCTCCCATGGGTATGGCAGATATCGCCGAAGTTGTTTGGCGCCAATTCATGCGTTACAACCCAGCCAATCCGAACTGGATCAACCGCGACCGCTTTGTGCTCTCTAATGGCCACGGCTCCATGTTGCAATACGCCTTGCTGCACCTGACCGGCTTCGATGTTTCCATCGATGACTTAAAAGCTTTCCGCCAGCTGCACAGCAAAACGCCAGGGCATCCTGAGTTTGGCTACGCGCCCGGCATTGAAACCACTACTGGTCCCTTAGGCCAAGGCATCGCAAACGCAGTAGGCATGGCGCTCGCGGAAAGAACACTCGCCGCCCAATTTAATCGCGACGACCTGGCTGTGGTTGACCACTTTACCTACTGTTTCTTGGGCGATGGCTGCTTGATGGAAGGCATCTCCCACGAAGTCTGTTCGCTGGCGGGCACTTTAGGTTTGGGCAAGCTCATCGCGTATTATGACGACAACGGCATCTCCATTGATGGTGAAGTGGAAGGTTGGTTCTCCGATGACACGCCAAAGCGTTTCGAGTCCTATGGTTGGCAAGTGATCGGCCCCATCGATGGTCATGACGCCGATGCCATTCGCACTGCCACGCAAGAGGCGCAAGCCGACGGCACACGCCCAACCATGATTATCTGCAAAACCGTGATTGGCGCTGGCTCGCCAAACAAACAGGGCAAAGAAGACTGCCACGGTGCGCCATTAGGTAAGGATGAAATCGCCCTGACTCGCGCCGCATTAGGCTGGGAGCACGAGCCCTTTGTCATTCCAAGCGAAATTTATGAAGCTTGGGATGCACGTCCAAAAGGCGACGTTTTAGAGAAAAACTGGGATGGCCTGTGGGCGCAGTACGAGCAAGCACATCCCAGCCTAGCAGCTGAATTGCTACGCCGCTTAAGTGGTGAATTGCCTGCCGATTTTGCCGCCACTGCTGAAGCATGGATCAACGGCTGCGCTGAGAAGGGCGATAGCATTGCTTCACGCAAAGCCTCGCAAAACACACTGAACACTTTTGGCCCAGCACTGCCTGAATTACTCGGCGGTTCAGCCGACTTGGCTGGCTCCAACTTAACCTTGTGGAAAGGCTGCCATGGCGTGCAAGACCATGCCGATGGCAACTATGTGTACTACGGCGTGCGCGAATTCGGTATGAGCGCGATCATGAATGGCATTGCGCTGCACGGCGGCTTTGTGCCCTACGGTGCTACTTTCCTGATGTTCATGGAATATGCCCGCAACGCCCTGCGCATGGCAGCACTTATGAAACAGCGCGTGATTCATGTTTACACTCACGACTCCATTGGTCTCGGTGAAGATGGACCGACCCACCAACCGGTTGAGCAGCTCGCAAGCCTTCGCCAAACACCAAACTTAAGCTCATGGCGTCCAGCCGACACCGTGGAGTCAGCTGTGGCATGGCGCGAAGCGTTGTTGCGCAATGATGGCCCAACCGCCTTAGTGTTTTCGCGCCAAAACCTTGCGCACCAAACGCGTACGCCAGAGCAAATTAACAATATCGCCCGCGGTGGCTATGTTTTGCGCGATGCTGATCGTATCGATGCCATCATTATCAGCGCCGGTTCGGAAGTGGACCTGGCCATGCAGGCGGCTGAGGCCCTAACTGCTGAAGGCTTGGGCGTGCGCGTGGTGTCGATGCCGTCGCCCGATACCTTCCTCAAGCAAGATGCCGCGTACCGTGACAGCGTGCTGCCATTGACTGTGCGTAAACGTGTGGCGGTGGAAGCCTCCATTACCGATTACTGGCACCGCTTTGTTGGTCTCGATGGCGCTGTGATTGGCATGACTACTTTCGGTGAGTCAGCGCCAACGGGTGATCTTTACAAGCACTTTGGTATCACCGCTGAAGCCGTTGCCAATGCCGTGCGTGGTTTGGCATAAAGCATGAGCCAGCCCGCGATGAGACTGCGTGTAGCGATTAATGGTTTTGGCCGTATTGGCCGCCATGTGCTGCGCGCGCTCATCGAGGCTGACGAACGCTATGACATCGATATCGTCGCTATTAATGATCTTGGCGATGATGCCTCACTGCTGCATTTGCTGCGTTACGACACTACCCATGGCCGTTTGCCGATTGTTGCTGAGCTAGACAATGGCATCTTACGTATCGGTCGCCAGCGCATCCGCCTATTAGAGGAAGCGCATCCAGAAAAACTGCCATGGAAGCAGTTAGGTGTTGATGTGGTGCTTGAATGTACCGGCCAATTTCGTGCGCAAGCGCAAGCGGCACGGCATTTAAGTGCTGGCGCAGGGCGAGTAGTGATTGGTGCAGCACCATTCGATACGGCCGATGCCATTATTGTTTACGGTATTAATGACGGTGACTTACGCGCTGAGCATCAAGTCATTTCTGCCGCTAGCTGCACCTCGCACGCGCTCTGCCCCATGTTGCAGGCCCTGCATGAGTTTGCCGGCATTGAGTCGGCTTTGATGACGGAAATTCACGCCTTCACGTCCGATCAAGTCTTACTTGACCATGTCCACCGTGACCCGCGCCGAGGCCGCGCAGGCGCCCACAACATGATCCCAACCACGTCGAGCGCGCTTGGTGTGGCGCGGAAAATATTTCCCGACTTGGCGGATAAAATTGGTGGCTATTCTTTGCGCGTGCCAACCTTAAACGTCGCTGCCATCGATCTCACGGTGCAGCTCACCCGCGATGTCACCGTGGCCGACTTGCACCAAGCGTTTATCGCCTATGCCCAAGGCCCCGGCCTTGGCTGGATGAGCATTAATGATGAGCCCTTGGTATCGTCAGACTTTAACCATCGTGCCGAGTCACTGATTGTCGACCTCACGCAAACCGAAGTCGTCGGCCGCCAAGTCAAAGTTTTCGCTTGGTATGACAACGAGTGGGGCTATGCCACCCGCCTACTCGATCTTTGCCAATGCATTACTAGCCTGCCTCCCGCGCCGAAATCTCCCGACGCCGCCGCTGTGCTGTGCGACGCTTAAACCATCTTTGAATTAACGTAGGAATGCCATGATGCCTGTTATTGCCATGATCGAATTAGACCTGACCGCCAAGCGCGTGCTGATTCGCGAAGACTTAAACGTGCCAATGAAATCGGGTGTGATTCGCTCCGATGCTCGCCTGCAAGCGGCGCTGCCGACCATCCAGCAAGCCCTTAAACAAGGCGCCGCAGTTTTGGTTTGCTCGCACTTAGGCCGCCCAACGGAGGGTGAGTTTAGCGAGGAATTATCATTAGCGCCGGTGGCTGCTTGGCTAAGTGAGAAGCTCGGTCAAAATGTGCCGCTAGTGCGTGACTATTTAGCAGGTGTAGATGTTGCGCCTGGCCAAGTTGTGCTACTGGAGAATGTCCGCTTCAACGTTGGCGAAAAGAAAAATACCGACGCTTTAGCGCAGCAATATGCCGCGCTCTGCGATGTCTTCGTAATGGATGCGTTTGGTACGGCGCATCGCGCTGAAGGCTCCACACACGGTGTTGCCAAATTCGCCGCAATGGCCGCGGCCGGCCCTTTATTGGCTGCTGAGCTTCATGCTCTAGGCCAAGCACTTGATGCGCCAGCGCGCCCAATGGCCGCCATTGTTGCTGGCTCAAAAGTCTCGACCAAGCTCGATGTACTGACATCGTTAAGCAGCCTCTGCGATCAGCTCATTGTTGGCGGCGGCATCGCCAATACCTTCTTGGCCGCTGCCGGCTTCCCCGTCGGCAAGTCATTATGTGAGCATGACTTGCTCGACACTGCACGCGCGATTGCCGCAAAAGTCGACGTGCCGTTGCCTACTGATGTTGTGGTGGCAGAAATTACTGGTCCCATCGAAGATTTCATGGCCTTCGTGCAAGCCGCCACACCAGTGGTGAAAGCAGTAGCGGATGTTGGCCCTAACGACATGATCTTGGACGTTGGCCCCGACACCGCCAAACGCTTTGCCGAGTTATTAAAAGCAGCAAAAACCATTTTGTGGAATGGCCCCGTTGGCGTTTTTGAAGTCGATGCCTTTGGTGAGGGCACGAAAGCCCTGAGTTTGGCGGTGGCTGAAAGTGCTGCCTTCTCTATTGCTGGCGGTGGCGATACGCTAGCGGCCATTGATAAATACGGCGTGGCTGAGCAGGTATCGTATATTTCCACCGGTGGCGGCGCATTTTTAGAATTTGTTGAAGGCAAGGAATTGCCCGCTGTGGCGGCTCTGAAAGCAGCAGCGGCAAAATAATTTAGGTCTCACGACCTAGGAATTTAGGATTAACGCGGCGACTGCCGCACAGGAGAAACAACTATGGCGCTGATTAGCTTACGCCAACTGCTAGACCACGCCGCTGAGCACAGCTATGGCGTACCGGCGTTTAACGTCAATAACTTAGAACAAATGCGCGCCATCATGGAAGCCGCCGATAAGACTGATTCGCCGGTCATCGTGCAGGCCTCGGCCGGTGCGCGTAAATATGCCGGCGCGCCATTCTTGCGTCATTTGATTTTGGCGGCGATTGAAGAGTTTCCGCATATTCCCGTGGTGATGCACCAAGATCACGGCACCAGCCCAGCCATTTGCCAACGCTCCATCCAGCTCGGATTTAGCTCGGTTATGATGGATGGCTCACTTGGCGAAGATGGCAAAACGCCAACGAGCTATGAGTACAATGCCGGCGTTACCCGCCGAGTAGTAGAAATGGCGCATGCCTGCGGCGTCTCCGTTGAGGGTGAAATCGGCTGCTTGGGTTCGCTGGAAACTGGCTTGGCTGGTGAAGAAGATGGTGTCGGTGCAGAAGGCATCCTCGATCATTCGCAAATGCTGACCGACCCAGAGGAAGCCGCGCGCTTCGTGCAAGACACTGGTGTCGATGCCTTGGCGATTGCCATTGGCACATCGCATGGTGCATACAAGTTCACGCGCCCACCGACCGATGACATTCTGGCGATTGATCGTATTAAAGAGATTCATGCGCGCATCCCGAACACGCATTTGGTCATGCATGGTTCATCGAGCGTGCCGCAGGAGTGGCTGCAGATCATCAACCAATACGGTGGTGATATTAAAGAGACTTACGGTGTGCCAGTGGAGCAAATCGTTGAGGCGATTAAGCATGGCGTGCGTAAAGTAAATATCGATACCGATTTACGTTTGGCCTCGACAGGCGCGATTCGCCGCCATATGGCCGAGCATCCTGCTGAGTTCGATCCACGCAAGTTCTTTAAAGACACTATCGTTGCTATGCGTGATGTCTGCGTCGATCGCTATGTTGCATTCAATTGCGCAGGCCAAGCTAGCAAAATTCGCGCGCTGTCTTTAGACGCAATGACTGAGCGTTATATTCGCGGCGAATTGCGCCAACAGGTGCAATAAGCCGAGCTGTTAGTCGGCATGAGAACTGCCTGAACGCTTCACAAAAAAGCCCGCTTAAGCGGGCTTTTTTGTGTCTTGAGGTATTAGATTTGGCTCACGAGGAGCTTAGCTAGTCGAAGCTTCTTACAGGCCAAACCAACGGCGCTCACGAGTTTTGCGAATTTCTTTCTCATCCTGAAATTCAACCAAGCCAGTTTTCAAATCCATCATTTTCAAAGTGAACTTATAGTACTGATCGCGTGTGCTGCCATCTTGCTTGGCAATGCCTGAGAGGTTGCCGTAAATCATATAGCGAGCGCCGATTTGCTGGCCCATTTTCACCGACTGGCGCTCATCGACCAAGCCGCTATTGCGTTGATAATCAAACTGACGCGCGACTTCGGCGACCACGCTCATGTCGACAAAGCGGAAGCGGCCAGACTTAATTAGCTGGGTACTGATGGTGTCAGTCACCGACTCGGTATCGATGTGCTCGGCAGTTTTATTGCGGATGGCATCGACAAATAGTACTGGGCGGCCATCACGGGTGATATTCATCACGGCCGGTGAATTGAGCAGATCATCGACCATTTTTGCGCTAATGAGCTGAAGGTCGGTAGAGCCAAAGTCGGTGTTCACGGTTTCGACTGCGCGGGCATCGCCATATTGCACTGAGGCGCAACCTGTGATGGTGAGGGCAGCAATCGCCACGGGCAAGCACAAGGCTTTAGTGAGGCGAGCTCTAGTAATCTGGGCTTTAAAGGGGCGAGCTTTTAAGGAAATATTCATGATCAAACTCCTGGGCAATGCCCGTTTATAACGGATAAATCCGACTGTAGCTGACACGTGGCGAGCTCACCACATGCACAAGCGTAATTTTGCCAGCACGTACTGGCACCGTGAGCGGTTGTTCGCCGGCTATGCTAAGCCGATGATCGCCTGCGCTTATGCGTTGGCGCGAGACATAAACCTGCGCTGGTAAATTACTCCATTGGCGCAAATCTGGACGCTCGCTAAGCAAGCTGTAAATAGTGCCGAGTAGACCAAGGCCGGGCGATTTTTCATTGAGTTGGCGTTGCAACTGCTGCTTCGCCACTGCCCGTACGCTAGCCCTAAGCATAATGCCAGGCAACTGCTCGCGTAATGTGCGTGCGGCAAGGGCGTGGGTGTCGACTAAAAGCTCAGCGAGCGGCGACTGGCCATCGAGCTGTAAGCTGAGATGCGCAGCCGGTGCGCTACGGCTGGGGTAATACGGAATGCTCACCAGTGTGTAGGCACGACTATTGATCAGCGGTAGTTGAAAGGCGACTTTGTCTGGGATTTCGCCGCGTTCCCAATACACTACGATGTCGCCGGCGCGGCCGTCTTGATCGAGGCTTAGTGGGGTGGGAACTGGTGTATTGCGTGGTGTTGGATCGTCGAAGCGTAAGCGTTTGGCAAGGCGTGAGGTATCGCTAGCGAGTTGCGAGTTACTTGGCTGGGCCAGCCATGCAGCTCGATAATCGATAAACGCATCGTTCAGTGCGTCTTGCGCCTCATAAAACAGACCAGACAAGTACAGTGCTCCGGCGTGTTGCGTACTGCTTCGAACACGTGCGGCGGCGTTATCGAGAGTGCCTAAGTCGGCATTTTTTGATGGCAGTAGTTCGCCAGCTTCACGCTCGGCCTCATTGATTTTTTCGGCATAGGCTAATGCTTGCGTGCGTTGCCAGGCATCGGCTCTACGCAGCTCAACGGCAGCAGCTTGTGGTTGTGCTAAGGCTAGGTAGTTCAGCGCTTGGTAGCTGTGTAAAAACAGTCGCTCATAGGGCGCAACCCGATAGCGTCGTAAGTTGTCATTGCTAACCAAGGCGGCGCCCGTGCGAGCAGAGTCGCCAGCAGAAATGAGTGCGCGCTCATCGTCAGCAGCAATCGCCGTAATGGCCTTGGCAAATGCAGCTTCGCTCTGTTTGGGCTCGCCGGCGAGCATGGCTTGGCGGCCATCTTGCATAGGCGAGAGCACCCCTAACGTGGAGCAGGCGCCGAGCCAAATGCTTAGCAATAAGGTGAGCAGTGCGCGCATGAATACCTCGTTTCAGGGGGCTAGTATGGCTCGTGGTGCTGCACTTTGCGAACTCAGCGGGGGTAACTTGGGTATGGCGTAATTAACACAATCGAAACATATATAGGTTGCGACTGCGTAATCATGTAAAGTTGCCAAATAAGAAAAATAAAAGGTGTCGCTATGACAACGCGCAGCATTGCTATGGGTTTATTTTCCCGTGCCACCAAAGTATCCGCCGCCTGCTGTTTGGCGCTTGGATTAATCGCCTGTGGACAAAGTGAAAACGCAGCATTTTCATTGGTCGATGACGTTACCAGTCCAGACACAGGCCAAGGCCCAGATATCCCCGTTCCTGAGCCCGGCTTAAAGCCTACACGCTACGACTATGCCAATCGCTGCGTAGCACTGCAGTCGCCATCCACTGGTCGTTTTATTGCGATAAAGAATGGCCAGCTCAGTGCGACAGCTGAAAACTTGGGTGCCTCAGAGCCCTTCTATTTTAAGCCCTCATCACTAGGTAATTACCTGCTCTATAGCAAAGACAAGCAGCTAGTGTCTGGCGCTGGCTTAAATGCCTTGAGTGCGGCAAGTGACAATAATGTGTTCAGCCTGCGCGTTGTTGGCGATGCCACCAACTATCCGCAAGCGATGCGCTACGATACCGAGCCAAAGCCAAGCGATATCTCGCAATATCGGCAGTTCAATGACCCTCTACTGCGAGGCGATCGTTATGTATTCACGCAAGCTAATACACTGAAGCAGCTTAGTGTTGCCGATGGCGGCGCATTGGCTTTAGAAAGTGCAGCTGATGGCCCTGCCCAGCAGTTTTCTCTTGTGCCAGCCACCGGTTGCGCCACATTCCCAGAGGCACACGATAATGCCGTGGGTGATACGTTCAAGGGCCAAACCTCTGATGGCTCAGTGCTGGGCATGGCCGATGTACACGTGCATTTAAGCGCAACGACCTTTTTGGGTGGTGCAGAGCATGGTTCGCCTTTTCACCGTTTTGGGGTAACGCATGCTCTAAGCGACTGCGCAGAAACGCATGGCCCGAATGGCTTTCTCGACTTAATCGGCAGCCTATTCGTCAATGACTTTGATGGCCACAACACCGCAGGTTGGCCAACGCATGTCGATTGGCCAACACGCGAAAGTCTGACGCATGAGGCAATTTATTGGAAATGGGTTGAGCGCGCGTGGAAGTCTGGTCTGCGCATTATGGTTAATGATGTTGTAGAGAACGAAACCTTGTGTGAGTTGCAGCGTAACCTCACGCGTCAGCCTCTTCGTGACTGCAATGAGATGAACAATGCGACCAATCAAATCGGTACCTTATATGCACTTCAGGACTATGTTGATGCGCAATACGGTGGTCGAGGCAAAGGCTTCTTCCGTATCGTCTTAAGTCCAGAGGAAGCGCGTAGCGTTGTTTCGGATGGCAAGCTAGCGGTGGTCATCGGCATTGAAATATCCAACGTGCTCAACTGCAAGGTTAATTACAACCCATTGCGTCAGCAGCAGCCATTTCAAGAAACCGGTACGGGTCTGACTGAAAATAGCTACGCCTGCGATAAAGAAGAAGTAGTTGCTCAGCTCGATCGCCTAATGGCTCTTGGGGTGCGACAAATCATCACCATCCATGAGTTTGACAATGCTTTTGGCGGTAACGGTATTTTCGACGGCATGATTTTAAACATCGGTAATCGTGAAAACTCCGGTGGTATTCCATCGAAAGAAATCAATGCGCTTGTGGGTGCACTCGGCAGTCCATCACAAACGTCGCCGCTAGGCTTTTTGCAAACCACTGAACGCCCAACGGGCGAGTTCTGGACCACGTACGACTGCCCAGAAGAAGGTCAGGAAGGCTTTTCCGGCTATCTTTTCGGCAGCAGTGGTGGCGCGAAAATGACTAGCATCAGCCCTACCATTTTATTTGATGTTGGCGGTATTGATAATCCATTGGGTGCTTTAGGTATTAGCGATCCTCTGTGCCCATACCTCGGTTAAGGTTTCCGTCCTGGTGGGACGTTAGCGTGCTATCCCGCGAAAAAACAATGTAATGCGCGCTGGCTGACACCGATGGGCTTGTTTGCCTTCCAAGAAATGATGCGCCGCGGTCTGATATTCGACATCGATCACTTAGAGTTAGAGATCAAGTCACAAGTGTTAGAGCTTGCTGAGGCGCAGCCTGAAAACTACCCCTTGATTTCAACGCATGGCACGTTTGGTGGTACCAGCAATGATCAGGCTGAGCGCATTCTGAAGGGAGGTGGGTTTATTTTCCCAAGCCTAGGCAATGGCCCAAGCTTGATTAAAGAGATCAAAGAGCTACGCACTGTGTGGTCTAAGCTGCCTGAGCCTCGGCCCTTATTCAGCATGGGCTTTGGCACCGACACCAATGGTTTATCGGCGCAAGCGAGCCCACGCAGTAATATCGCTAAGGGCAAAGAGGTGAAGTATCCCTATCGGCTATTTGATAGCGAGTTCATAAGCAAGCTGCCTGCCATGCAAGCTCTCAACCCGCTAAGTGTGCGCTTTGATCAGCCAGAAGAGCGTGATGATCAAGGCCGTGGTCGTACGTGGAGTTTAGATGAGGATGGCAGTGCTCATTACGGCATGATGAGCGGCTTTGTGCGTGAGGTTCAGCTCGAAGGTAGTGCGCAAGATTTGCAGGATGTATTTAATTCAGCTGAGGGTTTTTTGCGCACTTGGGAGAAGACAGAGCAGTCAAAAGAGGCCATCATTAAAGCCAATGGTCCGGCAACTCCCGAGGGTGTTTTGCGAGCTGCGCCGGTATCAAGTAGTCCATTGGGGCCACTACGAGCGTTGTTGCCTTTGCCTATTCCATAAGGGGTGCGTGTGACCAGCTTTACGCCTACAGCCGCGCGCCGCGCACTAAAACCATTGGATTTAGACGTGCGCGCGCCATGGCCTGAGGCCCTAGCAGAATACGCCCGATTTTATGGCCTAGATAGGCTGAGTCTCGAAGCGCCACATCCTACGCGACATGACATCGGTACGATTGAAGCGTGGGGCTATGACATTGCCACTCAGATATTTTTGCCCGAAGCGCCGATAAAGCCTCGCGGTACATTACTAGTTTTGCACGGCTATTTTGACCATGCGGGTTTATTCACTCACCCCATTCGTGTCGGTTTAGCACAAGGCTACGCTGTCGTGGTTATCGACCTGCCTGGCCACGGCTTATCCTCAGGAAAGCCTAGCGAAATTGATGAGTTCAGCCATTACCAGGAAGTATTGCGCGATCTTATGGCCGTGCTATCGCCGCAACTACCTAAGCCTTGGGTGGCTGTTGGCCAGAGTACTGGTGGCGGAATTTTGTTCGACCATATTTTATCGTCATTAGCCAATGGCCAGCGCCCATTCTTTGCGCGCGTGCAGCTCTGGGCACCACTTGTCCGCATTACCAAATGGCGCCAAGTCACCACCGCCTATACGCTATTGGGTCGCTTTAAACGCAGCGTACCTCGCCACTTTAAGCACAGTAGTCACGACCCTGAATTTATTGATTTGATCTGGCATAAAGACCCATTTCAGTTGCGCGAAGTGCCGCTGAAATGGGTAGGCGCGATGATACGCTGGGATAGGCATTTACAGTCTTTACCTGCAAGTCGCTACCCCATTTCTATTGTGCAGGGTGAGGCCGATGACACCGTAGATTGGCGTTATAACTTAGCCTTTATCACACAAAGAACGTATGTCGAGCGCGCTGTCATGGTGCCAGGTGCAGGGCATCATTTGGCGAATGAGAGCGATGAGTATCGACAACCGGTGTTGTCAGCTTTGGTGCGCCATGTGCTAATCTGACTACGGTTATTTTCAAAGCAAATATGCTTACCAGTCCGTTATTTAGAGAGGTATTTATGCCAGCAAATCGTGTTGAAATCGTTCAGAATTTCCCTTTTTCAGTTGATAAACTTTACGGTTACCTAAGCGATCACGAAAACCTAGGCCTAATCTTGCCGGCAAAAATTCGCCGTATCAAAGATGGCAAAGGCAGTGTTAACGGCGTCGGATCAGTTCGTAAGCTGACGCTTCCAGGTGGTGTTTCTTTGGAAGAAACAGTGACCAAGGCTGAGAAAAATAAGTTGATCGAATACACCATTACCCGCGGTGGCTTTCCAGTGCGAAATCATTTGGGCATCATGCGTTTTTCCGGCGATAACAAATCATCACATCTGCACTACACCATCGACTTTGATTCGGCATTGCCTGGCACAGGTTGGCTGGTGAAGTTAGCTTTAGGCTCGCCTATTCGCGCTGGTTTGAAAAAGCTGGTGAAGCAGGGTCTGTAGTTAGCTTAATCGCATAAGCTGTGCTGCAAGGCGTTTGCTTTTAAGTAAAGTTAAAAAAGGCTCCCATAAGGAGCCTTTTTTTATTATCTAAAATCGCTTTGATTTAGCTAGCTGATGCAATGCCGACAAGTAGCTCAAGGCGGCCCGGACGCACGCGTACATCACGGATTTCAAATTGATTGACCAGCTGCATCAATAAGTCTTGGCTATCGAGCAATGTGCTCAAGCCGGGTAGTGAGGCGAACTCAGAAAGGTTTGAGAGTTTCTCGACCATCCATGAGCGGTTTTGCAGCAAATCACCGAGGTCGGATTCTTGTAAGTTGATGCGCCAAAGGCGTGGGCCTTCGCGCTCCACACCAGGAATATCCTGCATGAGTTGATTAACAGGGGACTTCGTCGGTAGTCGGTTAGCAACAAAAAATGCGCCGCGCCCTACCTGCTTTGTCATCCAGTTGGCGACAAAGTTAGTCTGCCTAAACTGTGCATCCAGTGTCTCGTCAACTTGCCGCACGCGAATGTATTGGGCATTGCGTGAGACTTTGCACTCTAAGACATCGAACTTTAACTCGATGGTGTAGACGAGTCGATTGTGGTGGCCATCGATGGCGACAGTGACGCGATCATCACCACAGTAAATGGCAAGATAGTCGACGCTGGCATGGCGATCGGCGAGATTGCGCATCTGCTTGTTGATCAATGCCTCTGGTAGTGGCAGCGTAATGGTCGACTTGCGCAGATAGGCCTGAGCCATTTGTAATGCGACTTCGCGCGCCATTTGGCCAGCGGCTTTGGCGGTGTCATTGGCTAGCTGTGCGGTCATTTTCGCGCCATCTTCAGCAAGTTGAGCAACAACCTGTGCACTCCGTGACGCTCGTTGCAGCGCATTGCGGGCACTCTCATTTGCCATCTCAGCAGCACTCTTTGCAGTTTCACTGGCCATACTAGCAACCTCCTTCGCAGCTTCTTTCGCAACAAAGCTCGCTTGCTCTGCTGCATCACGGGCGGTGTTCATGGCGCGTTTAGCAGACATACGAACCTCATCAGCGGCATCGAGTAATGATCGATTTTTGCGTGCTGGCGGAGCAGCAACTGTAGGCTCGGGTGCTGGTTCAACAATTGCTTCAGTTTCGCTAGGCTTGGCAGCAGGTTTTTTGACAGAAGCCTTGGCCTTTGATGTGGCGACTGATGCAGTAGGCTTTTTCGCTGTGCTGTCGGCTGCTTTTGTCGTTTTCATGGCAGGCTTATTGGCAGCACTGCTGCGTGGTTTCTTTGCGGCATTGGCGTCATCGGTCATGATGAGTCGCTCCTAAGCAGTGGCTTTGGCCTAAGCCGTGGCCTCGAAAAATGTGACCGGGGCATCATTAAATTGCACGCTTTCGCTTAGTGGCGCGCGTACCGTGCGCGCTGCATTGGCGGCAATATTCGGATCTTCATAGCCAAATGAAATGCCGAAGAGAATCTGAATATCGTCACTAATGCCGAAGGCTTGGCGCACATCATTTGGATAATAGCCCATTGAGCCTTGAGCGCAGCTGCCTAAACCATGCGCATGCATGGATAGCATTAACGTTTGCGCATACATGCCTACATCGAGTGCCATGGGGATGCCGTAGCTTTTATCCATGCCAATAAAGCAGACGTGCGGTGCATCGAATAGCTCGAAGTTACGCAGTGTCGCCTGCATGCGGCCAAGCTTATCTTCTCTGGCAATGCCCATTGCCCCATAGAGTGCTGCGGCGCAGGCGTATTGGCGGTTTTTGTGCTCGCCTGAGGTGGATGGCATAAAGCCAATATCAGGCGTCATGGCGCGGCCAGTCATGGCGCCGGTGCTCATGCGTTCACGCAGGCTATCGCGAGTGGAGCCGGAGGCAACATAGACCTGCCATGGTTGCACATTGCAATTGGATGGCGCAGCTTGAGCAAGTTCGAATACTGAGCGCAGAACACTTTCGGGAACCGCAGTGCTTAAATAACCGCGCACAGAGCGGCGCTGAGTTATTGCATCAAATACGGACAGGGTTTGCGGTGAGACGGCCTGTGTCATAAAGCATTCCTTGAAAATAAAAATAATGAGCTGCTGTTACAGCGTTTTACCTTATGACAACACGCTTGCACAGCACTGCGGGCTTAATGATTGTTAATCTAGTTTCCTACCACTAGCTAGGCCAATGACTATGTGGTCATTTATATCGCGTTGGCGAGCAAAAAAAGCCAACGCGATGCATCAACAAGCGCTTAATGCGGCAGTTATCCATGGCTCAACAGCCGTGGCGATAATTGCTACGCGTGTGGATGGTATTATTTCGCTTTTCAATAGTGGCGCTGAAGCAATGCTTGGCTATCGCGCCGATGAGCTGGTAGGCCTAAAGACGCCTGCTATCCTGCATGATGCTGATGAAATTCGCGATCACGGACGTACGTTAGAGTGCGAGTTTGGCGAGCCCGTTGGTGGGTTTGAGGTTTTTATTCGGTGTGCCCGAGCACATGGTCATGAAACGCGAGCATGGACATATATCAAGAAAGATGGTGGCCGACTTCGCGTTAACTTAACGATCACCGCGCTACATGATGCTAATGGCCATATTAATGGCTATATGGGCATAGCAAATGATATTTCGGAGTACTCGGCGCTACAAAAAGAACTTTCCATTAGCCAGCTCAGCTTTCTTAATGCTTTTGCCACTGCCGCTCATGGCATGGCCATCGTTTCGCCACAAGGCACTTGGCTAAAGGTGAATATTTCGCTTTGCGAAATGTTGGGCTATAGCCATGACGACTTATTGAAAACTGACTTTCAACACATCACTCATCCTCACGATTTGAACGCTGATCTTGAGCTTGTGCAGCAATGCCTATCAGGCGTGATCTCCTCCTATCAGTTAGAGAAGCGCTATATTCATAGTGATGGCTCTACGGTATATGCTTTGCTAAGCGTTTCTTTAGTGCGCGATGAAGAGCAAGAGCCGTTATATTTTATTTCGCATATTCAAGATTTTAGCTCGCGTCATGCGGCTAAACAGCGCCTGCTCGAGCGAGAGCATCAATTGCAGACCGTGGTCGATACTGTAGTCGATGCCATCATTACGATTAATGCGGAAGGCAAGATTGAGAGCTTTAATCATGCTGCCGAGGAGCTCTTTGGCTATCTCGAAGAGGAAGTAGAAAATCAGTCTCTGAAGTTTTTGCTGCCTAATGGTGCTCCACTTCCTCGCCAGGCACTGTTTATGCGCTCGGATCGCTCAGGTTCGTTATCTCCACTGCCCGAGATTGAGGGCCGCCGCGCCGATGGCAGTCATTTTTGGATGGAAGTGCAAATAGCAAAGCTTTCTAATGTTGTTGAATCCAGTCAGGTCGTAGTAGTGCGCGACATTACGGAGCGCCGTCGCGTCGAACGAATGAAAGAAGAGTTTATCTCCACGGTCAGCCATGAGTTGCGCACACCACTGACTGCTATTGTCGGCTCTTTAGATATGGTGGTGACGGGCGTGCTAGGGGAGTTGAATGCTGATCAAGAGGAGCTGCTGATCATTGCTCAGCGA
The DNA here is from genome assembly GCA_041612115.1 of Perlucidibaca sp. Classification (GTDB taxonomy): domain Bacteria; phylum Pseudomonadota; class Gammaproteobacteria; order Pseudomonadales; family Moraxellaceae; genus Perlucidibaca. Next base: position 35,671 of record JBFJJU010000008.1, read on the forward strand.
AATAGTCAGCGTTTGAGCTACCTTATCAATGATTTACTTGATATGGATAAGTTGGTTTCGGGCAGCATCGAGATGGATGTCGAGGCACATGAGCTGGCACCTATTGTGGCCGAGAGCATCAGCCTGAATTCGAGTTATGCCTCGCAGTTTGGCGTGAGCTATCAGTACTGTGGCAGTTGCACCGATGAAATCATGGCGGATAGTGCGCGTTTACAGCAGGTGCTGGCTAACTTCCTATCGAATGCCGCCAAGTTCTCACCGGAAAACTCGGTGGTCGATGTGGTTGTGAGTGATTGTGGGCCGTATGCACGTATTTCTGTCATGGATAAAGGTGTCGGAATCCCGGAGGCGAAGTGGTCGCAGCTATTTGCTAAGTTTTCCCAGCTAGACTCTTCAGATACGCGTCAACGTAGTGGGACTGGCTTAGGCTTAGCCATTACCAAGGCGCTTGCTGAAAGCATGCAGGCACGGGTTGGATATGAACCACGAAGCCCGACAGGTTCGGTGTTTTATATTGAACTTCTAAAAAAGTCTCCAGCGCCACTGATCAATAAACTTAGCGTGCCAATGACAGCGTAAAAGTACTTACCTAGATATGTGCAGGTAGAGGTAGGACAGAGGGCTGTATTTAATTGAGGTGAGGCATGTCGTTACAGCAGGTGTTACTGGTCGATGATGAGCCTGATATCCGTGCCCTAGTTAGCTTGATTTTGCAGCGCCTGGGTGGCTTTGCTGTGCGAGCAGCATCATCTGGCCAAGAGGCATTAACCGTACTACGCGATGGCTATATGCCCGATATTATTTTGCTAGATGTTATGATGCCGGGTATGGATGGCGTGCAAACGCTTGCCGAAATGCGAGCAATGCCCACCATAGAAAAGCTACCTATTTGCTTTCTAACTGCAAAAATACAACCCGCTGATATCACCCAATGGCGCGCATTAGGTGTGGATGAAGTGCTTACAAAGCCTTTCATACCCGCTAAGCTTGTCGACCAAGTCAGAAATTGCTGGGAAAATGTCAAACGAGATCGACCTTGAAAATGACGAAGAATGGCTGGCGCTAGTCGCCGGCTTTCGCGCGCACTTCTGGCAAACTCGTGTTCCCGAGCTGCTTGCCGCATGGGCCGAAGCTCGCGACCTACCGCAAGCCTCTTGGCCTGCTGAGCTCAAGCGTAGCATTCATGGCATTGCCGGCTCTGCTGGGCTCATTGGTTATGATGACTTAGGCGTTGAGGCTCGCAAAGTCGATCGTCTGTGGGATATCAGTACTTTGAGCACTGAAGCGCTGATGCAAGAAATTGAGTGTTTGGTTGAGTGCATTGTTAAAGTGGCTGGTGAGCAAGATTAATCTCCTCGCTATATCTACCTTTTGTTGGTTTATGTCGCCCAATCAGAGTGAAAACTGCTAAGTTCTGCCTAATAGAAAAATAATGAGGGCGGTGCGATGTTTGATTACGTCATTGTTGGCGGTGGTTCAGGTGGCTGCGCGCTAGCAGGCCGTTTAAGCGAAGACTCTGCGGTAAGCGTGTGCTTACTAGAGGCAGGCGATGGTGGCACAGGCACTTTGGTGGAAGTGCCGGCGGCAACTGTGGCTATTCTGCCGACAAAAATTAAAAACTACGCCTTCGAGACCGTGCCGCAAGCCGGATTAAATGGCCGTAAAGGTTATCAGCCACGTGGCAAAACCTTGGGTGGCTCATCGGCGATTAATGCCATGGCTTATATTCGTGGCCATCGCGATGATTATGATCATTGGGCGGCCATGGGCAACGAAGGCTGGAGCTACGATGAGGTGCTGCCGTACTTCCGCCTGAGCGAAAACAACGAGCGTATTTACGACGAGTTTCATGGCAATAGCGGGCCGCTTTCGGTCTGCGATTTACGCACCGATAACCCCGTTCATGCACGTTATAAAAAGGCCACCGAGCAGGCCGGCTTTAAATGGAACGATGACTTTAACGGCGCCGATCAAGAAGGTATTGGCCTTTATCAAGTTACCCAGAAAGATGGCCAGCGCTGTAGCGCAGCGCAAGCTTATGTGCTGCCCGTTATGGCGCAACGACCAAACCTTACCGTTGAGATTAAAGCTCAGGCGTTGAAGCTTGAGTTTGATGGCAAGCGCGCCGTTGCCGTGGAGATTTTGCAGAACGGTAAGCGCCGAGTGATTCGTGCAAATAAAGAAATCATCTTGGCTGCAGGTGCTTTTCAAACTCCGCAGTTATTGATGCTCTCAGGCGTTGGTCCGGCTGCCGAATTGCAGAAGCATGGCATCCCCGTCTTGAAAGACTTGCCTGGCGTTGGGCAAAACTTACATGATCATCCAGACTTTATTTTTGGCTATAAAACCAAAAGCTTAGATGCGCTTGGGCTATCGCTGAAAGGCAGCTTTCGCATGCTGAAAGAGATTAAGCGTTATCGCAGTGAGCGTCGCGGTGCCATGACCTCAAACTTTGCCGAAGGCGGCGGTTTCTTGAGAATTAGCCCCGATAGTCCGCAACCGGATGTTCAGCTGCACTTTGTTGTAGCTTTGGTCGATGACCATGCGCGTAAGTTTCACACTGGCCACGGCTTCTCTTGCCATGTCTGCTTACTGCGCCCGAAAAGTCGCGGTAGCGTGACCTTGGCCAGCGCCAACCCGCTTGATGCACCAGTCATTGATCCAGCATTTTTCCAAGATCCAGATGACGTTGAAAAGCTGGTAGCGGGCTATAAGCTCACGAAAAAACTTATGGATGCACCGGCGCTGGCCGAACTATTTCCCAAGGACATGTTCACCGCCGATGTGAAAACCGACGATGACATTCGTCAGATTTTGCGTGATCGCTCCGACACCGTTTATCACCCCGTGGGGAGCTGCAAAATGGGGCTCGATGATATGGCGGTGGTCGATCCCGAGTTGCGTGTACACGGCCTGCAAGGTTTGCGTATTGTCGATGCCTCGGTTATGCCCACTATTATTGGCGGCAATACCAACGCGCCCACCATGATGATTGCCGAAAAAGCCTATGACTTAATCACCGGCCGTTCGCGAGTTAAAGCATGAGTAAAATTCACGAAGTAGCCATAGTCGGCGCGGGTTTTGGTGGCTTGGGCATGGCCATCGCGCTGAAAAAGCAAGGTGTCGATAACATCGTCATTTTAGAAAAAGCTGCTGATGTTGGAGGAGTATGGCGCGACAACACTTATCCCGGCGCTGCCTGTGATGTGCCTTCACACTTGTATTCATTTTCGTTTGAACCGAACCCGAACTGGTCGCATGTGTTTGCACGCCAGCCCGAGATTTACGCTTACTTGCGTCATTGCGCTGATAAGTATGGCCTGCGTCGGCATTTACGTTGCGAAGTAGAAGTGGCTGCGATGTGCTTCGATGACGCTAGCAGCATTTGGCATATCACGTTGGCTAGTGGCGAGGTGCTGCAAGCACGCATGGTGGTCAATGCGACAGGCCAGCTCAGTCGACCTATTTATCCCAAGCTCAAAGGCATCGAAGCGTTTAAAGGTGAGTCCTTTCACTCAGCGCATTGGCGTCATGACCTTGATCTCACTGGCAAGCGCGTGGCGGTCATCGGCACCGGCGCATCGGCAATTCAGTTTGTGCCGGCGATTGCCCCCATCGTGGCCAAGCTTAGCGTGTTTCAGCGCTCGCCAGCCTACATGATGGCACGGCCTGACCGGCCATATAGCGGTGTAGAAAAATGGGTTTTCAAGCGCGCACCAAAAGCTATGTCGCTGTATCGCGGCAGTATTTATCTGAAATATGAGTCTCGTGCCTTAGCTTTCACTCGCATGAAAAGCCTGCTTAAAGTCGCTGTCGGCTTGCCATTTAAGTCGCTGCTGAAAAAACAGGTGCCTGACCTTTTATTACGCGAAAAACTTACACCAGACTACGCCATCGGCTGCAAACGCATTTTGCTCTCTAGCGATTACTTAGAAACCATGAGTCGCGACAATGTTGATTTAGTCACCACGGCGGTGAGCCAAATCACAGCCACGGGTGTCGAAACCAGTGACGGTAAAATATATCCCGCCGATGTACTGATTTATGGCACTGGCTTTGCCGCCACAGACTTCCTTGCCCCGATGAAGGTCAGTGGCCGAGCCGGCATAGATCTGAAAGATGCTTGGCAGCAAGGTGCGAAAGCTTATCTCGGCATGTCGGTGCCCGGTTTTCCTAACTTCTTCATGCTTTATGGGCCCAATACCAACCTTGGCCATAACTCCATCGTCTACATGTTGGAAAGCCAGATTGCTCATATCATGGCCTGTCGCGACCGCTTGGCTCAGGAAAATGGCCGCCGCATTGAGGTTAATGAGGGTCGTTATGAGCATTTCACCAATGCCGTACAAGTACGCCTAGCCAATAGCGTTTGGGCTGGTTGCCGCAGCTGGTACGTCGATGATAATGGCCACAATAGCGCGAGCTGGCCGGGCTTTACGCTGAGCTATCGCTGGCTCACGCGCAATCCGCCACGCGATGCATATCAGGTCAGTTAAGAGCTTATTTATGATTACTGCATTACAAGATCTCGCTGCGCCCCATGGCGTTTGCTATGGCTGCGGCGGTAGCAACCCCAATGGCTTGCACCTAAAAAGCCATTGGCATGAGGATGGGGTGCATATCGTCGCTGAGCATCTGCCCGATGAAAAATACTGCGGCTGGCCTGACTTAGTCTATGGCGGTCTAATCGCGATGTTAATCGACTGCCATTCAAACTGGACTGCGATGGCGTATCACTACCGAGAGGAAGGCCGCGAGCCATCTAGCCTGCCGCGCATCGACTGCGTCACAGGCTATTTAGGTATCAAATACATCAAGCCAACACCAATGGGTGTGTCGTTGACATTGCGCGCCAAAGTCGAGGGTGAGCTGGGCCGCAAAAGCCGAGTGGTGTGTGAGGTCTATGCTGGTGATGTGCTCACTGCCATTGGCGACTCCACCTTTGTTCGAGTCTCGGCTGAGCAGCTGTCTGCCCAAGCCCATGGGCGCGAAACCTCAATCTAAGCTGTTTATCACACCAAGGTCGGCTTGAAGCCTTAGGTAATGATCGTTATATTTCGCGCTTAATTGTTTTTGGGTTGAGTAGTTAATCGCGCTTGGCCTAAGTCGGAGAGCTTCTATGTTGCGTAAAGTTTTGCCTATCGCTTTGATCGCCTGCGCTGCGTCAACCAGCGCTTCAGCTAACTTAAAGGTTGAAGAGGCCATCAAGTATCGCCAGTCGGCCTACACTTTTATTGCCTGGAATATGGGCCGTATTCGCGCCAATACCGAAGGTGAGTTTAATCGCGATGAAGTCGTGCAGGCTGCCAATGCCATCCAAGCCGCTGCTAACTCTGGCTTAGGCTCCTTGTTTGTGCCGGGCAGCGACAAGGGCAAGGGCTGGATCGAGACTCGTGCAAAATCTGAGCTATTCACCGATGGCCCTGGCGTTGGCAAAGTGGCCATGCGCTTTAACCAAGAGGCCAATGCTTTGGCTGCCATCGCGGGCAAGGGTGATCCTGCAGCCGTGAAAGCGCAGTTAGGCAAGCTTGGCAGCACCTGCAAATCTTGCCACGACAGCTATCGCGCAAAAGCAGCGAACTAAGTCGTGCTTAGCTCAGGCCGCCAACGTGTTTGGGACTTACCAACGCGCCTAGGTCATTGGTCATTGGCGCTCTTGGTGACCGGCTCGCTGATTACCGGCCAAGTCGCCGGCTCTTGGATTGAGTGGCACGGCTATTTCGGCCTCGGCATCATCTGGCTGCTCAGCTTTCGCCTAGCCTGGGGCGTGCTCGGCTCAACATACGCCCGTTTCGGCCAGTTCTTCCCAACACCATCACTCCTGATAGCCTATGCTCGTGGCCAATGGCTGGGGCTCGGCCACTCGCCATTGGGCGCGCTTTCGGTGTTTGCCTTGCTGGCGGTGCTCATCGCGCAGGCAGGTGCCGGCCTATTCGCAGCCGATGACACCGGCTTTACTGGTCCGCTACGTTCACTCGCTAGCCATGAGCTGGCGGAAAGCTTAACCGACTGGCATCGCCTAACATCAAACTTAGTGTTTGGCTTAGTGGCGCTGCATTTGGCTGCTATTGCGTGGTATCAGTATCGCGGCAAAAAGCTTATCGCCGCGATGGTCGACGGCTACGCTCGCGAAGGCCGTGGAGAGTCGGCGCGTGGTGGAGGCCGGCTCGCGCTAGTTTTCGCGCTAACGCTGGCCTCAGCGCTTACGTGGTATGTCTCGGGCGTATGGATTGTGCCTGAGCCTGCGGCCATCACGCCGGCTTGGTAGTTCCTGGCATGATCAGGCTCAAGGCCGGTCGCCGCTCAAACACCAACATACCCTCTGGGATATTCACTTCCGGCAGCTTCTGACTCGTCCAGACATGAGCTTGTGGTTCAAACTCAAAGGGCGCTTCCAGCAGCTGGCCATTCACCGCGGTAATGCCCTGTAATGCTTCAATCTCAGCGTAAACAAAGTCGCCACAGCGTTTGCAGCGATGGTTATGCCTGGGCTTGCCTGACCCGCCAATTCCTGTCTCAGCTATCGACTCGCCTTGAATAGCGCCGAGCTCGGCCGCAAAAAATACCCCAGATAAATACGCCGCCCCAGTAATCTTCCGACAGTCATCGCAATGGCAGACCAATTGAAAGCGTGGAGCCTGCGAAAACTGCAATGTGAGCTGATTACAGCCACAGCTAGCGTGAAAGCTGGTCATTACGGGACTCCCTTGGTGCGGCAAAAAACATAGGCATAAAAAAGCCAGCTCGATTTCTCTAACTGGCTGATTTAGCTGCTTGATTGGTGGAGATGGCGGGGATCGAACCCGCGTCCGTCAGCACTCTACCCTCGGATCTACATGCTTAGTCTTCTCTACTGTTTTAACTCAGCGCGGCCCGAGAGACAGGGTACGACAAGCGATCCACTGGGTTTTAGCATCATGACGCGCGGCAAGTCATGTAGCGATCCGATATTTTTTGCGCTGACCGCCCCCGCATATCGGCATGCAAGCTTGGTCATAAGCCGGATTTAGGCGGCTAGTGCGTAGTTTTCGTCGTTTGCGACTATTTGTTTGAGAA
>JBFJJU010000009.1:0-38690 GCA_041612115.1 Perlucidibaca sp.
ATTTTCCTTTTGACAGGGCTAGGATTATCCCTATAATGCGGCCCACACGATGTGCAGCGGGTGTTTAGCTCAGCTGGGAGAGCAGCTCCCTTACAAGGAGCGGGTCGGCGGTTCGATCCCGTCAACACCCACCAATCGCATCATTGTGTAACCAACGCGCAGCGGTAGTTCAGTTGGTTAGAATACCGGCCTGTCACGCCGGGGGTCGCGGGTTCGAGTCCCGTCCGCTGCGCCATATGACATGAAAACGCCTCAGCTTATGCTGGGGCGTTTTTGTTTGTGCTATATCTGTTGGCTAATTGGAGCCAACCATGTCTAACGAATACATTGATTTTTTGCGTGAAGTTTTCGCTCGGTTTGGCGTTATTTCTGCTCGCAAAATGTTTGGTGGATACGGCATTTATCATCAAGGTTTGATGTTTGCCTTAATTGCTGATGACACATTGTATTTAAAGGTAGACAGCACAACTAAGCCGGAGTTTGAGCAGCACGGGCTTACCGCGTTTCAATTTGATCAGCGTGGCAAGCCCATTAGCATGTCGTATTTTTTGGCACCAGATTCCATTATGGATGACTCTGATGCGGCGCTGTATTGGGCGGAGCTAGCCTTTGCGGCAGCACTCAGAGCACAGGCCGGCTGCGCATTAAAGCAATCACGGAAAGCTAGTAAATCGACGTGATGATCTATCGAAACTGAGCTTTAGTTTTAAGTAGGCCAAAAAAAGCCCGCAGCGCGGGCTTTTTTTAATATTGAAGTTAAATCAGAATGACTTCGTCACGATAGCTGAGTAGTTGTCGATATCAACTTCTAAATCAAGACCGACTATATCCTCATCATAAAATGTGCGTTGTACCTGAGCGCGCAAATTAACGGTGTCGGCGATTTTGTAGTCAAAGCCTATGCCAATAGAGGGCGAGTAGCCATTACTTGATGCCTTTACAGTGGTGCCGCTAGCGCTTGCTTTTAAGTCAATGTCGATGGCCATAATGTCTGCACGAGCATAAATGCTGGCGCGCTCATTCATTGGGAGAGTGCCTACCATGCCAATGGCAAGCGCAGTGCTTGTAAGCTTTGTAGAAGTAGTAGGATCAGAATCTTTCACATCACCGAAGTTGTGATAGTTAACTTCAAATGCAAGATTTTCATTAACTTTAACACCACCACCTAAGGTAAATGATGTGGCGCCTTCTTTATCGCCGCCGCTATTATCGTCAAAATAGCTTAAGCCCGCGCCGCCCAAAACATAAAACTTGGCTTCGCTAGCGTGAAGTGCGGGAGAGAAAGTAGTTGCAATAGCGACACCGGCAATGATTTTTTTCAACATAGAAATAGTCCTTTATTAAGTTCTCTGTGAAGCGACGCTATTGTGGACTAAGCCCTTATTTCTTCGTGTATAAGCTTTGTGTCATTTAATGCTTAGACAGTAGCTTAATAGCCAGAAACATAGACAGTCCACATCCACGTGACCACATATCGGCAATAACATCTGCTAGATTCAAACATTAGTCGGCCTATAAGAAAATAAGGAGCGCCACAGCCATGCCTTCATCCAAACAATGTCACGCCTTCAATACCGATGACGCACTCGGCCTAGACGATGCTGTGGCGCTACGTGTGCGTTTGCAGCGCGGCGAGGTTTCTGCGTTAGAGCTTACGGAGGCGGCCATTGCCCGTGCGGAACAGGTTAATGGCCAGCTCAACGCCATCGTGTTGCCAACGTATGAGGCAGCTCGCAGCAATGCTAAACAGTCGCATTCGGGCGCGTTCGCTGGCATTCCTACATTCATCAAAGACAATACCGATATGCAGGGCTTGCCGACGCGCCAGGGCTCGCTTGCTGTGGGTTCGCATTCAGCTAAAAAAGACAGTGCCTTTACTACGCATTTTTTAAGCACGGGGATGAATGTGCTCGGCAAAAGCAATTTGCCCGAGTTTGGTTTTAACGCTTCAACTGAGTTCAAAAGCCGCCCAGCAACACCGAATCCATGGCATTTGGACTATTCCGCTGGTGCATCTTCAGGCGGCTCGGCAGCTTTGGTGGCGGCTGGTGTAGTGCCTATTGCTCACGCAAACGATGGCGGCGGCTCAATTCGCATCCCAGCAGCGGCCTGTGGTTTGATCGGCTTAAAGCCCACGCGTGGACGCTTTATTGATGGTGAGGCTGCGGCCATTTTGCCAGTCAATATTGTTAGTGAGGGTGTGGTGACGCGTAGTGTGCGTGATACCGCCGAGTTTATGCATGCCATGGAGCAGCATTATCGCGGTAAGAACATGTCACCAGTGGGGCATGTCACGGGGCCGGAAAATAAACGCATGCGTATTGGTCTCGTGCTCGACTCGGTGACTGGCCAGAGCACTGATGCCGCTACGCGTGAGACGGTCGAGGCAACTGCGCGCGTGCTTGAGGGTTTAGGCCATAGCGTGGAGCTCATCAAGCTGCCTATTCGCGCTAGTTTTGCTGATGACTTCAGTCAGTATTGGGGCATGTTGTCGTATCTGCTCAGCACCTTTGGCCATAAGCTTTTGGGTGCCGATTTCGATAAAACTCAGACGGATAATCTGACCCAAGGTTTGGCGCAGTATTATCGAAAAAATATGTGGCGTACGCCGATGATGCTTTGGGGCATGAAGCGCGTAGCAAATGATTACGCGGAAATATTTCGCAACTGTGATGTCGTGCTGTCGCCGGTGCTGGCGCACACCACACCGAAGCTTGGGCATTTGTCGCCAGTGCAGTCATTTGAGTCGCTGTTTGAGCGCCTGCGCAACTACGTCAGTTTTACGCCATTGAACAATGCTGCCGGTACGCCGGCGCTGTCGATGCCCATGGGCCGCACGGCAGAGGGTTTGCCGATTGCCGTGCAGCTCTCTGGCGCTAGGGGCGAGGAGCGGCGTCTGCTGGCGCTGGCGTTTGAGTTGGAGGCGGCGCAGCCGTTCCACCACCTAGGGCTTTATACAGGGTAATGATCGCAGTCTGATGCGCGAGCTCGGCACGGATGCGATCTTGCGCACTGCTAAAGGCTTCGCGCTGGGCATCGAGCAAGGATAAGTAGTTGTCGAGGCCAGCGTCATAGCGCGCCTGTGTCAGGCTCAGGCGCTCGTCATTAGCTTTGGCAATGGCACGGCGCGCATTGCGCTGTTCATCGCGCGTGCTCAGCGTGGCTAAAGCGTCTGCGACTTCACGAAAGGCCGTTTGCACGGTTTTCTCATACTGTGCCACGGCAATGTCGCGGTCGGCTTGGCTGATGCGTAAGTTGGCTAAATTACGCCCTGCGGTAAACAGCGGAATGCGAATTTGTGGCGCAAAGCTCCACACGCCAGTGCCGCTTTCAAACAGTCCTGACAGTTCTGCGCTCGCGCTGCCTGTGCTGGCGGTGAGTGAGATGCTCGGAAAAAATGCAGCGCGGGCGGCACCAATATTGGCATAGCGTGCTTTCAGCATATGTTCAGCCGACATCACATCGGGGCGTGCAGCCAAGACTTCCGCAGGAAGGCCAGCGGGCAGGGCATTAATGGTGGCCTGGCTGGGCAGCTGCGTGGGCGCAAGCTCTGTGGGTAGTTGCGTGCCAAGTAATAAGCTCAGCGCATTTTGATCTTGCGCGACCAATGCGCGTAGTTCTGCGGCGCTGGCGATGGCCACTTGCAAGCTGCTTTCGGCGGCGGTGATGTCTAGACGTGAGCCAACACCGGCATTATCGCGCTCAGTGATGAGGTCAAAGGCTTCCTGACGCGCCTGCTGTGTGCGCTCGGCGAGCGTCAGCTGTTCGGCATCGGCAGCTAGTGCCAGCCAAGCATTGGCGACTTCAGCAATCAGGCTCAAGCTGATGCTACGCTGGGCATCGCTAGTGGAGAGAAACTGCTCACGCGCGCTGTCACTTAAGTTGCTTAAACGTCCAAAAACATCGAGCTCAAAATTACTGATACCTACGCCAACTTGCTGCTGGCGATAAATGCCGCTGAAGCCGCTACTTGATGAGCTGATCCGCGAGTTTGTGCTCGTGCCAGAGATATCGATGCTAGGAAAGAGCTGGCTTCGACCCACACCATAGACCGCACGAGCACGAGTCACTTGCAGGGCAGCGATACGTGCGTCACGGTTATTTTCTAGCGCAAGGCTAATCGCTGCCTGCAAACGCGGCTCAAGGATGACTTGCTGCCATGGCCATTGGCTGATCTCGCGGCCATCGGCGCTGCTGCTGTTGATGTCGGCTGGCCATTGCTCGGCAATTGGTAGCAGCGGGCGCTCGTAGTGTGGCGCCAATAAGCTGCAGCCCGAGGCCATCATGGAGGCGACTAAAAGAATGCTTAAACGAGCGTTCATGATGGCGTCTCCGAATCATTGGCAACGGTTTTAACTGAAGCTACTGTTTTAACGGTCACCGGCGTTTGCTTACTAAAGCGTGCGCGCACCAAGACAAAGAATAGCGGCACAAAGAACATGCCCAATACGGTGGCGCTGACCATGCCGCCTAGCACACCGGTACCAATGGCATGCTGCGACCCTGAGCCTGCACCTTGGCTGGTAGCCAATGGCATTACGCCTAAGCCGAAGGCAAGTGAGGTCATTAAAATAGGCCGCAAACGCTGGCGCGCGGCAGTCAATGTGGCATCCATTAGCTCATGCCCAGCCTCTTGCAGTTCTTTTGCAAACTCGACAATCAAGATGGCATTTTTCGCGGCCAAGCCAATGGTAGTGAGCAGGCCAACTTGAAAATAGATGTCGTTACTTAAGCCACGCATCTGCGTTGCAAGCAGTGCACCGACTACACCCAGTGGCACCACTAACATGACGGCAAAAGGAATCGACCAGCTCTCATACAGCGCCGCTAAGCAGAGGAAAACCACGAGCAAGGAGATGGCGTAGAGCAGTGGCGCCTGACCACTGGTACTGCGTTCTTGTTCAGAGACACCGGTCCATTCAAAGCCAATGCCAGCAGGCAGTTTGCCGATCATGTCTTCAACTGCATCCATGGCTTCGCCTGAGCTATAGTCTGGTGCTGGGCTGCCTTGAATATTAACCGATGGCTGGCCGTTGTAGCGCTCTAGTCGCGGTGAGGCATAACCCCAATGTGCAGTGGCGAAAGCTGAGAACGGCACCATTTCACCGGTTTTGGTGCGAGCAAACCAGCGCTCAAGGTCCGATGGCAGCATGCGAGCTGGTGCATCGCCTTGCACATAGACTCGTTTAACGCGGCCACGATCGATGAAGTCGTTGACGTAACGGCCGCCCCAAGCGGTGCTCAGCACGCTATTAATGTCGCTTAAGCTTATGCCGAGCGCTGCTGCTTTTTGCGCATCAATATCGAGCTGATATTCCGGTGTGTCTTCTTGGCCATTGGGGCGAGCGCCGGCAATGACTGGGTTTTGCGCGGCCATGCCTAAGAGCTGATTTCGCGCGGCAATCAAAGCATCGTGACCTAAGCCGCCGAGATCTTGTAGTTGTAAGTCGAAGCCGCCGGCATTGCCGAGTTCACGCACTGCCGGTGGTACGATGGGGAAGACCATGCCATCGCGAATTTTGCTAAAGGCAGCGCGTGCGCGATCCGCCACAGCGTTGACGCTTTGGCCTTCGCCTGTGCGCTCAGACCAGTCTTTGAAGCGCACAAAGGTTAGGCCGGCATTTTGTCCACTGCCAGCAAAACTAAAGCCAACGACACCAAACATCGACTCAATATTGTCTTTTTCTGTCTCTAAGAAGTGATGCTCAACTTGCTTCAACACGGCCAAGGTGCGTTCTTGTGTGGCACCTGCTGGCAGCTGAATCAGCGTGTACATGAAGCCCTGATCTTCTTCAGGCAAAAATGAGGTGGGCAGTTTCACGAAGAGTGCCACCAAACCCATGATGATCAGCACGTAAAACACTAACCAGCGTTTAGGCTTTTTCAATAAAGTCGCAACAATGCCCTCATAGCGTTTAGTGCCGCGATCAAAATGTCGGTTAAACCAACCAAAGAAGCCTGTTTTAGCTTCATGCTCATGGCCATGAATGGGCTTTAGCAGAGTCGCACAAAGTGCTGGTGTGAGGACTAATGCAACGATGACCGACAGCACCATGGCAGAGACGATGGTGATAGAGAATTGGCGATAAATGACGCCGGCGGAGCCGCCAAAAAATGCCATCGGGACAAATACGGCTGAAAGCACGAGGGCGATGCCGATCAAGGCGCCAGTAATTTGCGACATGGATTTTCGCGTGGCTTCGACAGGGCTAAGACCGTCCTCGCGCATCACGCGCTCCACGTTCTCGACCACGACAATAGCGTCATCGACCAAGAGGCCAATGGCCAATACCATCGCGAACATCGTCAGTGTATTGATTGAATAGCCAAAGGCCGCAAGCACGCCAAATGTACCGAGCAATACCACTGGCACAGCTAGCGTTGGAATTAGGGTGGCGCGAAGATTTTGCAAGAACAAAAACATGACTAAGAACACTAAAATGATGGCCTCAATCAGTGTTTTCACCACTTCCTCAATCGATAGTTTCACGAATGGTGTGGTGTCGTAAGGGAAAACCGCCTTCATGCCAGCAGGGAAGAATGGCGATAGTTCGGCCACACGCTCTTTCACTAAGCGTGCAGTTTCTAGCGCATTGGCACCAGTGGCCATTTTGATGGCCATGCCAGTGGCAGGCTTGCCCATAAAGCGTGCGATGGTGTTATAGCTTTCACTGCCAAGTTCAACGCGGGCGACATCGCGCAAATACACCGTAGCGCCATTGGCCTCGGTTTTTAGCAGGATATTGCGAAATTGTTCGGCATTTTTTAAGCGGCTTTGTGCAGTGATGGTGGCATTGAGTTGCTGGCCTGGCACGCTAGGCGTAGCACCTAATTGGCCGGCGGACACCTGTGTATTTTGCGCTTGAATGGCCGCGGTAATATCGGCCGGCACCAGCTTGTAGCTGACTAGCTTCGCGGGGTCTAACCAAATCCGCATGGCGTATTGAGCGCCGAACAGCTGTGTATCACCAACGCCTTTGACACGGCTTAAAGGGTCTACAAGATTAGCCGAAACATAGTCACCTAAGTCGTACTGGCTCATTGAGCCATCTTCAGACACGAAGCCAACCACGAGCAGGAAGTTACGGGTGGCTTTTGCTACGCGTAGGCCACTGCGTTGCACTTCATCGGGCAGAAGTGGCAAGGCGAGCTGTAGCTTATTTTGCACCTGCACTTGAGCAATATCGGGATCGGTACCGCTGACAAACGACAAGGAAATACTGACGCTGCCATTGGCATCGCTGCTCGATGACATATAGCTCAGGCCATCGATGCCCTGCATTTTTTGCTCGATCACCTGAGTGACCGAGTCTTCGACAGTTTTTGCCGACGCACCGGGGTAGTTGCCGCTAATGCCAATGGCAGGTGGTGCGATACTTGGGTACTGCGAAACCGGCAAATTTTCTATCGATAATATGCCGGCAAACATGATGAGAATGGCGATGACCCAGGCGAAAATAGGCCGGTCAATAAAGAAACGTGACATGACTTACTCCGCCTTTTGGGCTGCAGATGATGCGGCGGGTTTTTCTGCTGCGGCGCCAACCTTTGCGTTTTCTACCTGCTGACTTCCCGTAAATGGCACAGGTTTTACTACACTACCTGGCCGAGCCTTTTGTAAGCCATCAACCACTAGGCGGTCACCAGCTTTCAGGCCGTTAATGACTTGCCATGTATCGCCAATGGCGCGTGAAGTTTTCACCACACGTGGCTGCACCTTATTGTCTTGGTCGAGCACCATCGCAGTGGCATCGCCTTGTGGATTTCGGCTCAAAGCTCGTTGCGGCGCTAGCACGCCTTGTTGCTGACCTTGAGAGACTTCGGCCTGCACAAATAAACCGGGTAATAACTGGCCATCGGGGTTGGGAAATTGAGCGCGCAACGTGATGCTATTGGTGCTTGGATCTACCGTGCTTTCCGAGAATGCAACGCTGCCTGCATGCTCATAAGTGCGGCCGTCGCTCAGTATTAGCTTGACCGGAATGCGCTTATCTTGGCTCACGCCGCCTTGCTCGATAGCGCGCTGTAGGGCGAGAAAGTCGCTGCTCGATTGCGTCATATCAACATAAATGGGATCGAGCTGAACCACCGTGGTGAGCGCTTGCGCTTGGTTGGCGGTGAGCAGTGCACCGGCAGTAACGCTGGACTTACCACTACGGCCACTAATAGGCGAGGTGATGCGTGTGTAATTCAACTCAATGCGGGCTTTATCGAGCGCTGCTTTCGCCAATGCGACATCGGCCTGTGTTTGCGCAGCTGAAGCTTGAGCATCGTCATTTTCTTGTTGGCTAACCGCCTTTATGGTCACCAAGCCTTCATAACGTTTGGCAGTTAATTTTGCTTGTTTGGCTAGAGCATTGGCCTTGGCTAGGGATGCGTTGGCGCTGGCATATGCGGCCTGATAAGTTGCGGGATCTAGCTCGTAGAGCACGCTGCCGGCTTTTACTTCAGCGCCTTCGGCGTAGACACGGCGTTTAACAATGCCGCCTACTTGTGGCCGTACTTCAGCGGTCTGAAAGGCGGTAACGCGACCTGGTAGTGTCGTGGTCAGGTCGATCGCTTGCGATTTTAGTGTAATAACCCCAACTTCCGCAGGTGGCGGCGCATTGGCTGGCGCTTCTTGGCTGCCGCAGGCACTGAGTAAGCTTGATAACACCAGGGCGCTAGCTAGGTAAGGGAGACGCTGCATCATGACCTCGAGTTTATGACTGAAATAGCTCTGTCATAAATATAGATTGAATGTTCATTCTAAAATATGTCAGTCTTGGCTTATAAGCAATAGGCCATGAGGCAAAAAGTGTCTGAAAATACACCTGCATATAGTATGGATAAGGCGTCGTCTGCCGAAAATTCTGGCATCTGTTCTAGCGCAGATAGCCGCGCTAAATTACGTCGTCAGCAGGTGCTTGAGGCAGCTGAGCATTGTTTCCGTGCCTGTGGGTTTCATGGTGCGAGTATCGCGAGTATCGCTAAAAAAGCGGGCATGAGCTCAGGCCATATTTATCATTACTTTGAAAATAAAGAGGCAATTATCGGCGCCAGTGTTGCTCATGAGGCCGGAATTACGGTGGCGCGTATGCAAGGTTTTGCTCGTAGCGACGATGTGTTGGCCACCTTAGTTGAGGAGGCCGAAGGCGCATTAATGCGCAGCCTAGACCCGAGCAGCAATGCACTCATTATGGAGATTTTGTCTGAGGCAGGGCGCAATGCGCGCGTGGCTGAGCAGGTGCAAGCTGCCGATGTCTTGGTCAGTGAGGCCGTGCAATGTTTGGTGCGCCGGTCTTGGCAAGCTAAGCATCCAGAGCAGGTTTTGAGCGAAGCGGTGGTGGTGGCGAAGGCGGAGATGCTGGGGGCAATGGTTGATGGCATTCGTATCCGCGCCATTCGCAATCCGAAAGTTAATCCTGAGGCCTTGCTGACACAGCTGCGCTCGGCCGTGCGTCATATCCTTGAGCAGGCCGATGGCAGTTAGAGGTGCTATACGCTAGCGCCGGGCACTATCAACGATAGAGTAAAGGCTCGGCCTTTCCCCAAAACACGCGGTACATATAGGCCGTGTAAGTCAAAATAACTGGCAGCACAAACATCACGCCGAGCAGCATGATTCGCAATGCTTCTGGGTCGGAGGCGGCCTCCCAAATAGTCATCTGATCGATGATGATATAGGGGAATAGGCTATAGGCGAGGCCACCTGAGGCGATGCAAAACAAGGTCACCACACCAGTAAAAGGCACCCAGCTGTAGCGTTCATTATCATTGCCAATGAGGCTGGCCAAGACACGGTCTAGCATCAGCACTAGAGCGGTGGTGATTACTGGAATCGGTAGCAAATAATACAAGTTCGGCAGGCTGAACCAGCGTTCAGCCATCCGCGCGCTGACTAATGGCGTGGCTAAGGAAATGGCGGCGATGCCGGCTGCGGTGAGCCAGAGTGCGCCACGGGCCCAATGTACTGCGCGTTGGCGTAGCAGGCCTTCAGTTTTCAAGATCAGCCAGCAGGCACCGAGTAAGGCATAACCGGCGACAAAGCACAGACCAATGAAAGCGGAGAAGCCATAAGCCATCCATGAGTCAGCGAAATTAGTGAGGAAGTGGCCGAGCATATAGCCTTGCGCTAAGCAGGCCATTAGTGAGCCGAGATAAAATGCGACATTCCATAAGGGCTGATGGTTCGCGCGAGCCTTAACGCGGAAGTCGAAGGCAACGCCTCGCAAAATAAGGCCTAAAAGCAGTACTAACACGGGCACATAAAGCTCGCCGAGGATGATGCCGTGGGCGCTAGGAAAGCCCACGAGCAATAGGCCGATGCCCAGCACCAACCAAGTTTCATTGGCGTCCCAGAATGGGCCAATGCTGGCAATCATCATGTGCTTGTCGTCAATATTAGCGCGCCGTAGCAGCACGCCAACACCGAGATCGAGGCCATCGAGCAGTCCGTATAGCAGCAGCGTAAAGCCCATTAAGCCGGCAAAAATCAGCGGCAACATGTCATCGGGAATCCAAGGCAACATATTAGTGACCTCCAGTAGCGATGTTGTCGTCATGATCATCACTGTGCTGCGCTTTCTGCGCTAGGTAAAACACCACTGAAACATAGGCCGCCATGAGGAAGGCATACATCAGTAAGTACATGGTTAGCGAGCCAAAAATCGTGGCGGCAGGGACGGTGCCAACGGCATCTTTGGTGAGTAAGACGTTGGTGACGAGCCAAGGCTGGCGGCCCATTTCAGTGACATACCAGCCAGCGAGCGTGGCGACCCAGCCTGAAAAAGTCATGGCGACTAAGCCCTGCAAAGCTAGGCGCGGGAAGTTGTCTTTACGCCGCCAGAGCAAAAATGCCCAGCCCCATGCCACGGCGAGCATGAGCATGCCCATGCCTACCATGACGCGGAATGACCAAAAAACAGCGGCAACTGGTGCATGGCCCGCCGGAAACTCATCAAGGCCTGGTAGTTCGCCTTCTAGCGAATGCGTCAAAATTAAACTGGCACCATAGGGCACGCTAATGGCGTAATCATTGCGCTTTTCAGCTTCATTGGGCATCGCAAACAGCAGTAGTGGCACCGCAGCTTCGCGTGTCCAAACAGCCTCAATGGCCGCAATTTTTGCGGGCTGATGCTCTAGCGTGTTGAGGCCATGAGCATCACCAACCATGATTTGCGTAGGAATGAGTACGGCGGCTAATACCACACCTGTGCGCAATGCCATGCGCACATCATTGCCATGATCGCCGCGTAACCAGCGATAAGCTGAGACGCCGGCAATCAAAAAGGACGTGGTTAGACCGCTAGCTATGAGCATATGGGCGAGGCGGTAGGGCATGGATGGGTTGAAGATGACCTCAAACCAACTGATGACATGCGCGCGACCATCGATCATTTCGAAACCCGTGGGCGTTTGCATCCATGAGTTAAGCGCTAAAATCCAAAATGCCGAAATGCTGGTGCCGATGGCAACTAGTAAGCAGGCCATGGTGTGGATGCTTTCAGACACGCGGCCACGGCCAAAAAGCATGATGCCGAGGAAGCCGGCCTCAAGGAAGAATGCGGTCAATACTTCATAAGCAAGTAATGGTCCAGCGATATTGCCAACGGTATTCATATAGCCCGGCCAGTTGGTGCCGAACTGGAATGACATGGTGATGCCGGTGACCACGCCAATGGCGAAGGTGAGTGCGAAAATCTTCAGCCAGAAGCGATACACGCGAAGCCAACCATCGTCGCCGGTCATGTGGTGGCGAACTTTGAAGAACACCATAAGCCAAGCAAGACCCATGCTGATGGCAGGAAATAGGATGTGGAAGCTGATGTTGGCGGCGAATTGGATGCGCGAGAGCATCAAGGCGTCGAGCAAGGCGGGATCGGTCACTAGCGTACCCTCGTTATCAGTTAAGTAAATACTAAACTATAAAATTACAAAGTATCATGACTTAGCGCAGAAAAATTAGCGTTGCCGAGGACTATACGCCGTGTTTAGCCAATCCGATGGCACTGACCATTGAGTCTGATACAAACGCGCACCTCTTAAGCGTGGTTGCTCGAAATTTGCACTAACCGCGCTGTGCTTTTGGCGGCTATCGGCCATTTTGGGCAGTTCGTTATCGATATGCCAATGACCGCGTAACGCCTCTGGGTTGCCCTGCGCTGGGTCAGCTACGGCCCATTGCTCATCGCTGGCAGCAAAAAGCCGACCTTTTAGCCAACACACGCGGGCTATGTCGTTATTAGCTAAAGGCTGCTGAGCGCTTTCTATTAAATGCGCATTGATGATCTCGCGGGCGATGGCTTTTTGACTTGTTTGGAGTTGATGCTGACAGAGATGATCACGCTTGATGTCGAGACGATCATGTAGTCCAGGACCTAGCCATTGCTGATCGAGATTGGCTTCAGGGCGACCCAAGTAAAACTTCACCGCGAGTTCCCAGTGTGCCAATGTGCCATCATGTTTATTGCGCACGAGATAGTCGAGTTCACCTAGCGTGATGCCATCCTCGCGTATTGGTAAATTGGCGGCGATTAGCGCATAGCGCGGGTTGTCGGGGTGCGCCAACCAAAAGCTCAGCAGGCGTTCTAGGTAGCAGCCAAGTCGGTAGTCGCGACTGTTTTCACTGTACGCAATAAGCGCCGCAGGCTCGCGATCGAGCGCTTGTAGCAGTGGCATGGACTCAGTCAAAAGTTCGTCGAAAAAGTCGCTATCTGGCCAATATACGCCAGAAAATCCCGCTGTATCGGCCAATGGCGCTAGCAGTGGCGGCGTGCCAATCAGCCATGCTAAATCGCGTACAGCGGGTTGAGTAAAGGTTTCCCAGAGGTCGCTCATGGCCGCGTTATTAATGCTTTTGCCGGCGTGTCGTGACGTTGTTGCCATAGGCTTGTCGCCATAGCCATCGCGTTTTCTGGTGTACCGCAGAGTGCCAAGGTGCGTAACGTTAATGCCACAGTGCCGATAATCGCCATTTCGCCGTACTCATGCGCTTGTTCGCCGTGCCAGACACGCAGCATGACGTCATCGCTGAGCATTTCTTCGGGGCTATGGCGTTGTTCAAAAATCATCGGCCAGTTTTCATCTACAGGCTCGCCATTAACGACGCGTTTGGCTAAGCAACTGCCGTCTGGGTTGCGCTCAATTTCGCCACCTTCGCCTTTAATCACGCAGCTATTAGCATAGCTCAGCAGTAGTGCCGCGCGTTGGTGCGACTCGCGGTAGGCGGGATGAAATATGGCCTGCATCACCGCTGGTGCTTGCGTGGGGTTGAGTAAGCGAGTCAGTGTGTGTACTGGCGAACGCAGGCCGAGCAGGCCGCGCAGCTGAATCATGTCATCGAGTACGGGTTCGAGCGCTCGCACGGGCAGATAAGCAAAGTTATTGTTGGCAATGGCCGCGCTAGCCTCAGGCCAATTTTGGCAAACCGCTAAATCCAAGCTCGGCAACACGGCCTCAGTATAAAGACGGTTGCTGGTATGGCCGCTGGCACCGTGCATAAAAATGCGCACGCCATGTTGGCAAAGTAGTTTTACTGCGAGCAAAAACCACGGGTAATGTTTGCGTTTGCCAGCATAGGATGACCAATCCAAGTCCACGGCAATGGCTGCTAAACCAGCGCTTTGAAGCGCTTCGTCGCGGCGTTTTTCAATGGCTTTTTTTGCCGCCATGACAAAGCCAGCAAGCTCCTCGGGGCTTTCTTCTTTCACGCGCAGCAGCATCAAAAACGCGCCTAGCTGCACTGGTTCGACCTCACCGGCGACAATCATCGCCATGGCATCGCGCGCCTCATCAAGCGAGAGTGAGCGACTGGAGGTTTTACCTTTGCCCAAAATACGGACGTATTGGGCAAATGGGTGTTCGGCGTTTAGGTATTGATTGCGCATAATTAAAAACAGTTCGGTGGTTTTGGTAGGCCAGCGCAGATGGCAACCCAGCGCATGGGCGTGTCGGGAAATAGCTGCATGAGTGCAATGCTAGTGCCCAAGTGTGGTGCTTCTTGGCTTAAAAATTTCACAAACACGCGCGTGCTTGGCATGCGCTGAAAGCGTTGGTAAAAGTCGCGGGCGGCGTTAAGTACGGTGAGATGGTCTGCGCTCAACACTGCGCTTTCTTCGCTCATGCTGTTGTGAGCGGCGCCCATGCTCGGAATGCATGCCGCAATAGCCTGTGCCATGTCTGGCGTCCATACGCTAGGTTGACGCAAAAAGCCTTCGTGGTCGAATTGCTCTGGATGGCCTAAGCGGCTATCGAGGGCACTGACATCCCAAAAAAGACTCATGACCAACTCAGGCTGCGTTGGTGTTGCGCTAGCAAATCTAGCCAGTCGCTATGGCTAAGGCATGGGATGTGCCTTGGCCATTGGGCGCTTAGGCCTCGGCTGCGCACGGCGTCGTTGAGTGCGTAGCAGGGCGAAGGTAGCTTTGCCTCAGTTGCAAGTGCGGTCACGACACAAGGCCCGGCTAGCAATAGCGCATCGCCCTCTGACCAGCAGCGCGCGATCGCTTCCGGCAACTTATTGGCAAAGACAATATGTAGCGTGCTCATAAACGAATCACCTGATCATGTGCTGCGATCAAGCTTGCAATAGCCTCTGACTCCAACCATTGCGCATCAACACGGCTAGAATTGGCATCGATGTGCAGGCGCTGAGCATCTGCCCGGTCGGCATAAATCGCCTCGACATCAAATAGTGGCAGGGCGTCGAGTTGAGCGCTGAGACTGCGGCGATTAATCAATGCCGCTTCTTGGTCAGGGAGTAATTGCAGCAGCCCATGACCTTGAAATAACAAACTCACTTGTGCGCCAAAGCTGGCAGCAACTAGCAATGCATCGAGCAAGGTTTGTGCGCGTTGGTTGGTGTAAGGGTCGCTGGCGGCGATATATAAAATACGCATGATTAAGCCGCCCCAGGAAAGGTCACGAGGTGCTGGCTTTGTAGCTGCGCCTCGGCGAGCTGGCCCAAGCCACTGATCACAAAGCCGTTGGCTACGCTGCTATGCGCCTGCTCCCAGCTGCGGGCGTTGACGTCATCGAGCACACCATAATGTAGTGCTGCCGACACACAGAGTACGAGGTCGAGCTTGGCGCGCTGTTGAAGTGTTTGCCAGCGTTGGCAGAGGCTGGGGAAGTCGCGTGGCGGTGCGCTCAAAGCTTGGCCATGAAGTACGCCAGCATCGGCAAAAAATACGCGCACGATATGATGGCCGGCTGCTAGAGCGGCTTCGGCAAATTGCCACGCATGGTGGGCAGTTTCGCTGTCGGGAGCGGCAGTAATGAGTAAACTCAAGCGCATAACGATCACATCGCATCATCAAGCAGGCCCATAGCATACCCGATTGCGCGCGCGGCTGAGGCGTGTTGCTCTAGAATACGGAACTAACCTTCACAGATACGTCGGCAAAGCTAAGTTTTGGCGCGTTATAAAAACAACTAAGTTAAGCTTGAGCAAAAGGAGCAGGGCATGAGCGCAGAAGTATTAATTGGTCAAGGCGAGCAGCGCTGCAGCGTGCTAACAAAATACGCCAACCGTCATGGCTTGGTGGCGGGCGCAACAGGCACGGGCAAAACCGTGACTCTACAGATTTTAGCGGAAGGCTTTTCAGACCTTGGCGTGCCGGTGTTTTTAGCTGACATCAAAGGCGATGTCGCCGGACTATCTCAAGCCGGTGACGCAAGCAATGTGAAATTGGCCGAACGTGCCGCAAAGACCGGCATGAACAGCTTTCAAACGCAGGCTTATCCAGTGGTATTTTGGGATGTCTTTGGCGAGCAAGGCCATCCTGTGCGCGCCACGGTGTCGGATTTGGGCCCGTTATTATTGGCGCGAATGCTAGAGCTCAATGACACTCAAGAGGGAGTGCTCAGCGTGCTATTTCGCTATGCCGATGACAATCAGCTACTGCTTCTCGACCTCAAAGATTTACGTGCTTTATTGCAGCTTGCCAGTGACTCGCCGGAGGCTATCGGCTCGGCTTATGGCAGCATTAGCAAAGCCAGTGTAGGCGTGATTCAACGAGCATTGCTTAATCTAGAGCAGCAGGGTGCCGATGCATTTTTTGGCGAGCCGGCGCTCACGCTTAGCGATTTCATGCGTACTACCTTTGATGGCCGTGGTCACATCAATGTGCTGGCGGCAAATAAACTCTTTATGCAACCGCGCTTGTATTCAACGTTTTTGCTCTGGCTGCTATCGGAGCTGTTTGAAGCATTGCCTGAGCGCGGAGATGCCGAGTTACCGCTGCTGGTGTTTTTCTTTGACGAAGCGCATCTGCTCTTTAAGGATGCGCCGAAAGCCTTGCTCGATAAAGTGGAGCAAGTGGTGCGCTTGATTCGCTCAAAGGGCATTGGCATATATTTCATCACGCAAAATCCCTTGGATTTACCGGATGCCGTCTTGGGACAGCTAGGTAATCGTGTGCAACATGCATTGCGCGCATTCACGCCGCGAGATCAAAAGGCTGTGCGAGCAGCGGCTGACACTTTCCGCGCCAATGCGGGTGTCGACGTTGCTGAGGCCATCGTTGCTTTAGGCGTTGGCGAAGCCCTGGTGTCATGCCTAGGCGAGGGCGGTATTCCCATGCCGGTGGAACGTGCCAAAGTACGTCCACCGCGCTCACGCATGGGCACTATTACGCCAGAAGAACGAGCCCTGTGCATGCAACGCTCTCCATTTGCTGGCCGTTATGAGCAGGCTTTAGATCGCGAGTCGGCTTATGAAATACTGACGAAAAAGGCCCAAAGCGCAGCGCTGGCGGCACAGGCTGAAGCTGAGGCAGCAGCGCAGGCGAAAACCGATGCGGTGAATGCCAAAGCTAAAGCCGCCGCTGAAAAAGCCGCTAACAAGCGTCCAGCACGCGAACCCGATAGCTTCTGGGAAAGCGCTGCAAAAAGCGCAGCGCGTGCCGCTAGCTCCAGTATTGGCCGTAAGGTTGGTAATGAGTTATTGCGTGGATTATTGGGCTCATTTACCAAGTCTCGTTAAGGTTGCTTGATAGTGGCATCTAGCACTACGCAAACTCACGCTTTAGAACGCAAAAAAGTTAACTAAGAGAGGCTTATGGATATTGTGTCATTGGCGCTAGGAAGCGCCGTTGGTTTGGTACTTGCTAGCATTTTGTGGTGGTTGCTGGGTCGCGGCAATCGTCGCGAATGGGCATTGCAACAAGCCCATGCAGTGCAGCGCGAACAGGACTTACTCACTCGTTTGAGTGCTTGTGAGCAGGCATTAGCAGCAGTTGAAGCCGATGCTAAAGACAGCCAAGCTCAACACCTTGCGCTGCGCGAACAGCTAGCAACGCTCACGCAAACCCTAGCCTCTGAGCGCCAAGCGCACGTCCAACAGCTAATGGTTGAGCGCGAAACTAAAGCCGAGCAACTCGCCTCCGAGCGCGAGTCTAAAGACCAGCAACTCATCGCCGAGCGCCGCCAAGGAGAAGAAAGATTGGCTGCAGAACGCCAGATCAGTCAAGAAAAGCTCGCCTTGTTAGATGAGGCGAAAAATTCGCTGCGCCAGCAATTTGAAATACTGGCGCAAAGCATTTTGGAAGAAAAATCTAAACGTTTTAGCGAGCAAAATCAGCAGGCTTTGGGGCAGATGCTAGAACCATTGAAGACGCGCCTAAATGAGTTTCAGACGCGTGTAGATGCTGTGCACAGCGACGATACCAAGCAGCGCTCGGCGCTTACTGAAAACCTGCGCACGCTGATGAACTTGAATCAAGAGTTAAGCCAGCGCGCCAACCAACTAACCAATGCTTTAACCAGCCAAAATAAAACCCAGGGCGACTGGGGTGAAATGGTCTTGGAGCAAGTGCTACAAAGCTCAGGCTTGATTAAAGGCCAGCAATACGAAGTGCAGATCAGCCATGCTCGAGAAGATGGCACGCGCGCGCAGCCCGATGTCATCATTAATTTGCCAGATAATAAGCACCTCATCATTGATGCAAAAATGTCGCTCAACGCCTATATGGACTACGCCAATGCCAGCGATGACGCTACTCGCGAGGCAGCTCTGAAGCGGCATTTAGACTCTATCCGCACCCATATTAAAGGCCTATCTGAGCGTAATTATCAGGATATTTTCCCGACCAATTCGCCTGATTTCGTGCTGATGTTTGTGCCTATTGAACCGGCATTTTTGTTGGCAACAACCAGCGATGCTGCACTTTGGCAAGATGCCTGGAAGCGTAATATTTTACTGGTGAGCCCAAATACACTGCTGTTTGTCATGCGCATGGTTGCGCATGTTTGGCAGCAAGAAAACCAAACCCGTAACGCACAGGAAATCGCTAATCGTGGCAAAGAGCTGTATGAGAAGTTCGTCGGCTTTAGTGAGAATCTAGCAAAGGTTGGTGAGCGTATTACGCAGGCACAAGCAGCTTATGACAGCGCTTTTAAGCAGCTAAAAAGCGGCAGTGGCAACTTGGTTGGTCAGGCCGAGAAGCTGCGTAAATTAGGGATTACCACGCCGAAGAAAAAGCTCAGTCAAGCCTTGCTCGATGAGTCTGACATCGATGATGTAGATCGCGATATATCGAATAGCGGCAACCTAAACGAGACCATTGAATGACCGCATTAGCGCGTACACCCTTGCTGGTATTTATGCTCGGCAGCCTGACGGCATTCGCGCCCATGTCCATCGATATGTATTTGCCGGCGTTGCCTGATTTACAGAAGTCGCTGCTAACTGACCCTGCTCACTTGCAGCTCACTCTAGCATCGTTTTTTGCCGCCTTTGCCATCGGGCAATTGTTTTATGGGCCATTGGCGGATCGTTTTGGTCGCAAACCACCGCTGTATTTTGGCATTGGGCTATTTGCGATTACCTCGCTGGCCTGTATGTGGGTGACGACTGTTGAAACCTTAATTGCCCTGCGTTTTGTGCAGGCGCTTGGGGCGTGTGCTGGCGTGGTGATTGCTCGCGCTGTGGTGCGCGACAGCTTTGAAGGCGCTGAGGCCTCTCGCATGTATGCCGCGATGATGCTGGTGATGGGGGTGGCACCGATGGTCGCCCCCATGCTTGGTGGCCAGCTTTTGGTGTGGTTTGGCTGGCATAGCATCTTTGGCATGCTCGCGCTCTACGGCAGCTTGGTGCTGTGGCTATTGCATAAGAAACTGCCCGAAACGCTGGCGATAGCCGATCGCCAACCTCTGCATCTTGGCCTTAGCTTAAGAGCCTATGGCTCACTACTGGCCTCGCACCAATTCCGTGGTTTCGCGCTGACCAGCAGTGTTAGCATGGCGGGCCTCTACGCTTTTATTGCCGCCTCGCCATTCGTATTCATGGTCTATTTCGGCCTCGATGCTCAGCAGTTTGGTCTGCTATTCGGTGCCAATGCTTTTTGCCTAATCATGGCGACTCAGGTCAATAGCCGCATTCTTGATACTTGGTCGCCGCGTACAGTGCTGCAACGCAGTCTATTGCTGCAAATGCTTGCGGGTATTTGCTTCGGCCTACTCGCCTATACAGGATGGGGTGGTTTCTGGGCTTTGATTGCCCCCTTGGCTATTTATACCGCCTGTTTGGGCTTTGTTTTACCGAATGCCACGATTTTGGCGCTAGAGCCATTTAAGCTGCAGGCGGGCACGGCTTCGGCACTTTACGGAACTATTGGTAGTGTTTCGGGGGCGGTTGCGGCTAGTGTGGTCAGTGCCTTGCAGGGCCATAATGCTGCGGTGCTGGGCATGGTCATCGCGGTCTGTGGCATAGTAGCCTGCATTCGCAGCCGGTTTTTACCGCACGGCATCCAGTAGGTGACCACGATCATTTAGCTCAGCAAATGCTTCGGCTATTTCGCGACTGGCCTCAACGGCAGCACGCCAAGCTTGCAAGCGCTCAGCATCACGGCCGTGATAGGTTTTGAAATCATTACGGCTAGGAATGGCCTGGCCCGGTAATTTGGCTACCAACTCTGGTGCTGGTGAGAGCAGCAATAATCGTTCAGCCTGCTTCGGCAAGCGCGAGGCTATGCCTTTATCAAACCAGCCTGGCACCAAGCGCGACTCATAATGCGGGACAAATAAAATCGGCGCCTGGCCAGACTTTGCCGGAGTTAAAGGCATATCCATATGGTAATCGACGATGCCGCCATCGATATGAGCGCCTTTGGGTGCGCCGGCAATATCTCGTACCGATCGCATAAGTAGAGGAATCGTGCCGCTAGCCAGTGTGGCTTCGGCAAGGTTTTCCGCAGTTAGCGCGACCAAATGCGTGGTGAAGGCATCGCGGTCTAGCAGTGGCGAGGGCGCATCGCCACTATGAAATACGCAGCGCTCCATGTGCCGAGCAAGCTTGTCTCGGCTGCGATAGTTCGCCAGAAATGCTTGCCCTAAACCAATCGCTTGCAGCCAAGGTCTTCGGTGCGCACTTAAGCCTTTGCAGCGCGCAGTAATCAAATGCAAATGCAGCTTGGGGTGTGCGATGAGTTGGTCTAGCTCGCTCGTTTGCAACATGCTGTCTAAAATTTGCCGAACTTGTCGCGACACCTCAGCGGCATCCGGCTTGCTCGCATAATGCTGAGCGCTATAGGCCGCGACTAAACGATCAAGCGCAGCAGCAGGGTCCTGATGCGCCGCAGCGACTAAGCGAAAGGCGCCAATTGACGAGCCGAACACCGGCAAGGGCTCGCTGCGTTGAGCTAGCCAAGGGCCAAACAAGTAGTCATCGAGGTGTTTTAGGATGAGAAACTTAGGTCCACCAGCCGGTGCACCGAGCGCTGCGACTTGATTGGCATCGAAGCCATTTGCCTCGATGTGCGCGCGAGCTAAAGGTCCGACTCGCAAAACAAACGGGATCGATGCCATACGCTAAGAGCTTCGCTTAGGCTAGAGCAGCTAAGGCTGCATCATAGTTAGGTTCATCGCCAATTTCAGGCACTAATTCGCTGTGCAAAACGCGGTTGTTTTCATCTAGTACCACTACGGCGCGAGCAGCCAAACCTTGCAATGGGCCATCAGCAATAGCCACGCCATAGTCGGCGAGAAAGTTAGCGCCACGCAGTGTCGATAAGTTCACCACGGCTTCAAGGCCTTCAGCGCCGCAAAAGCGAGCTTGGGCAAATGGTAGGTCGGCGGAAATGCATAACACCACGGTGTTGCTAAGCGCAGTAACTTTGCTATTGAACTGGCGCACCGACGTTGCGCAGGTTGGTGTGTCAACGCTGGGGAATATATTGAGCACTTTACGTTTGCCGACAAAGCCAGCTAGGCCGACATCAGATAAGTCGCCTTTAACTAGCGAGAAGTCGGGCGCTGTTTGGCCGATCGAGGGTAAGTTGCCGCTAACGCTGACGGGATTGCCGTGCAAAGTGACCGTGGCCATATGTGACTCCTAAGCTGTAAATGAGAAGCTTAAGAGTAAAACAGATGGCAGGGCATTTGGGCAGTGATTATCGATGCCACGCTGAGTTTATATGCGGAATGGAATCGAAAGAAAGTGAATTGAGCGACCTAAATAAGCCCGGCACCATGGGTTAATGGTGCCGAGCTGTTTGCTTAGTAGCGGCCAGATACTACATTGGCATAAGCAGTTTGCAATTCGGGATAGATTTGATATGTCGCATCCATAACGGCTTGAAACTGTGGGTGTTTGGCATGATTAACGAGTAACCACCCAGCCATTTCATTGTAGTCATTAAAGGATAGGTCGGATGATTCGCGAATAAAGGCCTCACCGCCAACGGATTGAATAGCAATACGGCGACCAGCTTCTTGGCCCATGCGTTGCCCTAAAATGCCGCCGACAAATGGCACCTGCTCTAAAAGTTTTTGGCCAGCATAAGCGCCCGCAGCGCCACCTAAAGAAGATCCGAGTTTAGCGTTAATTGATTTTTCAACCCATTCTGCAGTTACGCCATCGCTTGTGTAAGGGCTCAGGTAGGAGCCTGCATTATCTTCCTGTACGGCAAATTGGCGAGCTTGGAGTTTCGCAGCTGCTTCTTGCGGAGAAACAGGCTGCATGGTGGCACAGCCAGTGATAGTAAGCGTACCGACTAGCATCAAAGGAAGCAAAATTGCTTTTTTCATAATTAACGATCTCTATATTCTTAAAATTTCGGCAATGGTAGTGAACATTCGTTAATGTTTAAAGAAAAAGAGGATTGCTTGTCTATTATTTGACCGATCGGGTTGATTTAAGCTGTTTCGTCGATAGAATCCTTAGCTTAATAACTGGAGTTTTGTGTATGAAATGTCGCTTTGTCGTAGCCATTACTATCGCATCCATCAGCTTGGCTGGTTGTGTGTCGACGGTTAATAACTCGCGGGGCAGTAGCTCCAATTATGTTGATTCTCAGGCTGTCGCTCCAGGTGTATCTGGTGTTGGTATTGAGTCCCAAGATGTTGTTGCTGCCACTGATATGATGCTGAGAGATATGTTGTCCAATGTCACTTTAGCGGGCCAATCAACTCCACCACGAGTAATTGTCGACTCAGCATATTTCGTTAACGAAAGCACTACGCGCATCAACGTCAACAGCATTACGGATCGCTTACGCATCAACTTAAATCGCGCTGCCAATGGCCGTATGGTTTTCGTTGGTCGTCAAAACGTTGCCATGATTGAGAAAGAGCGTGAGCTTAAGCGCTCAGGTGTAGTCGATGGCGGCACGATTCGTAAAACAAAAGCTACTGCAGGCGCCGACTACCGCTTAGCTGGTCGTATTACCTCGATGGACTCATTATCAAAAACATCGGGTATGGCTTCGCGCTACACGCAAATGACGTTTGAAATGATTGACCTCGAACTTGGCACTATTGTCTGGAGTGGTATCTACGAATTCAAAAAGAGCGCGCAAGACGATGTCCTCTATCGTTAAGCCTAGCTTAGCGGCGGTCTTACTTGCACTAACCGCTAATCCTGCTGTGGCTGTAGATGTGCAGGCACGCTTAGCGCCAGTCTACGAGCGTCTCGAGAGTGAGGGCGAGCGTAATGCCGTTCTCAATCAAATGGAGTTAGGCGCTCGCGCTTATGAGCTGAAAGATTACGAAACCGCTACTCGTGCTTTTGATTTTGCGCTGAATCAAATCGAGTCCTTCTACAGCGATAAAGAAGGTGCAGAGCAAGCGCGCAGTCTGTGGTACGAAGAGGGTAGAAAAGACTTCAAAGGTGAACCTTATGAGCGTGTCATGGCGTATTACTACCGTGGCTTGCTGTACTTACAGGATCAAGATTGGGGTAATGCGCGCGCAAGCTTTGAAGGCGGCATGCTACAAGATGCCTTTGCAGAAGAAGATCAACATCGATTCGACTTCGCCCTGATGGCGTACTTAAGTGCATGGGCTTCATTCCGAGAAGGTAATGATGTGATGCAAGCTCGCGCCTTAAAAGAGTTAGCGGCGCTGCGTAAAAATGCACCAACGTTTGGCAAAGGTCATAACACTTTATTGGTCGTTGAGACTGGCACATCTCCACGCAAACTAGGCGATGGCATTGGCCACTATGAGTTGGTTTATCGCCGTGGTCGTAAGTTTGACGAAGAGCGCGTTGTTGTTGCTCTTGGCGGTAAAGATACGCCGGTATATCCCATGGAGGATATTTTCTGGCAGGCCACGTCACGTGGTGGTCGTGCGGTCGATCGTATCGTTAAAGGTAAGGCTAGCTTCAGAAGTACTAACGCCGGCGTTGGCGGAGTGTTAGCTGATACGGCTAGCACCTTGCAACTTTTGCAGCCTATTAGCGGTAGCTTGGGTGCAGTTGCTGGCACTTTGGGTGCGATTGGCGCCATGCAAATGTTTGTGGCTAGCAAAGTAAATGCTAAAGCTGATGTGCGCTACTGGTCTTCTTTACCCGACGCGGTTCATGTCTTGAGCTTGAAATCGAGCCCAGGACAAACGGCAACCGTGCAGTTTTTCGATAAAGCCGGCACTGTGCTGCCTGATCTGACGCAAATCGTCACCATGCCTGACAACGGTGGAGTGGTATGGGTGCGCTCAAGACCCTCTGGAACCATGCCACGGCACAAATAACACTATAGTGAGAATATTATGAATCGATTCACAAAAATTAGTTTGGTTACTGCGGTTGCACTCAGTGTTACAGCCTGCGTTACCCCACCAAAGCCTGTATCGAATAAAGTGGGTACAAGTATCACTGAGCTCGCCATGAATAGTGTCAATGTCATTGATCGCAAAATGCTTGAGCAGCGCAAAACCATTCTTGGTACGCAGTATGACTATGGCAAAGTCAGTATTGGCGCAACAGGTGCATCGCGTACGGCAACAGGTACATTGTCTGTGCATACGACCATCGAAAATATGACTGATCACACACAAGCCTTACAAGGTCGTACGCGTTTTTATGACGAAAATCGCTCGCCAATTGAAGACTTTTCCGCATGGCAGCGCATTACACTGCCGCCACGCGGAACTGGCGTTTATCGCGAAATGTCTTTGTCTAACAGAGCTGGTTTCTTTTATATCGAACTAAAAGAGGCGCAATAAATGAATAAGTTTTTGACGCTTGCAGCAGGATGCTTGTTGCCCGTAGCCGTGTATGCCGCCGAGGCGCCGCATGATGCTGCGCCAATGATGGTGGAGCCAGGAGCACTGCTACAGGCGCAAGAACAAGAAACCAATAGCCAAGCCGCTGAGTTTGCTCGTGCTTATGTGCGTGCAGGTAAGCCGCGCATGGCGATTTTCTTTAATCGCTCATTGAGCGATGACGTTGAGGAATGGAAAACGCCAGTACGTATTGAGACAGCTGTTGTGAATCGCAAGGGCGATGTTATGCAGGCTGAGACAGCGGTGCACTTTCGCAGCAAAAACTCAGCCAATGAATCGCATCAACCCAAAGGCCTAGTTTGGGCGTTTGAGGATGGCTTCTACAGTACATTTCTAGCGAAGAAAGTGCAGCTAGTAGATCGTCGCGTGATGCTCAGATTGGCGGCAGCTCAGCGCCCTGAAAATGCCAAAGCGATTGCTGCTGTAAAGCATATTGAGATGGATGGTTTGACGCAGTACGCCGATGTGCTCGTGGAGTTATTGATTCAGCGTAATGCTAATTCGCCAACAGGCTATAACTTCAAAGCACAAGCAACGTCGGTGAAGTCGGCGCAAGTGTTGGCGATGATTAATGCTAATGATATTGAGCCAGCCAAAGGACGCTTTGTAGCGGGCCCTAATGGCTACGAACGGCCAACGGCTGCTGCTGATCCTGAGTATGTTAAGCAAATTGGTGCGCAACTAGCGCAGCGCTTAATGGCTTCGCTAAGCACTTCGCTTTAGTCACTATTGCTAATAAAAAGCCCGCTTAAAGCGGGCTTTTTATTGCGTATTTCTCTAACTGACAAAGGCTAGGTTTCAAATTTTACTGTCTCAGTGATGCTCAGTAAGCCACTCAGCTCATGGCGGCGGCTAAACGGCAGAATGTCTTGTAAGGTTTGCTTATTTAGCTCGGCTGTAAACGCATCGCGTGCACGCGCCAACATGCCCGGCAATAAGCAGGCCGGTGTGATGACGCACTGGTTTTTTTCGCGTAAACATTCCACCAAGCCATCCTCAGGCTCCATATGCTGCACAACATCGCCAATAAGAATTTCATTTGGCGCTTTCGCTAGGCGAATACCGCCGCCGGCACCGCGCACAGAAACCACATAACTGTGCGCTACTAAGCGGCTCACTACTTTCATCATGTGATTGCGCGAAACTTGATAGGCCTCAGCAATTTCTTGAATCGTTGAGAGTTGTTCCGGCGATTTTAGGCCAAGAAAAATGAGTGTGCGAAGTGCGAAATCGGCGTGCTGTGTGAGACGCATACAATAACCATTTGCTAAAGCTGGACAGGCCAGTATAGCGGCGACTTATGTTTTGGTCGCCGCCTAGCTGATTAATCCGCTGAAGCAGTTAGAGGCGTTGCAGCAGTCGCAGCTCTGCTGCATTTTGCAGTGCGCTGATTAAGCAGTGTTCCCATCACTAACGACACTTTTATCCATCCGACGTCGCACGGGCTTGCTCATGCTTGGGATGATGAGACGATGCTGAAGAGAGCATATTTTTAGCCATCGAAGCTAACGCCGTTGGCTATTCCGCATCATCTGGACATTCAGCGAGCTAGATAAAAAGCACAGTGCGCTGGTTGGAGTGATTGGACTCCGGAGCCTTTACTGCCAAGAGGGTCAGCTAAGCGCCCTGATGTTGTTGGTGAGCGCATTCAGCTTACTGAGAAGCATAAAGCTAAGTTTATTGTCGTAGCACTTGGGGATTGGCCTTGCCAGTTCATGTAGAGCGATAAATGCACGGCTAGTGTTATTTTGATGTGTTACGCGGCAAAGCGATGAGCAGCATTGGTATCTTTTGCAGAGTGTTTTTTATATTAAGGAGTGCTAAAGTAGCTTTTAAGTAACTTAAGAGTGTTTTTAATGATTCTTAAAAATAAATTTTTCCCCATAGAGTGTCAAGAAACATTTGATTTTATTGCTATTTCTATAAAAGAGAGACGGACATCACTTCGGTTGCGCCAATCTGACTTGGCTGAGCGTGTTGGGGTCTCTCTTGCGACACTGCGCAAGATTGAAAGTGGTGAGCCAGTAGTAGCGCTGGGCTCAGTGCTGCACGTGCTTTGGCACTTGGGCTTGTTGTCCTCCCTTCTACCAATTGATAGAAGCAAGCTAGTAGATCGCGATGCTATGACGCAGCGTGTACGGTTGCCATCTTTCGCCAAGGATGACTTCTGATGCTTCGCGCCTACATTTACATGCAGCCACCTGGACAAGATGACTTGGTGACTTTGGGTCGTCTAGAGGTTCGGCAGGGAGGTGTAGGTGAGTTTATCTACAGCCCGGCATATGTTGAGCAGAGGTGGTGGGTGCCAGACCCCATTCACTATCCATTACGCTCAGAGCCCTTTGCAAGCATCAAGACAAACGATGGTATCCCCGGCTTCATTCGTGATGCCGCACCTGATGGCTGGGGGGAGCGAGTGATTGCCTATAGTTCAGGGTCGCCGTCACTCAGTGGCATTGAGTATTTGTTGAAGTCGTCGAATGTTGATCGCGCAGGCTCCCTGTTGGTGGGGACGACGCGGAAGCCGGCGGATAGTCACAAGCGTCCTGAAAAGCTTGATAAGCTGGATGAGTTCATTGCTTTTGCGGATGGGCTGCAATCTGGCGATGTGCTTTCTCTCAATGCGTTCCGTGTAGCTAGGCAGCGAACATCGCTGGGCGGCGCACGCCCAAAAATCACACTTTTGGATGGTAGTCGTGTTGTTCTTGCAAAGCCTAAAGATAAGCATGACATCCCTGACATCCCCGTGTTTGAACATGCATGTATGGTGTTTGCTGCAGCTAAGGGTATGCAAGTTGCCACGACACGCCTGCATCGTGGGACTACCAGCGTTCTCTTGGTCGATCGATTCGACCGAGTGGTTACAGCCGATGGCGTGATTCAGCGCTTACCCATGTTGAGTGCTCTTTCACTGATCGATGGTGATTGGCGGATGACTGCAGGAAGAGAGCGTTGGCGCTATGCGGTAGTTGCGGATGAGATGCGCCGTCGTGGTGTTCCTGATTCAGATCTTCAAGAGCTATTTTTGCGCATGTGCTTCAATGCGTTCGTAGGCAATGATGATGATCACCCGAAGAACCATGCCATTATTTACCGGGCAGGACAGTGGCGTTTGTCACCTATGTATGACGTTGTTCCAAGTCTTGATGGGGTGCCACCGTCTACTTTATCCATGGAGCCTGGCAAGCTAGGCAAAATAATCAGCCGGCAAAACTTGCTCAGCTATGCGCCACACTTCGGGCACACGCTAAGCTCTGCTGCTGCGGTGATTGACGAAGTCGCCTCTTGGTCAGATGAGCTGGCCAAGCACTATGCTGATTACATGACGACCGCTCAGGCCGATCTGGCTATGCGATCAGTAGATGTAAGGCGCTTATCGGAAAATAAGGCCTGAAACAAAAAAGCGCCGATAAGGGCGCTTTTTTGTATTACAAATTTGGCGGAAGCGGTGAGATTCGAACTCACGAACCCTTTCGGGTCGCCGGTTTTCAAGACCGGTGCATTCAACCACTCTGCCACGCTTCCAATGTGGTGCTGAACGGGGTGGGATACTACCCGTTTGAGGCTGTTGCCTCAAGCCTTAGGCTGTTGATTTTTGCGGTAATCTGCAAAACGGCGGCGAGCTATTCGCAATAAGTTCACGCTAACTAGACCAGAAATTAGCGCGACAGGCCAAGCAATGGCCTCAGGTTGCCACAATGCAACGCCTGCGACTGCCATGCCGGCTAAGCCTAAGCCACCCAAAAGGCTGGCATCGGTTGGCCCGAGCTGGCGCGACTCGCGCACGGCAAGGGCCATCGCGCGTGATACACGGAGTGTTGTTGTTGAGCTGTGATGGTGGCGTAGCGAGCGCTTGGTGGGGCGGCGTGGGGTCACGAGTTTGACGCGCTCGGCATCGCTGAGCACGATCTCGGTGGCATTTTCTAAGTCGTCTAAAAACTGCGACTCCATCACCGCGGCAAAGTCGGCGTTTTCGATGGCTAAGTCGAGTTCGTAATTACCCAACCACGATGCGGGATTGAGGTTGGTGGAGCCGATGCGCGACCAACAGCCATCGGCCACGGCAGTTTTGGCGTGCAGCATGGCGCCATTCCACTCAAACACGCGCACTCCGGCCAATAGCAGTGGGCGGTAGCTAGAGCGAGCAAGCAGGCCGATCATTGGCAAATCGGAGCTGCCGGGCACCAGTAGGCGCACATCAACGCCGTTTTTTGCGGCTTGGCGCAGGCTATCTAAATAGGCGGGCGTGCCAACAGGATAGGCATCGGTAATCCATACACGAGTTTGCGCGAGATTAATGACGAGCTGATCTAGGCGAAATAAGGGGCTGCTCTGTGGTCGGCCAGTGATTAGGCGAACGTTTGCATTTTTTACGGTGAATGGCAGAGGCGTACTTACGCAGTGTGGCTGCGAGCTGGGCTGCCACGCGCTGCCGGTGAGCTGCCAGGTGTGAGCGAAGGCAGCTTCCATATTAACGACAACTTCGCCGGCAACACGCACGCCGGTGTCGCGCCAGGGGGCTTGATCGGCATGGCCACGCCATTGCGCACTTTGGCACCAGCCGGTGATGATGGCCTCGCAGCCATCAATGCTTATGAGCTTGCGATGATTGCGTACCATCCAGGCCAATGGCTCGCCAAGGCCCGGGGTATTGAAGCGGCGAAACTCGCCTCCAGCTTCATGCAGTTGTCGAATCCAGCGGTGGCTGAGCTGATTAAAGCTGCCTAACCAGTCGGCGAGTACCATGACTTGTAGGCCGTCGCGTGCGCGTTGGCAGAGCGCAGTAAGTAAGCTGCGGCCCCAGTCATCGTCACAAATGCGGTAGTTTTCAATAATGATGTGGCGCTCAGCACGAGCAATCATCGCCAATGTGGCGGCTTCATGCTCGCTGCTGTCGCGCAGTAATTGCAGACGGTGGCCGCCTTGCTGAGCGGCACCGGTGGTGCGTTGAAACAGCGCTGATAAGCGCGGGTCGGTGAGTGCAGGGGAGTCGCTGGACTCGCTCATGCCATCTCCTATTAGCGATTCACCAGAGGTGAGTCGGCGTTACGTTTTAAGTAGCTGGGTAAGCTGCTCGCGGCAGCATTGAGCTGCTGGGCATCCATTAAAACCTCAGCGGCTTCATTCAGCAGTGCCAGCTCTTCTGGGCGCTCAAAGTTGGGATCATGGTCTGGGTTTTGTGCCTCGAGCTGCTTCTCAACTTCATCCCATGTTTTTAATGGCGCTTGCTTTTTCGCCACGCGACGACGATTTTCAATGGCTAAGCGGCGCTCTTCTAGGGCTTGCTTCTCAGTCAAACGAACTTTCTCATTCAGCGAGCTAGTGTTCTGCGCTTTAACATCGGCGAGTAGTTTGATTTGCTCATTGAGATAGCGAATATCGGGATTTTTTGCCTGCCGAATCTTCGATGCCTGCTCCAATGCGCCGAGTTTAGATTTCCAGTCATCGACTTGCTGATAGCGCGATGGCCGAATCGTGTCCCAAGGCATCGCGTGTGGCAGAGCCGACTCACCAATCTCTTTAGGGTCAAAGACTTCGGGGAAGTAAATGTCGGGCTCAACGCCTTTGTTTTGCGTGCTAGCGCCAGAAATTCGATAAAACTTAGCTTCGGTAATTTTCAGCTGGCCATGACCTAAATCACGAATCGATTGCACTGTGCCTTTGCCAAAGCTGGTGCCACCAACGACCAAGCCGCGGCCATAGTCTTGGATGGCGCCGGCAAAAATCTCTGCAGCCGATGCCGATAAGCGATTAGTCATGACCACCAAGGGGCCGTTATAGCCTACGTCTGGGTTGCCATCGCCCAAGGTTTCTAGACGACCACGGGCATCGCGCACTTGCACGGTGGGGCCTGTCGTAATGAATTCACCGATCAGGTCATTCACTTCAGACAGCGAGCCGCCGCCGTTATTGCGTAGGTCTAAAATCAAGCCCTGAACGCGCGCAGTTTTCAGCTCATCGATGAGTTTGCGTACATCGCGAGTGGTGCTGCGGTAGTCTGGATCGCCATTTTGCTGGCCTTGGAAGTCGGCATAAAACGCTGGCAGCTTGATCACGCCAATCTGCTTAGTCTCGCCATTGCGGGTGACGTCGATGATTTTCTTGCTGGCGGCCTGATCTTCCAGTGCCACGGTATTACGAACTAGGCTGATGGTTTTGCGCGCGCCATCATCATTGCCATTGGGAATGATCTGCAGGCGTACCGTTGTGCCTTTCGGGCCACGAATCAGTTCAACAACCTCATCGATACGCCAGCCGATAACATCGACCAAATCCTTCTCGCCTTCGCCAACGGCAACGATTTTGTCATTGGGTTTGAGTTGGCGTGATTTATCCGCAGGGCCGGCCGGTACTAGGCGCACCACCTTGGTGTACTCGTCATCAGTTTGCAGCACGGCACCAATACCTTCGAGCTGCAAGCTCATATTGATATTGAAGTTTTCTGAATTTCTCGGCGAGAAGTAGCTGGTGTGCGGGTCGTAGGCGCCAGTTAGCGAATTCATAAATAGCGAGAACGCATCTTCGCCGCGATTTTGGCTTAGCGCTTTTAGCTGTGAGCGGTAGCGGCGAGTTAAGGTCTGAATG
The DNA here is from genome assembly GCA_041612115.1 of Perlucidibaca sp. Taxonomy (GTDB): domain Bacteria; phylum Pseudomonadota; class Gammaproteobacteria; order Pseudomonadales; family Moraxellaceae; genus Perlucidibaca. The sequence continues at coordinate 31,069 of JBFJJU010000009.1, forward strand.
ATTTCATCGTCGCTTTTGCCATCGAGCTTCAACGACAGCGCGCCTGAGCGCAGACGGCTGAGCCAGAGCGTGTTCATTTCGGCAAGGCTGGCAACCCACGGCGCATCTTTACGATCATTAAGAATGCGTTCATTGCCGGTGAAGTTGAGCACACCTTTGCGGTTTTTCTCTAAGTTGCTAAGTACAAACTGAAAGCGCTCATTGGCGCGTTGCTGGTAGCGATTGAAAATGGCAAATGCAGGGTCGAGATCGCCGGCTTTTAGCTGGTCATCTAGGCGTAGGCGCTGTGCTTTAAATTGCTCAATATCGCTGGCCAAAAAGTAGACATGCTGGCCGTCTAAGTCGTTTAAATAGCGCGTCCAAATGTCTGCAGAAAGCGCGTCATTTAGTGGTGTTTTGTTGTAGTGCAAAACGCTGAGCTGGCGTGCGACTAGGCGCGATGCCTTGGCTTGGTCAGTGGTTGGCGAGAGCTTTTTGCTTGGTGCCACCGCCTTCGCAGGCGCTTTTGTGACAGCCTTTGCCTGTGTGTTGGCGTCAGCGGCATAGCATGCCGTGGTAACGCTCAGGCACAGTAGTGCACCGCACATTCCTATGCCAATACGTGACAAAAAAGTTTGATTCACAGCACGGGAAATGGGCGAGACGGGCAGCGTGGGCATAAGCTTCTGGCACTGGTTGATGTGTGGGCGACGATTTGGGCGACGCAGTGCTGCAATAATAGCACCGCTAATGAATTTCTTCAGCGTCTCATCAAAGCGTAGATGAATGGTTGGCGCTGCGGTATTGTCAGCGCCTTGATTTGTCATATGTCTCGCTCTCTACTGATGGCAGAGCGCGAGTTTAGGAGAGTAGCAATGGCAGCAATGTGCGGCCCATTAATGGTGGATGTTGGCGGTTTGACGCTAACGGCTGAAGATCGCGAAGTACTCGCGCACCCCAACGTCGGCAGCGTAATTTTATTTAGCCGCAACGTCGACACGCCGGCGCAGATTCGCGCTTTGACCAATGCTATGCGCGCGGTCAAGCCTGAGCTGCAAATTGCCGTAGACCAAGAGGGTGGGCGTGTGCAGCGCTTTCGCGAAGGCTTTACTCGTTTGCCAGCCATGCGCCGTTTTGGTGAGCAATACGACATCGACCCTCAAGCTGCGTTAGTCGCCGCTCATGACTGCGGTGCACTAATGGCTCGCGAAGTGCGCGAAGTCGGCGTCGATTTTAGCTTTGCGCCAATCCTAGATTTAGATGCCGGCGTCAGTGGTGTCATCGGCGACCGCGCGTTTCACTCGCAGCCGGAGCCAGCCATTGCCCTAGTGCGTGCGTTTATGCGCGGCATGAAATCTAGCGGCATGATGACCATTGGCAAGCATTTTCCTGGCCACGGCTCGGTGGCCGCAGATTCACATTTGGCCTTGCCAGTGGATGATCGCTCGTGGGCCGAGATTGACGCTTATGACCTCAAGCCATTTGCTGTTTTAGCATTGGAGTTAGATGGCATCATGCCTGCGCATGTGGTTTACCCGCAGGTCGATCCATTGCCTGCCGGCTTTTCGCCATTTTGGCTAAAGGCTGTGTTGCGTGAGCAGCTAGGCTTTCGCGGCTTAGTATTTTCCGATGACCTGTGCATGGAAGGCGCGGTGGGCGTTGGGCCTATTCAGGAGCGTGTGGATGTGGCGCTAGCAGCAGGCTGTGACGTGGCACTGATTTGTAATCGCCGCGATGAGGTGTTGCGGGTGTTGAATTAAGTTGTTTTAGAGCTGGCCGGCAATCCGCTCGCGTTTAGGTGGTGACGGAGGTGATGCAGGGGCGGCTCGTGATTCCAGTCCGTCTAGCAAGTCGGGCTGAAAGCCTTTTAGCGAGCTGAGATTTAGGCTGCTAGGGTTTAGCCCAGTGCGCTCTTTTAGTGTATTTCTGGCGTCACGCTCCTTGCGCCAAGCCAGCTCAGCAGCATTGGCGAGATAGACAGCTATGGCGACTAATGCGATGAACGTGGCGAGCGGCATGCCCAGCGCGCTTGGTAGTGCTGGCATTTTTAGGCTGAGCAGTGACTGAAACCATGAGGCCAATGCAGGCGTCTGTTGCCACACCATGGTGGCAAATAGCGCGCAAGCGGCAGCTAACACAGGCAAGCCAAACAAAAATATAGGTGAGCGCTTACCGTGCAAGTACCAGTAAATAGCCCATTGCCGGTTCACGTCTAGTTGCTTGATTTCATCCAGTTGCATGTTCTTGGCCTAAGATCCCTTTGGTCACGTGGCTATGATTAGCCCGAAGTCCGCATCAAGTGTAGCTGCTCAAAGGAGTGTAGGCACTTTAATGCACACTTGGCAGTAGTTCCTTGGTACTTTTGTGATGAAGTGCAACCGAAGATACCATTCTATCGCCGTTGGTAAGTAGCTGAAGTATATTGGCGCTAAGATTTCCATATGACATAACAAGAAGGGCTGTATTGGGCATGATAGAAATTGGTGTAAGCAAGCAGCTCGCTAGGGTTAACTATTCTGATATTGCTGTTATTTTGCCCGCTCATAACGAAGAGATTGGTGTAGGCGAAACCGTGCAAAGCTTTTTACATGCGCTGCCTGGATGTACTGTCGTTGTTTGTGATAACGCGTCGACTGATAAAACTGCAGAAGTTGCTGCTGTTGCGGGCGCAATTGTTATTGACGAGCCTTTGCTTGGCAAAGGCAATGCTGTTAGGCGCTTATTGACCTCTGTCAACGCAAGAATATACGTTATGGCGGATGCCGACTTAACATATGACGCTGATAAATCGAAAGAGATGGTAGGTTTATTAGAGCGCGAAAACTTAGATATGGTAACCGGTGTTCGCATTCATAGTCATAGTTCAGCGTATAGAAGCGGGCATATTTTAGGGAATAAGGCTTTTAACTGGCTTTTTAGAGGTCTATTTAAAACAAAAACAAAAGATGTATTTTCTGGTTATCGTGTATTTAGTCAGCGCTTTGCTCGAGTGTTATCAATTCAAGCCAAAGGCTTTGAGGTTGAGGCAGAGGTTTCCGCTTTAGCTGCAATCTTAGGCGTTGCAGTAAGTGAGCTTTCCATTAAGTACTCGCCACGAGCATCTGGAAGTTATAGTAAATTAAAAACATATAGCGATGGCTATAAAATATTTAGAACATATGTCAGCATGATTAAGTATTTTTACCCGAAGCGGTTTTATGGGTTTTGGGCTATATTTATAGGCATATTAAGCCTTTGCCTCGGGGTTCCAGTTGTATTAACTTACTTAGATACGGGGTTTGTACCACGAATTCCGACAGCAATTCTAGCAAGTAGCTTGGGTATTATATCAGTTCTGGCATTGCTAGTAGGAATAGTATTGGAAGCTATTGCTAAGTTTCGTATTGAGCAAAAGCAGCTATTCTTACTAAGTAGAAATAGATGATAGTGACTAATAGGCTTATGATACAGTTTATTATGTTTCTCGGTGTTGGTTCTATGTGCTATGCTCTTGGTTTACTTATACTTTGGCTGTGTGTTTATGTTTTTGAAATTAATTATCTGTGCGGGATGATCATTGCATTTTTTATTATAAATCCAGTGGCATTTGCAATTAATAAAAAATATGTTTTTCAGGTTGATAAAATTAGGTTTGTGCTCCGCATGATAAGATTCTTGTTTGTGTCTTTGGTTAGCCTTATTCTGAGTTTGTTATTCGTGTGGATTTTGGTTGAATATTTTGGAACTAACTATCTTTTAGCAAATATTTTGGCCACTGCATTTTTATTTTTTGTAAACTTTATTGCACATTATCTTTGGACGTTTCAGGCCGAATCTTCCCGATCGAAATAAGCTCATTGTGACGAAATACACTGCCGAAATAACTAGGCAAGGGGAAGGAGCGGAATTTTTCTGGTTGTACTCCTGCATCTAGTAGTAGATTTTCTATTAATGGTTGGTCAAAATATGTAATATGCGTAGGGTCAGATCTGTATCCTAAAGCTTGGGGTGTGATAATTACTATGCGGGATTCGCTTTTTAAATATGGCATATATTCGAGAATAAGTGAAATACTGTCTGAGTATGTCATGTGCTCGATAACATGAGATAGTAGTAAGGTATCGAACGAAGACTTATGGTGCTCTGCATTGCTATGAAAATCATGTGAACTAAAGGCAGAGAGCCCTTTCTTTTTGCATATATCTATACAAAAAGAATTATGGTCTACTCCGATACTATTGGTTAGTCTGGCAAGATTTCTACCTGTGCCGCAGCCTATATCAAGTGTTCTTTTTAGTCGCATATACTTTATATTTAAATAATAAGGAGCTTGTGCGAAGAAAATTTTTTTCCATAAGCTATTGTCGGCCTTAAAAAGATATGACGCATACTTATGAGTATCGGTTTTTTCTAGTTCAGTCATTTTTTAATTTTGCTCGTATTCTTGATAGCACTCGCTGAAATACTCTAGAGTCACGAAAGTAGATGATCCAGCCATATGCACCCAGAGATAAAAATTTAGAAATTATAGCTAGATGGCTGGCTCGTTGTTTATGATATATAGAGGCAAGATAAATATTAAATTCTATAGAGAATTTAGCGCATTTTACAGTTATGTATGGTAGCCATTCATGAATGTATAAATGGCGTGACAAAACTACCTCTAATTGATTTCTAAAATCGTTAGAAGAAATGCTGCGTTGTATTGTCTGGGACTCATTATGAATTCTAAAGGCAGATAGCGTTTCTGCTAGGTATGACGAGCTGCCTATTGAGGCAATTTTAAGCCAAAAGTCCCAGTCTGCAGTATACCAAAGCATTTCGTCTAATCCGCCAACAGCTCTGGCAGCATCGGACCTAAATACAGGTGAGCAAATGGCAATAAAGTCTTGAACTACAAGGTGCTTTATGAGTTTTTGGCTACTAATATAGGTATGACTTTTTGAGAAGGGGCAGGACCATTTTCCTAAATATTGACTTTGAGGGCCAATATACATGGTATCGTGTAAATACAGTACGCTTTCTGGGCTGGAGGCTATGAGTGCTTTAATTTTAGTTATTCGATCTGGTAGCCAGTAGTCATCTTGATGTAATAGGCACGAATAACTTGCTGTAGCATAAGATAATGCTATGTTTGTATTTTTTACCCAGTTTCCAGTGCGACTCTGTTGAATTATTTGAATATTTAGCTGTTTACAGTAGGATTTAACAATCTCGATTGTCCTGTCAGTAGAGCTATCATCGACTACGATAATCTCTACTCCCGCTACTTCGTTAGCTAAAATTGAGTCAAACGTGCTGTGAATGTATTTTTCGCCGTTATGTGTCGGTATTAAAACCGATAGCCATGGCTGTGGGTAAGGTGTCATAGAGTTATGGATAATAGATGGTTTCTACTGTAGAGTACCGAGTAATTGCTTTGCTGGCAAGGTGTGAAGAAGATATAGTGATTCTTACAATTATAATATATTGAGAAATGAAATAATGGTTGATTGGCTTGATCGTAGATTCATGGCGTGGTCGAAAGTGGTGATAAGCGCCTTTGATAATAATGTTGTGTGGCTTTTGTTTTTAAACTTTAGTCTTTTATTATCATTAAAATTTGCGCCAGCCTTTATTGTATTTTTATACTGCTTGATGGCGCGGCGTGATGCTTTGATTGCAGGGTGGAGGTTTTTTTATGTGGCTAAGATGCCGTGGCTGCCATGGGTTCCACTACTTATTTATCCTGTCTTTGCTTGCAGTTATGGTGGCATTCCGCCTGTTGATGACTTACTTCGGCATGTAACATCGTGGCGGCATGATTATGATTATAATAATATATACTATAATCTACGAGAAACAATTCCACACTCATCTATGTGGATTGTTTTTGAGCTTGTGGGTGGCAGTTTAGATAAGCTATTTGGCTTTTGGGGTGCTGTTTTTAGCATTCAAGCAGTAGCATATTTATGTTGTGCATTGATTTGTTATAAGTTGGCAGTTTTTTCTTTAGCTGGTAGGTTAAAGTATAGTTCAATAGATATTACAATTGTTGTTTGTTTGTTTTTTTTATCCGGAATTTTTAACCGGTCAATTGATGCTAGGCCTGAGATTTTTTTAACTTTCTGGGCGCTTTCAGCATTTTTTCTATCAGCACGGTTTTGGGTGCTGCTGGGTGTTTTTTTGATGCCAGTTTATTGGTTATCTATAGTATATATTCCGACTGTTTTGCTATTAAAAGAGAGTAGAAAGAATAAAATTCTAATTTCTGGCCTATTAACTTTTATATTTATATTTTTTTGGTCATTCTACTCTGGAATTGAGTGGGTTAACAATATAGTTTCTGTATATACATACTCGATCAATCGATTGGTGCCGCCGGGCGAGTCTGGAGCGATGGTCTATGGGTTATTTTCTCTTGCTCTAGCCCCTGCTTTTATTATGTTTGTATTGCATGGTGTCAAGTCAAAAATTTTTGATAACTCCTCAATTCTTATTCTTCTCATCTGGTTTTTGCTCCCTGGACAGGTTCGTTACATAGGAATTGTTGGGCCGCTGTTTTTGGTTTATATCTTGCGCAGTCTTCCAGAACTTAATTTCAGTAAAAATATATCGGCTGTGGTCGCATTAATAGCTATTTTAATGGTTTTTCTATCTATGCCTAGCGGCTCTAGAAAGCTGTCAAGCTTGCCTGCATTTAGGCTTCCACCTTCAGCAATTGTACTTACACAGTTCTCCGTGACGACATATTTGTTGCCAGCTATAAATCCAGGAATAAAAATATCGCCGGGTATGGAGTTTGGGTCATTTAGGCACGAGGTCCAGGAATTAATATTTAATATTAGTAATGGTGTAGCTCCGCATTGTGCGGATATAAAGTACCTAGGCTATACTCACTTGGTTGAGTCATCATTAGTTCAGGTTTCTCCATGCTTACGATTGATAGAGGTTCGAGGGCCATGGAGGCTTTGGTTGATTATTTAGTTTATCAGAGTCTGTAAAATTAGTGATTTGCACGCACCTAAATTTATAGGTGCGTGCAAATCAAGTAGTTTATGAGCCGCTAGAGATGTTGCCAGCTACATTATTCATTGTATTTTTTACTGATGTTCCTAGTGCGCTAAAAGCAACAATGGCTGCAATAGAAATTAGAGCAGCAATCAATGCATACTCAATAACAGTCGCACCCTTCTCATCGCGGCGCAGTTTAGCCATCAACTCTTGTAATTTTTTCATGTGAAGCTCCTGGAGGAATTCTCCGGTATCGTTGCCGGATGGACAACAGTGTATCTATTAACGCTAATTTTTCCAGTCCCATCTATAACACTTTGTCGTAAACATGTAATTTTTTGTCGGAACTAATACTAACTATATCCACTACTTGCTGTAAGTTGGTAGCATCTAGGTCACAAAAACTTTTGCCTGTCTGTGTCAGGGATGTCTATGAATAGCCGAGTGATGATGTTGTTGGCGTTGTTGTTGATCATTGGCGCCGGGGTGGCTGGCTATCTGGGGTATAAAACCACAGAGGATGCTAAGCAAGTGGCGCTCGCCGCCGAGCAGCAAGTGGTTGAGGCTAAAAAGAAAGCCGAAATCACAGTGCCCGGTAAAGAGCCGGTTGTCGTGCTTAAGCAGGATGTCGGCCTTTATCATGTGCTCACGGCTGAAGACCTCACCATCGA
>JBFJJU010000010.1:0-36871 GCA_041612115.1 Perlucidibaca sp.
CGTCGCCAAGCAACCGCCAAGCAACAACCGGCGTACCTCGCGACCACAAAAAACCCCGACGAAACCCCGCGCGAGGTCCTGTTGCCGACGACGGACTGGCCTCATATACTCGGATGAAGGCGTTTGTTCTTCCTATACTCCCAGCGCCGCCAAGGTGCCGATGTCGCCGGGGTGGGTCTGCGCTCGGTGTTTCGGCATTTCGAGGACATGGACGCGCTCTACCGCGAAATGGGCGAAGTGATCGAGGCAGGGATCCTGCCGATCCTGCTCCAGCCGCCGATCGGTGCGACCTGGAAGGACAAGATCTTCGACCTGGCCGAGCGCCGGGCCAAGGTCTTCGAGACGATCATGCCTTACCGCATTTCAGGCAATCTCAGGCGATTTGAATCGCCCTATCTGATGCAAGATTACCGGCGAATGCTGCGCCTTGAGAGCGAATCGATCGAGGCGCATTTGCCGCAGGCAGTCCGGGCCGATACTGCTGGCGCGCGCGGACTGAACGTGATCCTCAGCTTCCAGACCTGGCGGCTGCTGCGGCATGATCAGGAACTGCCAGTTGAAGAGGCGAAGGCTGTCGTGCGGCGTTTGCTGGGCGATGCCATGGCCGGAATGCTGGACGATTGATGCAGCGTCCCGCGGTTGTAGTCGCTCTGGCGTTGCTACTGACTGCATGCGGAGATGCAAGCGCTCCGCCGAGCGCATCGTGCGCCGGTCTGCCAGACAGCAAAATGGTCTGGGTGCCCGGCGGCAGCTTCGTAATGGGCGATGTTCCGCATTATCCCGAGGAAGGGCCGCCGCGCAGCGTCACCGTCAAGGGATTCTGGATCGACGCACATGAAGTGACCAACGCCGAATTCGCAGCCTTTGTGAAGGCGACCGGTTACAAGACCATGGCCGAGCGAAATCCGCCCAAGCTTCCCGGCGCACCGCCCGAGATGCTGGTCCCTGGGTCTGCGGTGTTTAACATTCCGTCACAAGAGGACCCGCGCTGGTGGCGCTGGATCGCTGGCGCACAATGGCGGCATCCTGCGGGGGTGCAGGAGAGCATTACCGGGCGAGACCGCGAACCCGTTGTTCAGATCGCCTGGCAGGATGCAGAGGCCTATGCGCAATGGGCGGGCAAGCATTTGCCGAGCGAGGAGCAGTGGGAATATGCCGCGCGCGGCGGCGCGGCGGCGCTGCCGGAGCCAGTTGACGCGAAGGGCAAGCCGCAAGCGAACTATTATCAAGGCGTCTTCCCGGTCAAAAATCTGAACACCGACGGCTATGTCGGTCGCGCGCCGGTGGGCTGTTTCAAGCCCAACAGCTTCGGTCTTTACGATATGATCGGCAACGTCTGGGAATGGACCAGCGCCCAAGGATCACGCGCCGACGCCAGCGAACCGGTCAACGTCATCAAGGGCGGCTCTTACCTCTGCGCCGCAAACTACTGCGCGCGCTATCGCCCTGCCGCGCGGCAGTTCCAGGAACGCGGGCTGGGCACCGACCATATCGGGTTCCGGCTGGTAGACGGGACGAAGGCTGGGCCTGCTTCTTGACCTGTCTTTGGTAATATGGCACTTATAGTGCCAATAATATCAATCTTAGGGGAGACCTAGTGAAAGTCCTACGCACGCCCGATAGCGCCTTTGCTGCTATCCGCGATTTCCCCTTTGCGCCGCACTACCTGGAGATTGCCGATCCCGACGACGGCACACCTTTGCGGGTCCACTACATCGATGAAGGGCCGCGTGATGCGCCGGTAGTGTTGATGATGCATGGTGAGCCGAGCTGGTGCTATCTTTATCGCCACATGATCGGCCCGGTGGTCGCGGCAGGGTTTCGCGTGGTCGCGCCCGACCTGATCGGCTTTGGCAAATCGGACAAGCCAACCAAAAAGACTGACTACAGCTATGCTCGCCACGTCGGCTGGATGCGCCAGTGGATCGAAGCGCTGGACCTGACGCGGATGACGCTGGTCTGCCAGGACTGGGGCTCACTGATCGGCCTGCGCCTTGTCGCGGAAATGCCTGATCGGTTTGCAGGCGTGGCGCTGTCCAATGGCGGCCTGCCCGAAGGCGGCAGCCCGCCGCGTGCCTTTGCGATCTGGCGGGCGTTCTCCAAATGGAGCCCGGTCTTCCCGATCGGCAGGATCGTCAACGCCGGGGCCAAACGCGCGCTCAGCGCTGCGGAAATCGCAGCGTATGATGCACCGTTCCCGGACAGCAGCTACAAAGCCGGTGCTCGGATATTCCCCAGCTTCGTCCCGTTTGAAAACAATGTCGCGATTCCCGACCAGAAGCGCGCCTGGCAGGTGTTCGAGCAATGGGACAAGCCGTTCCTGTGCTGCTTCAGCGATGGCGATCCGGTGACCCGCGGCGGTGAAGCGCGCTTCATCGGCCGCGTTCCCGGCACCAAGGGCCAGCCGCATTGCACCTTGCACGGCGGCCATTTCATCCAGGAGAACGATCCGCAAGGTTTCGTCGATTGCATCCTGAAAGTAGCCAAGCTTTGAAGGTCCTTCGCACCCCTGATGCCGCCTTCACCGGTCTCCCGGACTATCCCTTCGCGCCGCATTACCTTGATGTGGATGCACCGGGCGCGCCGTCCTTGCGCCTCCATTACGTCGATGAAGGGCCAAGACACGCCGCGCCGATCCTTTTGCTCCATGGGGAGCCGACCTGGTCCTATCTCTATCGCAAATTCGTACCCCCGCTCGCCGCGGCTGGGCACCGCGTGCTGGCGCCCGACCTGATCGGGTTCGGCAAATCAGACAAGCCCGCTGAGCGCGCCGACTATAGCTATGAACGCCATGTCGCCTGGATGAGTAACTGGCTGACTAAGCTTGATCTGCGCGATATCACGCTGTTCTGTCAGGATTGGGGTGGGTTGATCGGGCTACGACTGGTCGCGGCTTTCCCTGATCGCTTTGCCCGGCTGGTGATCTCAAACACCTACCTGCCGGCCGGCGAAAGCATTGGCTCAGGGTTCGATGCCTGGCGCACATTCAGTCAGGCCACTCCCGAATTCAAGACCGGCCGGATCGTCGATGGCGGCTGCGTTCGCGAACTCAGCAGCTCCGAAGTGGCCGCGTATGATGCACCTAATCCTGACGAAAACTATCAGGCGGGCGCGCGTCAGTTTCCCGTGCTGGTGCCGGTAACGCCGGAACACGCATCGGTCGCCGAAAACAAGGCGGCATGGACGGTGTTGGAGACCTTCACCAAGCCGGTGGTCACTTGCTTTGGCGAACAGGACAAGGTGCTAGGCCATCTCGATGCCGAAATTCAGCGGCGGATCCCCGGAGCCAAGGGTCAGCCGCATTGCCGGATCGAGGCCAGCCATTTCTGTCAGGAAGATCAGCCCGCGCGGCTTGTCGATCTGATCCTCAATTTCATCGCTGCACAGGAGTCCTGAATGAACGTCACCAACCAGGTCCATCCCAGCCCGGAACAGGCCAAGGCCTTTTTCAGCGGCGAAGAAGATGGACCGATGTGCATGGTCAACCTGCTCAAGTTCAAGGACAAGGCCACCTATGCTGACGGGTCCGAGCCGGAGCTTCCGGGCCGTGACGCCTATCTGCGCTATGGCGCCGGGGTTCAGGCCTGCCTCGCCGCTGTTGGCGGCAAGGCGCGGTTCTCCGGCATGGTCACCGACCTGATGCTGGGTGAGGTGGAAGAATTGTGGGACATGGTCGCCATCGCCGAATACCCCTCGCGCGCGGCAATGCTCAAGATGGTTCAGTCACCCGAATACCAGGCGATCACCAAGCACCGCGATGCCGGGCTTGCCGGGCAGCTCAACATCCGCACAAAGGCGATCGGCTGATGACGCTCACTTACGATCTTTATTGGTCGTTTCGCTCGCCCTACAGCTATTTAGTGATGAAGCGGCTGGTCGAGCTGGAGCGCGAATATGACGTCGCCTGCAACGTCCGCGTGGTCTATCCGATTGCGGTTCGCCAGCCCGATTTCTTCGACAATAGCGATCCGCTCTGGATCCAGTATTTCATGCGCGACATTTTCCGCTGTGCTCAGTTTCTGGAGCTTCCGTTCTCCTGGCCCAGCCCCGATCCGGTGGTGATGGACATGGCGACGCGAAAATATCCCAAGGAACAACCCTATATCTACCGCCTCACCCAGCTTGGTCAGGCGGCGACTGAGGCGGGCAAGGGCCTAGCGTTCCTCGATGAGGTGAGCCGCACCATCTGGGGCGGCGAAGTGAAGGGCTGGCATGAGGACGATCACCTCGCCAAAGCCGCCGAGCGTGCGGGCCTCAATCTGGCCGAGCTCGACGCCAAAATCGCCGCCGACCCCGATCATTACGACCAGGCGATCAAGGCGTCACAGGATGCCCAGCGCGAAGGTGGTCATTATGGCGTCCCCCTGATGGTGTTCGATGGAGAGCCGTTTTTCGGACAAGACCGGTTCGACCAGATGAAGTGGCGGATGGGGCAAAGGGGGCTGGCTGAGCGCTGACCGAACTTCTTCACAATAGGGCACGCCCTGCCGCCAAGGGATGAACTCGGCCCGCAAAGTTTAGTTTGGCTATGCCCTTCGCCGTCGTCTGCGCCACCAGATCAAGGCCACTATTGCTATCACCAATACCGCAGCAATTGGCCACAGCTTGAGCAACCGCGGTATCAACAAAGTCCGCAAGGCATTGGCGGTAATCTGGCCGGGCGCCGTGTAGCCTTGGGGCATCGACAGTACCTTGTTTGCCTTGGCAAAGGCGACATAATCGTCCTGCATAACGGCAAAGCGTTCCGGATCGGAGCGCGACAAATCATTGGTCTCTCCCGGATCTGCGGTTATATTGTAAAGCCGCCATTGGCGATCACCATAGGGCGGCAGGTTTTTGACCAGCTTGTAATTGCCCTTGAACAGCACAGCATTGCCCGACAATTCATACCCCAATGGCCGATCCGTAGGATGGACCGTGGATGCAGTGCCGGTGAGCATGGGCGATAGGTTCAACCCGATCATTGGCTCGACGCGGCGTCCGGCAAAGCTGCCTTGCTGCGGTGCGACCCCGGCGAACGCCAGCAAAGTTTCTGAGGCGACTCCAACGTCAGAAAAGACCGTGCGGTCGACTTTTGATATTTCGTGCTGTCGCCTTCTGAAAGTGACAATCAATCCGTGCGATATCGGTAAGTTTTGTGTCACTATTCTCGTTACTTAATCAATGTTGCGAAAACGGTATGGCTCAGAAGATAGGTTACGCTCGCGTGAGTACGCAGGATCAGGATTTGTCACTCCAGATTGATGCACTCAAGCGCGCGGGCTGTTCACAGATTTACGAAGAGAAGGTCAGTGGCAAGAGAGCTGATCGTCCTGAGCTAATAAACTGCCTTAAAGCGATGCGTACCGATGACACGCTTGTGGTGTGGCGAATGGATAGGTTGGGACGATCATTGAGGGATTTAGTGGAAATCGTTACAGAGCTAGAAGCTCAGGGCATACACTTTGAGAGCCTTACCGAGAGGATCGAAACAGGTTCGGCCACAGGTAAACTAATGTTCCATGTATTCGCCTCAATGGCTGAATTTGAGCGCAATTTAATAAGCGAGCGCACCCTGGCCGGATTAGCCGCTGCAAGAGCGCGTGGTCGGGTGGGAGGGCGAAAGCCAAGCCTTAGTCCGAAGGACATTGAGCACGCAAAATTGTTACTCGAGAACCCTAATATTACCGTAACTGAGGTGGCTGAAAGATTCGGAGTCACGCGCCAAACTATTTACAGGCAGGTTGGTGTGGTACGAGTTTTGAGCTCCACAAAGGTTTCGAAGCTTTAGACCACTACAGACATTCGTAGAACGCAGTAGGGCTATCCACTTCATTAACCCATCTAACCAAGGCTCGTGCGTACTCTGAAACCATTGTAATCTTCTAAAAAATTCGATAACAAATAATCGCATCACGATCTTTTCTTGACGAACACTTTAGCCAGCAAGCGCAATAGCCAGAACCAACAAGGATGTAAACATATGCTCAACCACACTAAAAAAATACTTACCGCAACCATTCTGGCCATAAGCTCACAATCTCACGCCATCGAAGATAAGTGCTCAGAAATCTACGATAAAACAGAAAAAAGCAGATGTTATGTCTCAATACCATTCCAAGACATGAGGCTAATTGTTAAAAATAAAGAGCGAGCTATGGATGAAAAACTTATATCCATAAATTATAAAATTTATCAAAATCTAAAAGCACAGGGCGTGAAACTAGAGTCAGTGAATTACACCTTAACAAAAACCAATAGATTTAGAGAATCTAACGGGGCATTCAAGCTGGACAGATACAATCCAAACAACAGTCAATTTGCAGTATATAAAGATTACGGATTTATTAGATCAGCATTTCAAATTAAAAGTAATATATTTGTTGACCCATTGGGTAGAGTAAAAAGCAGGAACTTTAAGTCATATGGATATTTCGATGACTACTGTAAATATGAGATTGAAGTTCTCAACTCATCACTTAAGTATGACTGCCAAGATTATGCAGACGGAGCTTTAGATGAAAGTATTGAGTCGGATATTATCTCTATAATAAAACAAAACCCACCATCAGATTAAACCAACCATCCAGGTTACAGCGCTTTTGGTTTTGGGAGCCGCCAAGCAGCAAGGCATGCCCCAAGGAGGGCATGCCTAAGCAAAGGGTGGGCGAAGGTCGCCAGACCGTAGCTCCGAAAAGCACAACCACCCCAGCAATTGACTCTACTGCATTAACTTCAGCCAATGACTGAAAACCACGAGAGCTTGGTGAGAGGGCAGCAGCCTCAAAGCGTTGAACGCCTAAGTCGGCTAAAACAAATGCTTCCTATGCCTGATGATGATTGCCAAAAAAGAGTAGGCGCGCTAGCCGTTAGTAATAGCTCGGCCGCACTACTGATATCACCGACTTCGGTATAGCTCAATTTATGCTGACGAAAGTGCACTTTGCTACGCATTACGAGCCGTGCCAGGAGCGCCTGCGAGGCATCGGGCAGTTGAGCAAAAATCGTTAGAAAGTCACGCTCACTACTGCGCAGCAAATCATTTGAGCGTGCTTCTACCCAGTTGAGCGCTGTGCGGAAGTTATCGAGGTAGTAGCGCGGTGCGATAGGCGAGTCCATGTACTCAAGCGTCTCAGTTACTGGCAGTTATGCGGATACAGACCAGCCTCGCGACAGTAGTAAATCTAATGTGCCTGCGTGTGGGCTTAGATGAACTTCTAACTTGCCTGTTTCTCCACAGTAGTAAACATCCTCAACAGCCATGAAGTCGTCTGATGTGTTGGGTCTAAACATCATGCCGATCGTTGGGGTGAAAGGGATAGTTCCTTTTTTGGATACCCATATCTCGTCTTCATCTTCGGGCATATCAAGTCTTGTATGAAAGGTAGCGTTCATGCTCCGAGCCTTACGTTTTAGTTAATTTCAGATCAGCTGCTGCTAATCACTCGTGGCCACCTAGGCTGTACGTGCTGAAACTCCGCAGGCGTATCAGCCGTGACAACATAAATCCGCTGTTCGCCTTGCCAGGTAGCCACTAATCCTTGGAGTAGTTGTCCTGGCTCGGTTTTCACCCAATAGGGCTTGTTGCGAATATCACGCTCCATGTATCGCTCGATCGGAATCTTCACGGCCATTGGCTGAAAGCGATCCCATTTGCCCATCTGAATGGACTCTAAGCGTGCACAAGGGCCTTGGAAGAAAGGGCTTTCGATTCCGTGTCGAGCACCCCAACGCAGCCACGACAAATCACCATTTTTGAGACGTACCGGCAGATGCACTTCTGGGTCTGACCACAGGTGCATCTCGCCTTGATATTCGATCCCACTACACATGAGCGCCGGTCTGTTGTTTGGCGGTCTTGCTAACAATGATCGCGCGCACGGTTTGGAGTGCTTTTGCTAAGTCAGGTTCGCTGTTGATTGTGTCGTGCGCCTGCCAATGACCTTCATCGTTTAGTTCATACAGTGCCCAGGCTTCTGGCTCTTCCATATGCACAACTTTGACTAGCGGTGTGGAGGTAGTGACATCGCTATTCTCATGCGGCTCTTGCTTCTCAATGATGAATAACGCCTCGCTGAGTCGATAGCTGAAATCATGATTTTTACGCTCACTGGGCTGTGGGCGAATGTCAGACATCAGCATGTCGAGATGATCTTTAACGCGGGTCTGCAGGCGAAAATCCATCATGTGCCACACTCCATACGAGCTAGGTTGAGCAGTATAGTTAGGTTCATTATTCTAAGCATACGCCACCGGTAGTTCATCCCAGCAGGTGGTGTATCGCGGTGATCTGCTATCCGCACGCATATGCCAAGCAGCACTCAATTGCGTGCTAGCAACATGCAATGTGCCGGAGCCTTGGCGTTTATTAATGCTATCCATTAGGCCCATCAGCCGCAGCCGCTTGGGGTCATCGACAGTAGCAAAAAGATCAGTTTGCAGACCATCAGCCTGTTCAATCTCGCCTAACATGACACCACACTTGTGGTAACGAAACCCTGCCACAAAGCCTTTACGAAGACCTGCCATTGCGGCTTTCATCAGCACCGCTGTATCAGCAGAAGGATGGGGCAGTGGCGTCAAAATCGTTTGCCGGTATTGCGGATCCTGTTCGCGGAATCGATTGGTATTGATCATCACATACACATGCGAGCACACAGAGTTTTGCGCTCTTAGTTTCTCGGCCGCGCGACTAAGGTGGTGAGACACAGCGGCCCTAATCGACAGAAAATCAATTAGGCAGGTAGCAAATGATCGAGAAGAAATGATTTGCTGCTTAGGCGCAGCAATATCCTCAAAGCTAATACACGCTTCACCGCGAAGTTCACGAACGGTTTTGGCCAGCACCACTCCATAGCGTTGATGGATCGCCTTGGGATCACAGCGCGAGAGGTCCAGCACTGTCTCGATGCCATCGGCAGCTAATCGTTTGCTCAACTGACGCCCGACGCCCCACACCTCGTTGGCAGGATAGCTCGCCATGAGTGCCTCAAACTCAGCCACAGACACATCACTTACTGAAAACACACCCGCATACTCAGGATGCTTTTTAGCAATGTGATTAGCGAACTTTGCTAACGTCTTACTGGGCCCAATGCCGACACCGCAGGTCACTTTGATGTGCTGCTGTAAGGTCTGGCGTATCTCATGCCCCATAGCAGTGACATCGCTAAAGCCATCCAGCTTCAGAAACGACTCATCAATAGAGTAGCTCTCCACATCGAGGCAAAGCTTCTGCAAGATCGCCAGCATGCGTGCACTCATGTCGCCATAGAGCGTGTAGTTTGAGCTCTTAATCACCACGCCATGTTTTACACAAAATCCTTTCCACTGATGCATAGGCGCACCCATCGGAATGTCTAGCTCTTTAGCCTCTGCTGAACGCGCCACAATGCAGCCATCGTTATTAGATAGCACCACCAACGGTGCATCTGCCAAGGAAGGATCAAAGATCTTCTCGCAGGTCGCGTAGAAGTTATTGGCATCGACTAAGGCGTAGGTCGTCATATCAACGACGCGGCCGAGTAAGCATGACGTGTTCAACGATATGACTCGTCACCACACCAAAGATTTGCAGCTCTTCAGTCGGGTGCAATATGGGGTAGGGGCGCTGTGCATTTTCAGCATGTAGCTCATAGCGATCGGCAACACGTTTGAATCGCTTAACCGTGAGTTGACCATCGATACTAGCCACCACAATGTCACCAGATGCAGGAGGGCGTGAGGCATCAACGATGAGTACAGAGCCATCGACAATGCCGGTATCAATCATGGAGTCGCCACTAACGCGAATGAAGAAAGTGGCCTCTGGGTTATGGATGAGGCGCTCATGCAAGTCGATGGTGTTTTGCACATAGTCAGCGGCCGGCGATGGAAAACCAGCCGGCACAAAGCCTTGCAGCAATGGCAGGCGTGGGTGCGAAGCGGAAAATGCGGGTGTGCCGATAATACTGCTCATTTGAGCAGTATCTGCTTGCGCGCACTAGGCCGTCAATAACTAGCGAGCAATTAGATGTCTAGAAAAACAGGTCCGTATCAGTTGCCGTGCGTCCGCTTCGTAGCAGGGGCCACTAGCATAGTTTAGATCGGTAGTGGTTGCACAAAATCCATGTTTTTAGCATGAAGTTGTGCAACCACCATCCCATCGGTCCTGTTTAGCATAAATAGCGTTAACTGACTGAGCGAGGATGAGACATGACAACTGAGGCGTGGCTAATAAAAAATTATGGAATATTAATGACGATGACTGATTTAGCACATTTGCTAGATCGAAGCGATGATGGAATTCGAATAACAATACAGAGTGAGTCCGAGCTTGGAGGAAGGCTTCGAAATATAAAAATGAAAGTAGGTCGCCGGGTGCATTTTAAAGCGAGGGATATAGCTCTTCTGATTGATGAAGGGTTTGCATAATGATGACTAATAAAATTAAGCATCCAGAGCGCTCAAGATTCTTGACAGTATATGAATGGCAAATTGAGAAATATGGCTACGCTAGCGCAATAGTTATTTCGTACCTAGAATTTGCAGGAAAACTTGAATTGATGGGTGACTATAATGGGGTTGCTCAAGCAAAAATTATCGGGGAGGTATGTCGATATGCAGGGCGAGATGCGGTTGGTAAGGCGATAAAGTTATTAGTAGCTCGTGGGGTGGTAAAGAAATTTAATCCGCCACGTGCTGGCGTTAGTCAATATAGCCTTAATGTTAAGGCTATCAATAATGATATTGGCAATGACATATCCTCAAAAGTAGATGTAGAGTCCAGGACTGAACTCAGGACTGAACTCAGGACTGAACCCAGGACTGAACCCAGGACTGAACCCAGGACTGAACCCAGGACTGAACCAAAAAACGTATATGTTAAGGAAGATGTAATAGAAAATAATAAAAAAGAAGTAAGAAGAATAATACAGGAGTCAAAGACAGAGAGGGTATGGAGGAAAAGAGATAGTGGAATCGTGACCTGGACTAAAGAAGACATTGAGCGGGCAGAGTTTATTGAGAGTAAAGTCGCAAGTGATGACATTATGCGAGCAGTTGCACATATTGGAGCAATGGGTAAAGAGGCCTTGGTAGGGCGAGTGGAGCGAGAAGTTAATGATCAACGACAACAAAGGGAGAATTCTGCTTCTGCTGCATTAAAAAAATTGGAATCCAGTCGATTTCAGGCGAGTGATCATGTGCCGCAAACAAATGAAGAAAAGGTCGCGATTGATTTTATTTCTAGCTTGAGCATAAGTGATTTTGCAGCATTTGCGGAGGCGGTGGCTGACCTTATGCCAAAAGCTAAATATGGGCAATCAACTCATAAAGTAAAAATGATGATTTTAAGTAAGCAGGTGCCACGAGGGGTTGGTGAAAAAGAGTTTTATGAGGTTTTAAATAAAAGCATTGGATTTAACGGAAATATTGAAAGTGTTGTCGAGGATAGAGGTGTTGAACGCAAAAGAAATTATTAGGAGGTTTGATAGATCTCCGAAGTGGGCGGTATATACGAGGCCTTATCCGTAAGAGGCCATGCGAGCTTGAACGCGAGACAAAGTTTCATAAAGCTCAGCAGTACTTGGTTTAGTAATCTCAGCGCAAAGCGATTTTAGTGCCAAACTTGGTTGATCGTTAATGATAATGCCAGATACCTTCTCTATGTATTTTTTTCTGTTTAAGCTAATTTTTTCGGGAGCCCATAGCATCAGTTGTTGCCAAGCTCTGTCGACTTGATTCTGTGAGAAAGCAGTCAGTTTGGCTGCTTGTGTTGCAACTTCAGCTACAGCATCTCTTGGAAACAATACGTTTCCTTTATCAAATGCATTCCAAATTCGCTGTGAAATTTTGGGATGATGCTTGAAGTAAAATGCTTCTAATGAGGGAAGATCAGTGAAGTCTTGGTTGATTCGCAATTTTACGGAAAATGCTCTTTGCTGCTGCGGCCTTGGTATAGGCTGCCAGCCAACAGTCTGAACAGAGTCAGGCTGCATTTCGTTAATGAGCAAGGGCTGTACCCGGTAAATAACCCCGTGAGAGTCATTTCTGCTCGTAGGCTCGTATCTGCCTTGATCAGAGTTCCAGCTGCAAGTAGCGAAAAAGCTGGCGACATCGAAATTACAGGTAGTATCTAATAGGCTAGTGGCGAAGCCATGGTGCTGAGCGATACCCTCATAGTCTATGTATAAAGGGTGGCCAGAAAATAGTACCCCCTCCGCTTCTTTGACGATTGGGTGCGCTCTAATGGCGTCGTCGAAAGCAAAGCGGCGACAAAGAGCTAAAAGCTGTTGCTCGAGCCTCTGTAGCCGAGCCAGGCTTGGAAGGTTACGTTGATGTACAAGGGTCTGGCCACGATATAGGTGAGAGGAGTACTCAGTCCCTGAAATCAAGCGAATGCAACTTTTTTCGTCTAGCTGGGCATATAAGCCTTCAATATCGTTGATGACAGGGCCGGCCTTGTGGCCGAATAAGAGCTGTGGGCTGCCAGTATTTATTCGCGATATATTAAGTGCATGGCTTAGCTCATCAAAATTAGCGAAAATCAATGTTTTACACATGCTATTTTTTGCGATCATCTTTTATGAAGACAATGTTGCCTCGCCATTCCATTCCAAAAAGGCCTATCGCCTTTATTAGATCACTCAGCTTGCTGTACCCATAACTACGTGGGTCGAAGTCGTTGACTAGTTTGTTTACTTGACTGCCTACAGCACCTAAAGATGCCCAACCGGTATCATCAGCCGATGCCTCAATCGCTTCGCGTAAGCTAGACAGTAGCTTTGTGTTTGAGCGGAGTTGCTTAGCTGGCTGAACAGATACCGTGGGTGTGACTTCAGTATCGGTCGAAGAGACGAAGACCTCCGTGTAGATAAATCGATCACACGCTGCGACAAAAGGACGAGGCGTTTTATGCTCGCCAAAACCATAAACCTGAAGACCAGATTCGCGGATTCGTGATGCAAGCCGAGTGAAGTCGCTATCACTTGATACCAAGCAGAAGCCACCAAAGTGGCCCTGAAACAATAAGTCCATAGCATCAATAATCATCGCGCTATCAGTGGCATTTTTACCGGTGGTATAGCGAAATTGCTGAATCGGTTGAATAGAGTATTCGAGTAACGTTTGCTTCCATGCTGCTAAGTTTGGTGTCGTCCAGTCACCATAGATTCGTTTAACGCTTGCAATGCCGAGCTTTGCAATTTCATTAAGGAGTCCTTGCACGATAGCTGGTCGGGCATTGTCGGCATCAATTAGGACGGCTAAAGCGGTGCTGTTGCTTGAGGGCGGTGACATTGGGTGATCCATAAAGTCCTTTATCGTAGCAGATCACATGTCTAGGACTTGTTCCAGCGTAAGTGTGTAGTGCTTGCGTGTGGCTAAATGCTTCAGCAAGTACCCAGCAATAATTTAAAACACTTGATGTTGGGAAAATGAGGCATTGAAAGTGTCTCTTTGGCAGTTAGCAATCTCATCCCAGTTCGTCCCGCACTCCGCGAGTATGTCACCTACACGTAGCTTCATGCACACAAGACTGTCCAGTATGTTGTCTATATTTTCAGGGTAATAACCAACAGACTTTAGGTCGCATTTTAGCTCGTTAGCTGTAGGGGTTTTGCCGAAATATGAGCTGCCCGTGATAAATAAAATAACTCGTTTAGATAGCCCAATTCCGCTAGATCCATTCTTATATGAGCCTGCGCCTAACGAAAGATGTAGTCGGTCAATCAATAAGCATGCGCCGACAAGATCAATACACCAGTCGGTAAATGAGTTGTCATGCTCAAAGGGTTGGGTTTTATTTGGCTGCTGTAAGGGCCAGGGTGATTCGCAGAGTGAAAAAAGAAAATTAGCAATGCTTGTTGGATCTGTTGGTACTAACAACCGATGGTTTATTTTAGTGCCGTTGAGTGGTATTTCATTTTTTATATCAGCACTAACAGATGGGAACTCGAATTCACATTCGATATTTTTATCTATGCTTTGCATGGTGGTAGTAATTGAGGTGGGAATCCATTTATTTTTTATCATGTGAATGATTTTGTGTGCTTGCAACTGAGTGGTGCTTGGATTCGCCCAGATGCTGGCATATTGTATTAGTCGTATTTGTGGATTCATAGAGAGGTTTCCATTAGAGCTTAGCCAGTCGTTAGATTTATTAGTTTTAATAATAGCCAGATTATCCTTTCTTTTAATTGCACGCCTGCTGAGCGCTGCATAAATTTCCTCTACATTCTTTGGCCTTGGAATTGATTTTCCAGAATGCCACTTGCCGATCGTTGATTTGTTGATATTTTCGACCCCGGAAAACTCAAGCTCCAATAATACTTTGGTTGATAATGGTGCCTGTGAGTAGCTGCCAAGTAAAATGTACTGGAGATTTCTGTGCCACCCACGCACCAAGATGAAGTTAAAATATGTAAAATTACCCATAACTTTGCTCAGCTGCATTTGATTGGCTAGGTATATGTGTTTTTTCATGAAAGAACAATATGCATTGCAGGTAAGTTAAGTACAAAGCCACGGTTATTTTTAGAATGTGGCAACAATGTGTAAGCAAGTTGGAACTGATGTGGCAGCAATGTGTAAGAAGTGTGGTATGAATTAATATGACTTTAATGCTTGATGCTCTTATTAGTGTTAGCTGACGTTAATTAAGCGCAGCCTATATTTTTAGATATTGATTGTTGATGCACCCTAATCCATTCTTTATGCAAGCAAGATGGATAGCGTGTTATACGAATCAACATCAATAGGTGGTATTTATGAAAAGTGGAGCAGCGATTAGAGTTTGGAAGTTACGCCTGGCTGGGAGGCCTGGCCCAGGCAGTTTGAAGACAATGGAGTTGCATGGACGCCGGCTAGATAAAACAAGCGCACGCCGTGCCATTAATGAAGTTGAGCCATTAGTTTTTCGGGGGCTAAATTTAAGTGAGCTCTATTTAGAGCATGCCAAAAATGCAAGAATTAAAGATGGTACAAAAAATCCAATAATGCATTTTATACTGCAATGGCCAACTAGCATTGAAATGTCATACACAAACGAATTAGCAATTCTAGAAGAAAGCGCTAGATTTATTAATGATATATGCGGTGGGCGAGCAGTATTCGCCGGTCGATTGGATCGTGACGAAATTGGGCGGCATGCGGTAGATATTTTTGCAGCGCCGCTGTACACCAAAACAACCAAGCTGCATGGTGTGCAAACTTGGAGCAGTACGAGCAAGCATTTAAAAATTTTATGTAAAAAACATGAAGCTGAGATCAGGCGACGATTTGGAGTTGATCATTTGGTTGATAATCTTCAGGCACAAGGAATGGCGTTGCAAAGTGAATGGATACAGTTTTTGGAGGACTTTGGGCTTAAAATAAAGCCAAAGGTTGAAAAAAATAGCTTTTTTATTGATTATCTTCCGCCGGATGCTTATGCGGAGGCTACGAATTTACACAGGCCTACTAAGCAAGGTCTGTATCAAAATCAAGACGAGAGTGGCTACACTATCAGCCCACCATAAGATCATCTGCTGAGCCTATGGTGGTGCATAGTTGGAAGTGCTAAACGGTTGGTGATGAGGCACGTTATATCCCGCCTTTGCACTTCAATATCCCTAGGCTTTTGGGTTAATGTTTACAGCAAGCTTTAGGATCCTTAAGTCGATGAACTCAGAACAAAAATTAGCTCACTTTGGCTTTAGGTTTGGTCAAAATGGCGTGCACTCGGCGCGCACCATGATGCTGTCAGAGCTTGACCAACTCATTGACCATTGTAGCGCTTCGGCAGCTAAGGCTGAGCTGCAGGCAGCAGTTGTTGAGCACAACATATTGGCAAAGCCTTCACTTAAAGCTAGGCAGCTTACCTGGCGCCATTTATCTGACCTATATAGCTTTAATACAGATCTGGCGATTTGGCGTGCATTCATCAGTTTATGGGCAACAGATGCACAGGCGAGGCCATTACTGGCACTTACCATGGCGTTGGCTCGCGACACATTGCTGCGCGCTAGCCAAAATTATATTTTGCCCCTTGCTATAGGCAGCACATTGCGTCGTGAAACTGTTGAGGAATGGATGGAGGCGCTATACCCCAATCGTTTTAGCGCTGCTTCAAAACGCTCATTTGCTCAAAATCTAAATGGCTCATGGACAAATGCTGGTTATTTAACTGGTCGGCAGGCAAAAGTCCGTAGCAAGCCTTTGGTAAAGCCCGCCAATATCGCCTTTTGCCTATTTCTGGGCCATTTGGAAGGCTTGAGTGGGCAGCGCTTATTTAGCTCATCTTGGATGCAGCTTTTGCCGGGCACGGTCGATGAGCATACGGAGCTCTGTCACCAGGCGGCTCATAAAGGCCTGTTGGTGTTTATGAATGCAGGAGGCGTTATGGAGGTGAGATTCCCCGAATACCTCACATTCCAGGAAGAGGCCTTACGCAATGAGTAAATTGTCCAAGCTACTTGATGCTTATCGTAAGCATATGTACTTGCCGTGGGAGCAAGGGGTTGCCTCCATTCAGCGCGTCATTTTTGCAGTCTACGACAAAGTAGATGAGCTTAAGCTGCGTATTCATGTGCCTGAATTTGAGCAAGCAACGCATGCCGCTAAGAAGTCATGGCTGCTTATAGATATTACTGAATCTTTTGCCGACTGGATGCTTGCTGATGAGGACAAGGACGCATATTTCCAGCAGCCAGATAATTTGATGGGATATCCAACTGGCGAACTGGAAGAGTTTATGGAGTGGCTCATTGAGCGTGTCCTGGCTCGCATTACAGCTGAAGCGAATGAAGACACGGTGATTGCTTTATTGGGTGTTGGTACTTTATTTGGTATTGGCCGCGTGAGTCTGTTAGTTGAAAAAATCAAAGACCAAGTTGATGGACGTTTACTCGTATTTTTCCCTGGCGAATATCATGCCGATACGCACACGTATCGTTTGCTTGATGCGCGCGATGGTTGGAACTATTTGGCGGTGCCATTGCAGGCAGCTATTTAACATAAGGATGTCGACATGCTGAACAAGGAAATTTATAGCAAGCTCCCCGAACTTAATCGACTCGTTAATAACGGGGTTGCGGAGGTCTCGGAAGAGCAAACTGATGCCACGCGTCAAGTATTGCGATATGAGCTAGAGACGTTTGTCTGCGATGGTCAGTACAAAGAGGGTCTACAGAAAATTCTCGAGGGCTTTTTACAGCAACTCGATAAGCGCGATGAGCAACGCGGCGTTTGGATTAGTGGCTTTTATGGTTCAGGCAAATCGCACATGGCCAAAATGCTGCGCAACCTGTGGACAGATACTGAGTTTCCAGACGGCGTAACTGCACGCAATCTAGCTAAATTGCCAAGCAGCATCAGTGATGCACTGAAAGAGTTAACCATACAAAGTAAAAAGCACGGCGGACTGCATGCCGCTGCGGGCAAGTTAGGCGCTGGCGCTGGCGACAAAGTCCGCTTAGCGCTAATGAGCATCATTTTTAAGTCGCGTGGCTTACCTGAATCTTTTCCGCAAGCGCAGCTAGTGATGTATTTACGCCAAGAAGGCATTGAGTCGGCTGTTCGTCAAAGCCTCACTGACATTGGCAGTAGCCTTGAGAAAGAGCTGCCCAAGATGTATGTGTCGAACCGCTTGGCAAAGGCAGTTTTGTCAGCAAAGCCAAGCTTTGCCAGTGACGAAATGGCTGCACGCAACTTCATTACGGCAACCTTCCCTCAGAAAACAGACATCACCAACGATGAAATGACTCAGGCCATGCGCGATGTCCTAGAAGTCGATGGTCGTTTTCCGCTTACTCTCATCGTGCTCGACGAAGTGCAACAATACATCGGTAACGATGGGCAAAAAGCCTACCAAGTCCAAGAGGTGACTGAGACGCTCAGTAAGCACTTTATGGGCACCGTGTTATTTGTGGCGACTGGCCAGTCGGCACTGTCAGGCTCGGCAAATCTCATGCGGCTAATGGGGCGATTTCAGTTGCAAATCGTGCTTGGCGACTGGGATGTAGAGAACGTTACGCGGCAAATTATTTTGGGTAAGAAGCCGACGGCCATCAAAGATATTGACCAAGTGTGGCAAGCCAATCTTGGCGAAATCTCACGGCACTTATCAGGCACCAAGCTTGAGCATGTAACTGACGATGAGCAGTTCATGACTGCCGACTATCCAGTTTTGCCAGTACGCCGCCGATTCTGGGAGCGAGTACTGCGTACCATCGATGCCACAGGCACGGTGTCACAGTTACGCAGCCAGTTGCGTGTTGTTCATGAGGCGGTGTTGAGTACGGCCGATATGGAGCTGGGGCACGTGGTGGCAGGTGATTTTCTATATGATCAAATCGCTGCAAACCTAGTATCAACGGGCCAATTACCCAAAGAAATTTATGAGAATGTGCAGCGCTTCGCAGCAGCGGGTGGTATTGGCGAGCTAAAAAGTCGTTTGCTGAAACTCATCTATTTGATAAACAAACTACCTGCAGACACCGCGCTAGAAATTGGCCTACGAGCCACTGAAAGTGCGCTGGCTGACTTGCTAGTAATGGATTTGAAGCAGGGTTCGGCCGCTATTAGGTCACAGCTGCCAGCTGCACTTATAGAGCTGCAAGACAAAGATTCCATCGTGATGGCCATTGCCTCATCGCAAGGCACTGAGTATCGCCTGCAAACGCGTGAGTCCAGCGCCTGGTATGAAACTTACCGTGCACAAGAAGCAAAGCTCAAATCATCGCCTCAAGAAGTTGAAATGCAGCGCACTGAGCTATTTCGCGAGCGCTTTAGGCAGGTAGTCAATCGCATTCGCCCCGTGCAAGGAAAGAGTGCTGAGTCACGGCCATTGCAATTGAGCTTCGATGAGACACTGCCAAGCAGCCATGCAAAGGCTTTAACTTTGTGGGTGCAGGATGGTTGGCAAAGTGATGAACGATCGGTCCTTGCAGAAGCGCGCGCCAAAGGCTCCGACTGCCCAACCATTTTTGTCTATTTGCCTGATCAAGATAAAACGGCATTGTCTGCTGCGCTAATGAGCCTAAAGGCAGCGACTACGACTATTTCCAGCCGCGGAACACCAAGTACTGAAGAGGGGCGCGATGCCCTACGCTCGATGGAAAGTCGTCAGCGTAATGCCGAGAAAGAAATTGATTCGATCATCACGAATTTGTTTAACAGCGCTCAGGTTTTTCAATCCGGTGGACAGCTAGTAGCTGATGGAAGCTCATTGAGTGAAAAGATCACTGAAGCTGCAAAAATATCGATTGTCCGCCTGTATCGCGAGTTTGATGTGTCCGATCACGCAGGCTGGGCCAAAGTGCTACTCGATGCACAGAAAGGCAATGTTGATGCCCTTGCAGCTGTGGGCCACAAATTAGAACCAACGAGCCAGCCTGTGTGTCAGCAGATATTGAGTTTTGTGGGGCCAGACAAGAAAGGCAGCGAAATTAGAGATAACTTTGTTGCTGCTCCTTACGGGTGGTCGCGTGATGCCATCGATGGTGCGGTTTTTGCCTTGATGGTGACAGGTCACTTAAATGCAAGTGACGCATCGGGCCGTGCTCTTGATTGCCGCAGTCTAGATCGAGCAAAGCTTACTCAGGCTAAGTTTAAGCAAGAGTCAGTGACGCTGAGCACAGTAGAGAAAGTTGCCTTGCGTTCGCTTTTCTCAAAGCTCGGTGTGCCTTGCCAACCTAACGAAGAGTTGATCAAAGGGCCGCTAGTGCTATTGAAACTACGCGAAGCAGTGCAGGCCGCCTCTGGTCCAGCACCAGCACCAGCGGCTATTGTCAGCCCAGAGTTAGCCTTGATCGAGGGCTTAAATGGTAATGCTCAGCTATCTGCTATGTGCGCCCAGCAGGCGGCACTACTTACGCTTTACAGCAGTTGCCAAGCTATAAGCGTCAAGATGCAGCAGCGACAGTCTTTGTGGGGTCAAATTAATGCTTTGCTGCATCATGCGAGAGATTTGGCACCATTCGATGAGATTAAAGCTCAGCGCGATAGCATAAACGATCAGCGCGCGCTTATTGCTGAGCCTGATCTGCTCAAGCCCGTTGTCGATGGTTTGACCGCGTTGCTGCGTGGCGCACTCAGCACAAGCTTGAAAAGCTACCAGGCCGCAGGCGCACAGCTTCAGCAAGATCTTAAAGCCGACCCGCAATGGCAGAAGCTAAGTGCAAGCCAGCAAGACGCATTAATGAAATCGTACCAGGCCGATCTGCTGCCGATGCCAGACGTTTCCAGCACCGACGCTCTGATAGATGCGCTAGAGGACTGCGACTTGTCTCGCTGGGCTGAGCGCACGCAAGCACTCCGAGCCAAGCTCGAGGGCTTGCTGCTAGAGGCAGCAAAACTGCTGCAGCCAAAGCTCATACGAGTTGTGTTAACAAAGCGCACGCTAGAAAACGAAGCGGACGTGAAGGCATGGCTACAAGAGGCCGAAAAGGCCCTGCTCGAAGAATTGCAGCAAGGCCCAGTTATCCCTGGTTAATACGCCTAGGCCGCTAACTGCTCTGCTATGAGTTGTTAGCGGCATGCTTGCATCACTGCCTTATTTGGAAACTTACAGATGAATACGAATCAGCCGCTTGAAAAAAACCAGCGCACGCAATTAGAAAATACAGTTCAAGCTGCACGAGATATCGCGGAGCGCGCCGCCAATGCCGCATTAGCTGAGCTCGGTGTGGGTGAAGCAAAGCCCTCAGAACACTTGAGCGATGCCCAGCGAACCCTTCGTCGCCGATTACGTGCACACAGCCGGGCCTTGGGTGATTTACGCAATGCGGATGGCACGCAAGAAACTCGCCAGCTGATGTGGGAAGTTGCGTATGAGCATTGGCATCGCATGCTCTTTGCGCGATTTTTAGCTGAAAATGGGTTGCTGATGTGGGAGCCAGGTGCACCGATAACTTTGAGTGATTGCAAAGATATGGTGGTCCAACACCCAGAGTTGGCGATGGGCGCTAAAACGCATTGGGAGCTTGCTGGAAAACTAGCAGCGCGTATGTTGCCGCAGGTATTTAAGTCAGAAAGCCCTGTGTTTGAGTTGGTGTTTGCTTTTGAATACCAGCGCGAGCTAGAGGAGTTGCTGACTAATTTACAGCCAGACACATTCCGTGCCAGCGACAGCTTAGGCTGGGTATATCAGTTTTGGCAGGCGAAGCGTAAAGATGAGGTCAACGCCTCTGGTGAGAAAATTGGTGCTGCTGAGCTGCCTGCAGTAACTCAGCTTTTCACCGAACCCTATATGGTGGATTTTTTGCTGCACAACTCGCTGGGTGCTTGGTGGGCTACTCGCCACCCCGGTAAAGCGAGCCCCGTGCCATTTACTTATTTTCGCACTTTAGATGATGGCACACCTGCTGCCGGAAAGTTCGAAGGCTGGCCCGACACCCTTGCAGAGTTCAGGTTAATAGACCCTTGCTGTGGGTCCGGACATTTTTTGGTTGCCGCATTTTTGCTGTTGGTGCCCATGCGCATGGCCGCCGAAGGCTTAAGTGCAATGGATGCGGTTGACTATGTGTTGCAAGATAACCTGCACGGCCTGGAGCTAGATGCTCGCTGTGTGGAAATTGCGGTATTTGCTTTGGCACTAGCGGCTTGGCGCTTTCCAGGTGAGAGTGGCGAGGCATTGGGTGTGCGCGCTGATATGCCGAAGCCCAATGTAGCCTGTTGTGGCTTGAAACTGACTGCTACCGCAGATGATTGGGCTGCTTTGATGCCTGATGCTCTAGTCAATAAGGAGCTTGTAGAGCAAGACCTGCGCCGACTTCATGCTGATTTTGCGCAAAGCCCACTGCTGGGTAGCCTAATGGATCCATCGCGCAATTTGCGTGATGACTTGGCGACCTCAAGCTTTGCGGTTCTTAGAGGGCTTCTGGAGCGCGCCTTACGAATTGAAGCGAGGGCTGGAAAGGCTGAAACTGACAGTGAGGGGGGGGAGGATGCTCTTTATCAAGCGATCACTGCACTTGGTCTGATGGAAGCCGCTCAGCTGCTTGAGGCGCGCTATCACTTGGTAATTACCAACGTTCCGTACTTATCACGCAGTAAGCAGAGCGACAAGCTTAAAGACTACTGCGCCACACATTACGGCGAGGCTAAGAATGACTTAGCAAATGTATTTTTGGATCGCTGCTTGGAACTGAGCGATGTCCAGGGGGTGGTGCAAATCGTGATGCCTCAGAACTGGTTATTTTTGACTAGTTATAAAAAGCAGCGCAAATCGCTGCTTAAGCGAGCGCAGTTCAACTTGGTTGCATTGCTTGGAGCAAAAAGCTTTCAGACTCCAATGTGGGACTTCAATGTTCAATTGCTCACTATGTCTAATACTCCAGCGACTAGTGAGTTTCAGCTGCATGGCATGGATATTAGTGCGCCCAAAGTCGTGCATGAAAAAGCAGCTCTGTTGCGTGAAGGCATGGTTTTAGCGGTGAACCAAAAAGAGCAGTTGGGGAATCCTGATGCCCGTATTATCTTGGCGGATGATTCAAATGGAACGTTGTTAAGTTTTTACGCGACCAGCCATCTTGGAGTTTGCTCGGGGGATTACAGCAGGTTTGGGAAAACCTTTTGGGAGGTTGGGCTGGCAGATGATGTGTGGACATTTCAACAAAGCACGGTCAGCAGCTCACAAATGTTCTCAGGCTTATCCCAAGTGTTTTATTGGGAGAAGGGCGCCGGCGACTTCATGCGCTACCTAGAGGAGCGATTAGGGGAAAACCAAGTGGGCTCCTGGCTTCGAGGGAGCAATGCTTGGGGGGGCAGTGGTATTGCTATAACTGCGACGGGGAAATTGCCCGTCTCTCTATATCGAGGAACTTTATTTGATAACAACCTTAGCGTTGTTGTGCCGTCTGATTCAGCAAATATTCCTGCACTTTGGTCTTACATGTCGTCGCCGAGCTTTCATGAGGATGTTCGCACGTTTAATCAGCAGCTTAAAATTACAGATCAAAGTTTTGTTGAGGTCAAGGTTGACTTAAGTTATTGGGAAAAAATCGCTACTGAGCGTTACCCTGATGGGCTGCCCAAGCCATACTCCGATGATCCCACCCAGTGGCTATTCCATGGTTACCCAAAGCCAGCCACTGACCCACTGCAAGTGGCAGTAGCCCGTTTGGCGGGATACTGTTGGCCAGCAGAGGCCGATAAGTCGATGGATATCTCAAGTGATGCTCGCGAGTGGATCGCACACTGTGCAGCACTGTCGGAACAAATCGATGACGACGGAATTATCTGTATGCCTTCTGTGCGTGGTGAGCCTGCTGCCCACGATCGCTTACTTAGGCTGCTAATTACAGCTTGGGAGGCTGTGGAGCCAGGCAGCTGGAAAAATAGCACGTTGGATCAATTGCTGGCAGATGCCGACTGTGCTGGCAAAGGGCTAGACGTATGGCTGCGCGAGAAGTTTTTCGAGCAGCACGCTAAACGCTTTCATCATCGCCCGTTCATCTGGCATGTGTGGGACGGTTTGAAGGATGGCTTTGCCGCATTGGTTAACTACCACAAACTAGATGCCAAAAACCTAGAGCGCCTCATCCACACCTACTTAGGCGACTGGATACGTCAGCAAGAAAATGGAGTGCGTGAAAATATCGACGGCGCGCCAATACGTTTAGCGGCAGCATTAGATTTGAAGCGCCGACTAGAGCTAATTCTGGTAGGCGAAAAGCCCTACGATATTTTTGTGCGCTGGAAGCCGCTGTCTGAGCAGCCTATAGGTTGGAATCCTGATCTAAACGACGGGGTTCGCTTAAACATTCGCCCCTTCATGAATGCCGAAGTGCTTCGCCATAACAAAAAGCCCAAGCTCAACATCACCTGGGATAAAGACCGAGGCAAAGATGTCACTAGTGCCCCGTGGTATCCCGTATTTCAGGGCGATCGCATAAACGATCATCACCTAAGCTTGGCTGAAAAAAGCGCGGCTAGAGACAAAAATTCATGACTCAGTTAGTAGACGCTATTACGAGCCTTATTCGTCAAGCTGCCCACGTTAATCGAGGTAGTCAAAAGTCACCCGCGGCAGTTTTGTGGCCCGACAAGGATGGCGTCTGGCTACCTGCTATTTCAGTACTGCGGGCTGAGTTGCCGCAGCTATTAACACTTGGTGCTTACGATCCTTCACTTCGCCAAGGTCCAGCTATATGGCTAAAGGTGGCTATTACAGGCCGGCTTGACGGTGTCTCATGGTCCAAAGGCGACGTGCCTGTGATTTATTTGCCAGGTGTGTCACGCACTGACCTACGAGCCATTGAGTCGTGCCCACGCGAGCTACAACCCTTGGCGGAATTACAGTATCGCGGGGTGATGTGGGGGCAATACAACGGTAAGGACTGGACAATAGCCTCTCTGCTAGCATCCGATCATGGCGGTTTAGGCTTGTCGCTGTCGCTCGATAAAGCTACTCAGGAGGCGCTCTCAGGTGCGCTTTTAGAGGGTGTGTTACTGAGTCAAAAGCTGGAACCCTTGCAAGCTCGAGCACTAGATTCAGCATGGGCAAATAGCTTGATCTCTGCCAACCCTGTGCGGGATTTACTGACATGGCTAAATCAGCCTGAGCAGACTAAAGAGCAGTGGGGGAAAACGCGTTTCAATTTATTTGAGAAGCGCTGCAAGCAAGACTATGGCTTTTCACCATCGGCCGATGGTGAGCTGGCAGCGGCAGAAAAGCTGCTGGCATGCCAAGGAAGCTGGCTGGCTGTTTGGCAGCAGTTCGTCGATTCATGGCGTAGCTTCAGTGGCGTATTTGCACAACTTGCACGAGTGCCACTTCCAAAAAATGCCGATATGTTTACCGATCTATCGCAATACCCTGAGCATAATGTTCAACAGGAGTGGGCGCTTGAGCAGGCGTTACTCGCGTTGCAAAACTGCACGCCTTCTAGCGCTCGTGAGCGAGTATTAGCGCTAGAAGAGGAGCATGGTCAGCGTCATCGTAATATTTGGGCGGATATGGACAAAGCACCCTTGGCGAAAGCACTGGTGCACTTACTGTTTGTGGCGCGAGAAACGGCTCGATTGCCAGCAGGTACAACGCTTGATCAGTTGCAGAAGGCGTATACCTCAGAGTTTTGGCAAGTCGACGATGCCGCACTACGTGCGCTAGCGCAGGTGAGGACACAGCCTGCTATGCAGGCCGTTGAGACTGCTTTGGCTACTATTTATAAACCCTGGCTAGATGAGTCCGCCAAGCGCTTGCAAGAAGTAGCGCATGCACAGGCAGGGTTAAATGACGGAGTGCCGAAAGCAAGCTATGTGGCTGATGGTAGCTGCTATGTATTTATTGATGGCTTGCGCTATGACGTTGCGCGCCGACTTGAGCAGCGCTTAAAGGCGCTTGGTGATGTGGTGCTGAGTAGTCAATGGACGTGCGTGCCATCAGTTACTGCGTCTGGCAAAGCTTGGGTGTCACCCGTGGCTCATAAAATTATCGGCCTGCCACATGATCAAGATTTCGAGCCTAGCGTCATTGCCGACGAATCGGGGCTGAGTACGCAAAAGCTGCGCAAGTTACTTGCTGATGACGGCTTTCAGGTATTGAAAGAGAACGACTTAGGTGATGCTTCTGGTAAGGCGTGGGTGGAGTGTGGTGACTTGGATCATTACGGCCACCAGCACGGTTTGCGCCTAGCGCGTGATATCGATACTCAGCTTGATGTCATCGTGGAGCGTTTAGATGCCTTAGCTGCGCATGGCTGGGTAACTTTCCATATTGTCACTGATCATGGGTGGTTGCTGGTGCCGGGTGATATGCCCAAAGTGCATCTCGATAAACACTCAACAGAGACACGCTGGGGCCGATGTGCGGTATTGAAGAATGATTCAACTGCCCAGGTCTATGCACTAGGTTGGGATTGGTGCCCCGATGTACATATTGCTATGGCGCCAGGCATCGGGAGCTTTATCGCGGGTATGACCTATGCTCACGGCGGTATTAGCTTTCAAGAGAGCTTGGTACCGCAACTCAAAATGGTTTGTAAGCAGCAAGCGTTAGCAAAAGTAGATTCGCTAACGCACCAATGGCGACACTTGGTTTGCCAAATTGAAATAAGCCCAGCAGAGCCTTCTTGGACAATTGATCTTCGACGTAAGGCGGCAGACTCAAACTCTAGCTTGCTTCTGAAGCCAAAGCCGGTGCGAGCTGAAGAAGTCACCTTGATGGTTGAAGATGATGATGCAGAAGGTGACTCCGCAGTCCTCGTGGTATTGGGTGCTAACGGCGAAGTTATCGCCAAATACCCAACGCTTGTAGGTGGCAAATAATAAGGAAGTAAACGTGCAATTAGATGATCTGGACCGTAAAGCTGCTGCCGCCTTTGAAGGCTATATCGTGCGCAAAGATTTGGTGCGTACGTTCAGCCGCCAATTTCCTGTGCCAACGTATGTCGTTGAGTTTTTGCTGGGACGATACTGCGCAACAATCGATGAGCAGGAGATTCAAGAGGGGCTGGAGGTTGTGCAGCGCCAACTGTCTTCGCGAACGGTAAAGGCCGGTGAGGAAGAGCTCTTCAAGGCTAAGGCTAGAGAAGAGGGTCGCGTTAAGGTGCTGGACATTATCACGGCTCGATTGGATGCTAAGTCTGACTCTTATGTGGTGAGTTTGCCTAGCCTACGTTTGAATGATGTCCGCATTTCACCCGAGTTGGTGACAGATCATGAACGTATGCTCACGGGTGGTTTCTACGCTGAAATCACTCTGGGCTATGACGCATCAATTTCGCAAGAGAAGGGT
Source organism: Perlucidibaca sp. (assembly GCA_041612115.1). Taxonomy (GTDB): domain Bacteria; phylum Pseudomonadota; class Gammaproteobacteria; order Pseudomonadales; family Moraxellaceae; genus Perlucidibaca. The sequence goes on from JBFJJU010000010.1 coordinate 26,678, forward strand.
GGCCGCCCATTCGGCATTCAGTCATTGCGAGCTATTCAGCTGTCAAAGCGCGATGTTTTAGACGTGATGACAGAGGCTCGAGCAAACTTTTCTCGTGCTGAATGGGTCGATTTTCTTTTACGCAGTGTGGGCTTTGAGCCAACAGAGCTTACAGAGCGCGCCAAAGATGCGTTGCTGCTGCGAATGGTTCCGTTTGTAGAGCGTAACTATAACTTGGTTGAGCTGGGGCCTCGAGGTACAGGTAAGTCTCACCTTTTCCAGCAGGTGTCGCCCTATGCGCACTTGGTTTCTGGTGGCAAAGCTTCAGTTGCTCGCATGTTTGTGAACAATAGCAATGGCCAACGCGGCCTTGTCTGCCAATACGATGTAGTTTGTTTCGACGAAGTATCCGGCGTGTCTTTTGACCAGAAAGATGGCGTCAATATCATGAAGGGGTATATGGAGTCAGGCGAGTTTTCGCGAGGTCGTGAAAGTATTCGTGCTGATGGCTCAATCGTCATGGTTGGTAATTTCGATGTGGATGTTGAGCATCAGCAGCGAGTGGGTCATCTACTTGGGCCTATGCCTCCAGAGATGCGGGATGACACGGCATTTATGGATCGTATTCATGCATTTTTACCTGGCTGGGATGTTCCTAAGCTAAAGCCGAATATGTTTACCGAGCACTTTGGCTTGGTTAGCGACTTCTTATCTGAGTGCTTTACGCGCTTGCGTGACCAAAGCCGTATTTCTGTTTTACAAGGTCGCGTTCTATTTGGCGGCGCTTTATCGGGCCGTGATATGACGGCGGTGAACAAAACGATCAGCGGTTTGCTTAAGCTAATTTCGCCTAATGTTAATGATGCAGTTTCAAATGAAGACCTGGAGTGGGCGGTGCGATTAGCACTAGAAGTGCGCCGTCGTGTGAAAGAGCAGCAGAAACGTATTGGTGCAGCAGAGTTTAGAAACACTCACTTTAGCTACACCATTGGCGAAGAGGGTGTAGAAAAATTTGTCACCACTCCTGAGCTGCGAAGCCAGTCTGGTATTGGCGATGAGCCGATGGAGTGCGGTCAGATTTGGGTGCTGAGTCCTGGTGCCGAAAATGAGTATCCTGGGCTCTTTCGTCTAGAAGTAACTGAAGGGCCGGGTAGCGGTGTGCGCGTATTAAATAACCCTGTGCCTCCAGCCTTTCGTGAGTCCGTTCGCTGTGCCGAGCAAAACCTGTATGCACGCGCCACTCAGCTAGTGGGCGATCGTGACCCTCGCTCACATGAGTTTTCGGTTCAGCTGCGCGCGTTTGATGCTGCTAAAACAGGCGCTAAAACTGGTATTGCTAGCCTGATAGCATTAGCCAGTGCGCTGCTGAAAAAATCAGTACGTGGTGGCTTGATTGTCGTAGGCGAGGTCACGGTCGGCGGCACCATAGAGCCTGTTCATAATTCAGTAACTCTTGCCGAAATGGCTATTGAGAAAGGTGCTAAGACTCTGCTTCTGCCCGTTGCTTGCCGCCGCCAACTCATGGAGCTACCCGATGACTTGGCGATCAAGTTGGATATAGTGTTTTACCAGGATGCGAGAGATGCTTTGTTGAAAGCGCTGGTTGAGTGATGCCTCAGCAGCGTTTATCAAGCTCGGCCACAAGGTCTTCTCCCCGAAGATGAGTGTAGCGCTTAAGCATCTGCATGCTTTTGTGCCCGCTAATTGCAGCAACCTGTTGGTCACCTAACCCCATTTCGACAAAGCGGCTGACGGCCTCGTGCCGAAGGTCGTGAAAGCGCAAATCGGGCATGCCTATTTCTTTTTTGATAGTCGACCAAACCTTCGTAAACGTAAATGGTCGCCTTTTGCCGTCGCGCCCAGGTTCGCCAAAAAATACTAGATTTGTTTCAGCAGGCCTTGGGTTGTCTAGTGCAGCCTGAAGCGCATCCGTTGCTTTTCTCGAAAGAGGAACTGTTCGAGAGTCATCATTTTTTGTGTCAGTTAGCTTTACCACTCTCGACTTCAAATTGACTTGATTGCATTTAAGTGAAGAAATTTCTGAAGAGCGCATGCCGGTTTCAATGGCGATCCGAACGATCCAGCCAAGCATTGGGTTGCTGTGCGAGTTCACTGCTGCGATTAGCTTGAGCTCCTCAGTTTCTGATAAGCGCCGATCGCGCCCTTGGCCTGCGCTAGGCTTGCGAATTGCTAAAACAGGGTTATACGTGAGCCCCAAAGCCCATTCTTGAATGGCGGTGGTGAAGAGATGGCTGAGAAGCGCTAGCTCAAGCCTTACCGTGTTGTTGCTAATTGTGCCTGTTCGCGATTTATCTGCCAGACGTGTGTCGCGATACTCGGCGACAATATCTGGAGTGATGCCTGCTAACGAATATTTCCCAAGATGCTTTACGAGCGGTTTTGATTTACTTAGCTCAGAACGCTGAGTCGTTAGTTTTTTTGTGGGGGACACATCGCTTAGGTAGCGCCTCATTGCGATAGCTAGCGTCATCCTTTCAGATGGCGATCGCTGAATAAATGCGCCGCGAACCATCTCGTCTTCAGTGCGCCTGGCCCAATCCTCGGCATCTCGTTTAATGCGAAAAATTTTGGTGACGGTTGGCCAACCTTGCTTACGGATTAGTGCTTTCCAGGTGCCTGCTGGAGTCTTGACGATAGTTGCCATGAGGGTGCCCCAAAGTCGTGCTGCATCGCAGCACTGTACCGTTACTGTACCTTTGGACTATAGGACTGTACAGCGATAAATCGTAAGTCGTTGTTTTAATTGGTGGGCCCGGTCGGACTTGAACCGACGACCAAAGGATTATGAGTCCTCTGCTCTAACCAACTGAGCTACAGGCCCGCACGAGTGGCTTGACGCCGAAATGCAGGCGCGCAGTGTAGCAAGCACGGTGCCGCTCGACTAGACAGAAATTTGCTCTTCGTACCAAGAAATTAACGCCTGCACATCGGCATTGCTGCTGGCGGTGCTAGGCAGCAGAGAAGTCGGTCGGCGAGCACGATCAAACCAGAATTCGCCGCTATCATGTCCATTGGCAAATGCATGGTGGCTGGCGAGCCAGACTACTGTGTCGCTACCCTGGCGCGCATTGCGCAGCCATTTCCCCATGCGTTGATTGAAGGCGGGCAGAGCACTGGCAACTCCGGGCGTAGCAGCCCAGCCGGGATGCATGACATGCAAGCCCAAGCCGCGATATTGCGAGGCCCAATACTGGCTAACATCGAGCAGGGCGCGCTTGGCGCGGGCGTATGCCTTGGGGCCATTATAAGGTTCATTGGCAAAAGCCATGTCATCGAGCCGAATGCCTTGCGTGTAAAGCCCGCCAGAGATGACTTGGATGATGCGGCCTCCACGAGCGGCGAGCACTGGCGCGAGTGCCTGAGTGAGTAGCGCAGGCGCAACAAAATTCACTGCCATGGTGCGTTCGAGGTCATCTCCGGTGAGTGCCTGTGAGTCAAATAGCGCCCCAGCGTTGTTAATCCACACATCCAATGGTCGCTCGAGCTCCACGAGTGCTTCGCTAAGTGCGCGCGTGCTGGCGATGCTAGAAAGTTCGGCCTCAATGCAATGGATATCGATAGTGTGGCTGGCCCACGGACGTATGGTTTCCGCCGCTTGCGCTAAGCGCTCAGCTCCGCGGCCGACTAATACTAAGTCGGCACCCAACCGTGCTAGCTGTTGTGCGCAGCCTAGGCCTAGGCCGGATGTCACGCCACTGATGCCAATGCGCTGGCCGTCGAGGTAGCGCGATAGTCCGCGCGAGGGCATGTTGCGATAGCCACGGCGGGTGTAGTTGATCATGCCTGGTAAAACTAGACGTTCTGCCAAGCGTGCTAGGGCGCTGGGCTGCGAAGGCCCATCATTTTCAAGCGCAGATTTGAGGCCTTTCATTGCGGCATTGCTTAGGCGATCCCCCCACCAGTCCAGCACGGGTACAAGCAAGCGGGGTACATCAGCTGTGGTGATGTCAGCGCGATAATCTAGTGTGCATTCATTCGCACTAGTGGCGTTTAGCACCAGTGTGTCGACAGCGCTGAAGCCATCGCCAATGCCAGTGAGCACTAGGCGTGCTTGGCCGCGCTCAGATGGCTGTTCGCAAATGTCTAGTGTGTAGCGCATGGGCACGGCACGACCCATAACATTGAGTTGTAATGCGAAGGTGGGCTTGCGTGGTGCTGAGCTAGCGTCAGCGTCATTGAGCCGTTGCGCTGAGCTGGTGGTTTCACGCTCGGCGCTAAATACGCCCGGATCCCATTGTTCGATATTGTCGAAGTCACGCAGGTAGCGAAAAGTTTCAGCTAATGAGCGCTTAAGTGGCAATACGCGATGCAAGTTCAGTGTGGTCACGCGCTGCTCCAAGATATTTCATTGCTTGTCATATTACTGGAAGGCATCTTCTCGCGAGGATTGCACACATGCTCTACACAGGGCTGTTGTTCAAGGCTTGATGAATCAATGCCATTGCTGTTTTTGCGATGTCTTCAATGGTCTCAGCGGTAAACGCGAGGCCGTCGTTATACATGCGGCAGAGGCCATGCAGCGTGGCCCAGGCGACTTGCACGACACGCAAGGCGCTGACGCTAGCAGGCAACTCTCCGCGCTCTTGCATGCTTTGTACATGCCGCGTAATGATGCGCACATGCGCTCTGGCGGCCGTACGAAATGACTCGGCATTGGGGTCTCGCCAAAGCAGACTGCCGAAAATTAGATCATAGAGCGCTGCCTCGCTCCTAGCAAAGCCGACATAGCCGAGCGCAAAGCTTTCCGAGCTATCATCACGAGCGATGGCGGCTTGCATGACCACAACAAACTCTGCCATGGCCGCCTCGCCCAGGCTCATGAGCAGGGCATGCTTGCTGCGAAAGTGATGATAAAGCGCAGGGGTCGACACGCCGAGCTCATCGGCTAATTGCCGTAGGCTCAATGCCTGTACGCCATCCGCGCGAATGCGAGCGAGACCAGCCGTGATGATGCTTTGGCGCAGGTCACCATGATGGTAGCTCGGTTTGCTTTGCGCTCTTGACATCGCTCTAAATCCTCGTAATCTTAACGGCGTTAACTTTAGCGCGCTAATGTCGTTTTGACGAGGACTTAATTACCATGACTGCTTTCAATCACATGCTGGCCCCACTCGATCTGGGCTTCACCACACTTCGCAACCGCATCGTCATGGGCTCCATGCACACCGGCTTAGAGGATCGCTTTTGGAATTACGGCAAGCTTGCTGCTTACTTTGCTGAGCGCGCCAAAGGCGGCACCGCACTGATGATCACCGGTGGTATCGCAATGAATCGCCAGGGTTGGTTGCTGCCAGCGGCCGGCACGATGAATAGCTACGGCGATATTTTGAACCATCGTCGTGTGACTTCAGCAGTGCATGAGCATGGCGGTAAAATTCTTATGCAAATGCTGCATGCCGGCCGTTATGGTTATCATCCATTTCAAGTGTCTTCGTCGGCGGTCAAGTCGGCCATCAACCCATTTAAACCAAAAGCGATGACTGAAAAAGTCATTCTGTCGACCATTAAAGACTACGCTCACTCCGCTCGTTTGGCTCAGATGGCCGGGTATGACGGCGTCGAAATCATGGGCTCAGAAGGTTATTTGCTGAACCAGTTCATTTGTTCGCGAGTGAACCAGCGCACCGATAAATGGGGCGGATCGGTAGAGAATCGCATGCGCTTGCCAGTGGAAATTGTGAAAGCGGTGCGCGCAAAAGTAGGGCCTAATTTCATCATTTGCTATCGCATGTCGCTGATCGACTTAGTGCCAGGTGGTAATACTTGGGATGAAATTGTAACTATCTGCAAAGCATTAGAGGCTGCAGGTATCACCATTCTCAATACAGGTATTGGCTGGCACGAAGCGCGGGTACCAACTATTGCGACACAAGTTCCACGCGCAGCTTTCCGTAGCGTCACTGCGCGTATCAAAAAAGAGCTGAAAGTGCCGGTGATGGCATCGAATCGCATCAACACACCTGAGGTTTGCGACGATATTGTTGAGAGTGGCGATGCCGATTTGATTTCGATGGCGCGCCCGCTTTTGGCCGATCCAGACTTCGTTAATAAAGCAGCGGCAGGCAAACCAGAGGCTATCAATACCTGTATCGCCTGTAACCAAGGCTGCTTGGATCTGACCTTCTCCAATATACGCGCAACATGCTTGGTAAACCCACGTGCGGGTTACGAAACTGAACTGGTTTATGTGAAGTCGACGAGGCCGAAAAAAATCGCCGTTGTCGGTGGCGGCATGGCTGGCCTCACTGCCGCTACTGTGGCTGCTGACCGTGGTCACGATGTCACCCTGTTTGAGTCAGCTGCAGATATCGGCGGCCAATTTAATATGGCCGCTGCCGTGCCTGGCAAAGAGGAGTTCCAGGAAACCATCCGCTTCTATCGCTATGAAGTAGAGCGCAGTGGTGTAAAAGTGAAGTTGAATACCACCGTTAGCCATGATGATTTAGCTTGCTTCGATGACGTTGTCATTGCGACTGGTGTTAAGCCACGCGTTCCGCGCTTCCCCGGCGTTGATCATCCGAAGGTGTTGGATTACACCCAAGTACTACGTGGTGAAGTCAATGTTGGTCAGCGCGTAGCTGTGATCGGTTCCGGTGGTATTGGTGTTGATACCTGCGCCTACTTGCTAGAAGAGCATAATCAGTCAGTTGAGCATTGGGCAAAATATTGGGGCGTCGATTTTGATGTTACCGAGAATGGTCTAACCGCACCTGAGCGCCGCTTTGCTTCGCGCGAAATCACCATGTTGCAGCGTAAACCTGGCGTGAAAAAAATGGGTGCAGGCCCAGGTAAAACAACAGGTTGGGCGCACAAATTATTGCTCGGCCAATTTGGCGTGAAGATGCTCGCCGAAGTTGAGTATGTAAAAGTTGACGACCTTGGTTTGCACATTCGTGTTGATGGTGAGGAGCGTATCCTCGATGTTGACCATGTGATTTTGTGTGCAGGCCAAGAGTCGGTAACAGACATGTTGCCGCGCAATGCCGAAGGCAAAATCACCGATAGCCGTTACCACGTAATTGGTGGTGCCAAGCTGGCGGGTGAGCTTGATGCGCGGCGTGCCATTCGTGAGGGTGCTGAACTAGCTGCGGCACTATAGGGTTGTTTCAAAACCCGCCGCACTTAGCGATAAGCGTGGCGGGTTTTGAAATTCATTGACATGGCACGTTGTCACTTATATCTTGCCATTACTCACTGTCACCGTACTAGGTTTCCTCATGAAAGATTTCAAGAATAAAGTAGCTGCCATCACAGGTGCAGGCTCCGGCATGGGCCGTTCGCTTGCCGTGCTATTGGCCGCGCGTGGTTGTCACGTAGCACTTAGCGACATCAATGAAAAAGGCTTGGCTGAAACCGTTAAGCTGCTCGATGGCACAGGCGTTAAAGTTACATCGCAGAAGCTTGATGTTGCTAATAAAGAGGCTGTTTTTGCTTGGGCTGACAAAGTTGCTGGCGATCATGGCAAAGTAAATTTGATTTTCAATAACGCTGGTGTTGCCCTAGGTTCAGTAGTTGATGGCGGTGGTTATGATGATCTTGAATGGATCATGAATATCAACTTCTGGGGCGTAGTTCACGGCACTAAAGCATTCCTGCCATACCTAAAAGACTCTGGTGACGGCCACATTATCAATACCAGCAGCTTATTTGGTTTAATTGCCGTGCCGTCACAAAGTGCATATAACGCCTCTAAGTTTGCTGTGCGTGGCTTCACAGAAGCCTTGCGCGAAGAGCTGGACTTACAGAACGTTGGTGTGAGCGCGACTAGTGTTCACCCTGGCGGCATTAAAACCAATATCGCTAAAGCTGCACGCATGGATGACTCGGTAACGAAAATTGGCATGAGCGTGAATAGCACCGCCAATTTTGAAAAACTTTTCCGTACCACTGCCGATGAAGCCGCTGCACAAATGATCCGTGCAGTGGAAAAAAATCAGAGACGTCTATTGATTGGTGCCGATGCTAAAATCTTAGACTTGGTTGTGCGTGTCTTCCCTTCGAGCTATCAAAAGCTTGTTGCTATGAGCTCGAAGCGCATGAAGTAAGTTGCGCAAGACATAAAAAAACCGGCCTTCAGAGCCGGTTTTTTTTATGTCTAAGAGCACTGTAATGCTGAAGCGGCGCTCTGTTATATGCAGAGCGCCTCAGCTGCTAATTTACTCAGTGTCGAGAAATGAGCGCAGATGCTCCGAGCGAGTTGGATGGCGCAGCTTGCGCAGCGCTTTCGCTTCAATTTGACGAATACGCTCACGAGTCACGTCAAACTGTTTGCCGACTTCTTCCAGCGTGTGATCGGTATTCATATCGATGCCGAAGCGCATGCGCAGCACTTTTGCTTCGCGTGGCGTGAGGTTTTCCAGCACTTCACGCGTTGCTTCGCGCAAGCCCTCCGAGGTTGCTGCATCGATAGGTGAAGTCACCAAAGTGTCTTCGATGAAATCGCCTAAATGGCTATCTTCATCATCACCAATCGGGGTCTCCATAGAGATGGGCTCTTTCGCGATTTTCAGCACTTTACGAACTTTATCTTCGGGCATTTCTAAGCGTTCGCCGAGCTCTTCTGGCGTTGGCTCGCGACCCATTTCTTGCAGCATCTGACGTGATACGCGGTTGAGCTTGTTAATGGTCTCGATCATGTGCACGGGGATACGAATGGTGCGCGCTTGGTCAGCGATCGAACGCGTGATGGCCTGACGAATCCACCAAGTCGCATAGGTCGAAAACTTAAAGCCGCGACGATACTCAAACTTGTCGACGGCTTTCATCAAGCCGATATTGCCTTCTTGGATTAAGTCCAAGAACTGCAGGCCACGGTTGGTGTATTTCTTTGCAATCGAAATAACCAAGCGCAGGTTGGCCTCGACCATCTCCTTCTTAGCGCGACGTGCTTTCGCTTCGCCAACGCTCATGCGCCGGCTAATCGCTTTAATGTCGGCAATGCTCAGACCGCCGTGATTATCACTGACTTCAAGTAGGCGTTCTTGCGCACGAATAATATATTCGCGTTGCGTTTCGAGGGCTTTGGCAATCGATTTACGCTTGCTAACAACGCCGTCTAGCCAGGTTAAATCGATTTCATTGCCGGGGAAGTCGGCAAGGAAATGGCTGCGGTCCATGCGAGCACGGCGCACGCAGGAAATCATGATCACGCGTTCTTGTGCACGAATAATGTTGATGTTCGAGCGAATATGTTCAGCAATGCCGTCATACACGCGCGGCGTCAATTTAAACATCATGAACTGATTGGCCAGCTCTTCGACGTTGGTTTGCCAGACTTTTGACTCACGACCTTGACGCTCTTCGGAGCTATCGGTTTTCTTTAGCTGCTTGCGAAGTGCATCTACGCGTGCGGCCAGCTTCTCCATGTCGATGCCGCCATCGTTCTCATCGGCAGTATCGTCATCAGCACTTTCTTCTTCTTCTTCACTATCATCGGCTTTGGTGTCTTTTGAGCCTTTTGCATCTTTGGCTTTTTTAGCGGCCAAAGCAGCTAGGGCAGCAGTGTCATCAACTTCTTTGGGTGCGCTAGCGCCATCATCATCAGGGTCTAAGAAGCCCGAGATAACATCGTTAATGCGGCGCTCGCCAGCATCGATAGCATCAAACTCATCAACTAGTAATTCCACTGCACGTGGCCAATAAGCCATGGCGTGCAGAACGTCGCGGATGCCTTCTTCGATGCGTTTGGCGATAGCGATTTCGCCTTCGCGGGTGAGCAACTCAACCGTGCCCATTTCGCGCATATACATACGCACGGGGTCGGTGGTGCGGCCAGGTTCGTTTTCTACCGAGGCCAAAACGGCAGCGGCTTCTTCGGCGGCGAGGTCATCGTCGCTAGCTTCTGGTGTTTCCTCACGCATGAGGTCATCAGCGGCAGGCGCGCGCTCGTGCACCGGGATGCCCAAGTCATTGAGCATCTGAATGATGTCTTCGATTTGCTCGCTTTCAGTAACCGATTCAGGCAGGTGATCGTTCACCTCGCCATAGGTCAGATAGCCTTGCTCTTTACCGCGCTTGATGAGCTCGGCAAGCAGTGAGTTACGCTGTGCCTTATCCAGCGGCATATCGTCTGGTCCATCTGCGTCTTGCTGAGATGGATCTGGCGTGTTCGGCTTTTTGGTGCTCATGTGGCCCCTCGCGCAACGGCTGCAAAATAAGAGCGGGATTATAAGCCGAGAAGGGGGGGCTTGTCAG
>JBFJJU010000011.1:0-36742 GCA_041612115.1 Perlucidibaca sp.
ACTTGAGCATCAACGCCGGCGAGAGTGTAGCGATTACTGGCAGCTCGGGCTCAGGCAAATCTACACTACTGGGCTTGTTAGCGGGATTGGACACTGCCAGTCAGGGCCAAGTGCTTCTGGCCGGTCATGAGCTTGGCGCTCTAGATGAGGATGCGCGCGCGGCATTACGCCAGCAATTGATCGGCTTTGTTTTCCAAAGCTTCCAGCTCTTACCGCATTTAAGCGCGCTCGAAAATGTCATGTTGCCGCTGGAGTTAGCAGGCCTGCCAGCTCGTGATAAAGCTCGGCATTGGCTAGTGCGCGTGGGCCTTGGCGCTCGCGAAGCGCATACGCCACGACAGCTTTCTGGTGGCGAACAGCAGCGCGTGGCCATTGCTCGCGCCTTTGCCATGGAGCCGAAACTACTTCTGGCCGATGAGCCTACCGGCAACCTCGATAGCCAAACTGGTGCGCGCATCATCGAGCTTTTATTTGAAGCACATGCCGATGCTGGCACCACGCTGATTTTAGTCACTCACGACGAAGCCCTCGCCGCACGTTGTCAGCGCCAAATCCATCTCGATAGCGGCCGCATAGTGGCAGGTAGCCACGCATGAAACTGGCTTGGCGACTGCTGTCGCGTGATATTCGTGCCGGTGAAATCTGGCTGCTATTGGCGGCCTTAATCCTCGCCGTGGCCGCTACCACTAGCCTGCGGTTTTTCAGCGCTAGCTTAGAGCAAGGTCTAACGCGCCAAGCCGCCAGCCTGCTAGGCGCTGATCTCGTGCTCGATAGCAGCCGACCATTACGTCCAGAAGTCAGGCACGAGGCAACTAAACGCGGTTTACAGCAAGCCAGCGTGACTGAATTCTCCAGCATGATTCAGTACAAGGATGACTTTCAGTTAGCCGCTGTGAAAGCGGTGAATGATGGCTACCCCTTACGCGGCGAACTCCAAGCGCGCCGTGGCAAGATACAGCTCCCAGCCGGCAGCCTGCCTGCCTCCGGCACTCTGTGGCTAGATGAGCGTCTATTTGGCCTGCTCGCCATCGGCCTAGATGATTTGGTGCAGCTCGGCGATATCCGTCTACGCGTCGCCGCTGTACTCACCAGTGAACCCGATCGCGCCGGTAATTTCTCGGCATTCGCCCCACGCGCGCTGATTAACGCCGCCGACGTGGAGGCTGCAGGCCTCATTCAACCAGGTTCGCGCGTGCAATATCGCTTGCTGCTCGCTGGATCAGCTCAGGCCGTGGCCGACTTCAACGATGAGCTAAAGCCAAAGCTTGCCATTGGCGAACGCCTGCAGGATGTTGCCAGTGGGCGCTCGGAAGTGGGCACGCCTCTCGCGCGTGCTAGCGACTATCTGAGCATAGCTGCCATTGCCGCGGTGATTTTATCGGGCCTAGCAGTCGCCCTCGCCGCGCGCCGCCATGCTGAGCGACATTACGACACCATGGCATTGATGCGCTGTCTGGGCGCTAGCCGTCGCCGCGTGCAAGATATTTATCTACGCCAACTCGGGCTTATTTGGGCGGTGGCCATTGTGCTTGGCGCAGGGCTCGGGGCATTGGCCTCGCAGCTACTGTTTCAATTGCTCGATAGCATGCTGCCCACGGCGGAGCTGAATTTTGCCTGGCAGCGCCCCCTGCTTACCGGCATTGCCACCGCCACGTTAACCTTGCTGGGTTTTGCACTGCCAGCCCTAATCGGCTTGTTTCGAGTTTCCCCATTGCGGGTTATTCGCCGAGAATTAGCGCCAAACTCGCCCGGCTTAATCGCCGTTACTGCACTGGCCTTATCGGCATTGGCCGCGTTACTGATGCTAGAAACAGGTCGCTGGCAATTAACGCTTTTGCTCGTTGTCGGTGGTAGCGCGCTGACGTTTTTGCTCACCATCATCTTGCGCAGTGTCTTTGTGCTCTTGCGCAAAACATTCGCTGAACGCTCACTACCAAGTACCCTGCTTGGCCTGCGCGAACTGTGGCGACAACCACATGCCAGCACACTGCAAATCCTTGCGCTGAGCATCGGTATGACCGCTATGCTCTTGGTCACCAGTGTCCGTGGCGAACTCATCTCAGCATGGCAAAGTAAGCTTCCTGCCAATGCGCCCAATCAATTTGCACTCGGCATTGATGCCCATGACACCGCCGAGTTTCGCCAAACGCTGGCCGATGCCGGTATCAATATCGACGCCTTATATCCAGTGATTCGTGGCCGCCTCACCGCCATCAATGGCGAACCCGTGGTCACCGCGGTGACGAAAGACAAAGAGCCAAATCTTGAGGCCCTCAATCGCGAGCTAAACCTCACTGTCTCCGACACCTTGCCATTGGGCAATGAGCTACTTGAAGGCGAATGGGCAAACCCGTCGAACGCGCCATGGCCGGTCTCAATCGAGTCCAAGTTGGCAGAAAAACTGGGCGTCGGCTTAGGTGATCACTTACTGTTCACTCTGGCGGAAGGCGATGTCGAGGCAACGGTGAGCAGCTTGCGCAAAGTGGACTGGGACAGCTTTCAACCCAACTTTTACATGGTGTTTCCACCGGCGGCGCTAGCCGACTTTCCAGCGACTTATCTCACCGCTTTCCATGTGCCCAGCGGCAATCGTGACGTGCTCAATACATTGCTGCAGCGCTTTCCCACCGTGGTGCTAATCGACGTCGATGCCATCATGACGCAAGTTCGCAAGCTACTCGATGATGTCTCGCGAGCAATTGAGTTTGTGCTGCTATTTGTGCTTGCGGCCGGCGTGTTGGTGCTACTGGCCTGCATTGCGGCCGGACAAGATCAACGCCGACAAGAGGCTGCTCTACTGCGCGCACTTGGCGCTAGTCGTCGCCAACTTATTCAGCGTGGCTTATCGGAAATGATATTGCTGGGTGGGATGGCTGGGCTATTGGCGGTGGTTTTAACTGAGCTTCTGGCCGCCGCGCTATACATCACGCTGCTGGACTTACCGCCGACATGGCATGGTGAGCTTTGGCTTATGACTCCGCTGCTGGGTGCTGCGCTCACAGGCTTAGCGGGCATGGCCGCAACACGAAAAGTCTGGCGCACTGCCCCGGCCATCGTGCTCAGAGGCGCTTAAGTTTGAGGCACGAGCACTTGCACATGCGGTGCGCCAAGGCTCCACTCCCAGTTCAGTAAGAACGGCCCCGATATGCTCTGATAAGTCGCGGTTTGTTCTCTGGAATAGCCCATTTTGATCGGCAGTAGATCATGCGTTGGAAAGCAAAATGATGCAGTGCCAGCGCGATGCCCAGCCATGCCTCGCGCCTCAACACAGTGATACTGCTTCATTTTCTCAGCAAGCCACCATTCTGGATTATGTTCACAGACCATCACAACCATGCTTGGGTCATCGTCATCATTGCGTGGGCAGCTACAGTCGCCTGGGTAATAACTTAGCTTGACCTGCACTATTTCACCTTCATGGTTTTCGGCAAAATCGAACAAGCGTGCCAGTTCAGACTCTTCCTCTGGTGGCGGCACACCGCAGCTCAATGAAATGTCAAAGCTAGGTGCTTTTTTACTCATGAGCTGCTCGACATATATGCCCACAGCGGCGAGCAGCGCCAACACGGCTACTAGCCCGATAATCTTTAAGCGCTTGCTCATGCCTCAGTCTTCCATATTGGAAATGATGATGGGGCTAATTAATCTCTATCGACGTGCCAATCTCGGGCAGCGTGGCGGCAATAAAACCCTCACCTTGCCAACGCATCACCTGATAGCCCAACAATGCCCCAGGCTTGAAAGAAAACCGAATTTGCACAGGCTGTCCATCGGCATTTACCTGCTCAACGACGATGCGCACATCATCTAGCAGCACTTCATGGCCAGCACTAAAACCGTAAGGCGCGGTCGCCATGCTGGCAAAGCCCTGCTCCGACTTCACCACTAAAGTGTCGTCCGATACCCGCCGCAATCTGAAAGCGTGCTCAGTGTCCACTAAGCCGCGAATATTCGTCAGCGTTGGCATGCTGCGACTTGGCGCGGCTCCATACGATAAGGCCTGATCTTTCAGCATGGGAAATGTCACGCTACCGATATAGGTCGGGCTCGCCAGCAGCAATAGCCGTGAGTTTGAGGCGGTGGTAGGCAGCGCTACAGTTTTGCTATCCATGGCGGTATCAAAGGCAGTGGTCATCTGCGGCAGAGCTAGAAATAATAATGGGCTAAGCAGCAAGTGCAGCGCTAATAAGATCTTGGCGAAAATGCCGGCGCGTCGCAGCGAGGCTTCATTGTTAGCAGAAGTAGCCGCGAGTTCTCGGTAATGCGCGACATAAAGCGCTATCAGGCCAAGCGCGCCAAAACTGACATACCAAAGCGATCGGCTAACCGGCGATGAAGCAGCTAGGGGTAAGGCGGCAATGACTAGGCCCAATGCAAAAAACCGGGCCACCGCTAGCTGCTTGAGCAATGGTCGAAAAAACCAAAACAACAGACCCAATAGCGCAAAAATATAGCCGCCAGCTAACCATTGCATAGCCCTTGGCAAGGTCTGCAACTCCATCGCGCCAAAAACTTCTACCGGTGGAAAAGCTATTTGGCTGACTACATAAGCTGGCGCTCGATACACCAGCTTTTCCAAAAATAGCAGCGGCTGTTGAGCAATATCGATGTAGAAGCCTGGGCCTGAAACGCCATAGCCCTGAGCCGCCCAAAAGCCTATCCAGCACAGCGCAATCACAGCATAAGGCAGAAGCCGCAGGATTTTTGCTGCGTTGGAGCGCCGAGTTAAGTACAGCTCCTGTGCGAGTAAATAGCCTGACAAAGCCAGCGCCGACTCACTCGCGGCCAAGCTACCAGCAAATAAGACTACCGCGACTATGCTCATGCGCATGCTGTCGCGGCGATGACACAGCAGGCACAGCATACTCAAGGTCATCGCCACTAAGACGTTACGGTTGCAGAGCCAGGCAACGCCTGCGGAATGGCCATAATCGAGAGCGAACATCAAAGTGGCTAAGGCAGCGGCCCAACGCAAAGGGAGCAAGCGCTTATATACGGAGGAGACGGCAGCGAGCAGCACCCCGTACCACGCGATAGAATGCAGATGCATGAGGGCAAAATTATCTGGCCAAAGTGCGTAATCAAGATGAATGAGTAGCTCGCCGATGGGGCGAAAAAATCGCACTTTTGACTCTTCCAACATCCACCACGGCAAAATGCCCGACTGCAGCTGCGCCTCGGTGAGAGAGTTGCCGCGGGTAAAGAAGTCGAAGAGATTGCTCGTGGGTGCGGTATACATCGCGATGCGCTGCGGGTAGTCATCTAAGAGCAAACCGTTGGCTAACATCGGTAGGCAAAACAGCATCGCCACGAGAATGATGGCAATGAATATTTTCGGGTGATTTAGCGTCGTTGATAACTTCATGGCGAGTTATTCGTGTCAGTTCTTTCGGCATTTAGTGCAGGTTTTCCAGCCACTGTTTGCCGATATTCGTAGGCAGCCGCAATGATTATTGAAAAGCTATTGGCAGCTAGATAGGAAAACCACGGCATGCAATAGGCAAGCACCCAGAAGTTTTTTGTTAAGTCGTAGACGAAGTCATCTTGCGCTTCGTAGAGCAAAATGAGTAAGGGTAATTGCACGATAAAGAATACTGCGCCAATCAACGGATAGCGATGCACGGTGTTGGCGCGCATGCCATCGTTTACTGCATGACAGCGCGCTCGGCTCAGCTTCAGCAATATAACGCCGATATAGAGCAGCGCCACTGGCAAGCTAGTGTCAATAAGAAAACGACCCGCGCCGGCACTGCCGCCGGCCGTCGCTAAGGCGCTATAACCTGGCCATTGCGCGAAATACTCAGGTGCTAATAAGACAAGCGCGACTAAGGCGAAGCTCGTCAAGAAAAAATACGGGTAGATATCGTAGGGTCGTAGTGCTTGATAAGCGCCTAAGTCTTTGAGAAATCGCCAGATGGTACTTAGCTTTTGCATGCATTGCTCTCGTTGCATTCGCTACTGCTTTCGTCACCACTTGTTACGCCAAAGCGCTGCTGCAACCACGCGACAAGAGCCTGCTTACGGCCATTGCTAGAGAGTATGCGTGGCAGACTAATCATCATGCTGATTTCAGCATTGATAGAGTACAGCACGACAAAGGCGTTGCCTGGCATGGGCGAAACTATGTAATCGTCGGCCTTAAATATCGACGATTGAAACGCCGATAAATCAACCTTGCCCATATTGGAAATGAGCACCGTCTCAACCGGCTTTCGGGTGGTGAAGTTGGCTAAACGCCGGCCCAATAGATAATCAAACCAGCGCAGTGGCAACCATCGCAACCAATCGTAAATGGCCGGATACGCGCCCTCTCTCCGCGCGGCTATTTGCTCGCGGAGCTGGTCATCGAAATCGGCTGCTTGTGCGCCTTTATTGAGGCGAACAAATAGCATATTGGCGAAGTTGGTGCTCGCCAGTATGCCCGGTACGTGTTTGCGTAAATCGACAGGAACCGCGATGCGCACCGGCGCGTCACTGAATTGATGCGCAAACTCAGTCAAAGCCAGTGCAACCTTCGAAAGCAGGCGCGGCTGCACTGGACCAAAGCGAACTCGCCACCAGTCATCGCCTACTGCTTCGCCAGCAGGTGCACCAGTCAGTGTGCAGGTGTCATAGGGCTCGTGTTTCGTCGGCGTAATCGCCATGGCGCGCATCAGATCAGCATCGCTAAACGCGGTGTTGCTACCCAATAACGGCTCGCCGCGTAGCGCCCGAAACAGTTCGCTGAGCAGATGCATGCCGCCTAAGCCATCCATGATGGCATGATGCGAGCGTAAGATTAGCAGGCCGCGACCTCGGCCTTGCGAGGCCCAAATAAACTCAGCGCAAGGTCCATCGCGCAACGACAAACCGGGCTCATCAAGGATGTCAGCACCAGCACTAGATTGCCCATCCCACTGGCAGTTATGAACAATTCTCAAGCGTGGTAATGGCCCATCGCTGAGCCAGCGCGAACGACCAAGAATGCCATGCCAGCGCATGCGCAGGACCGGATTACAAGCGGAAATCTGCACAATGGCTTGCGTTAGTTTTTGAGTTAGCGCGAGCTCATCTGGTGCATCAGCGCAGCTTCCGTGCAGCACAAAGAACACATAACGCGGCGACTCCAATGTGTGCCGACTGGTGCCAACACTGGCGTGGTAATACTCAGAGGCCGTGACCGGCCGATCAACGCTAAATTGAGGCGCTAAAGCGGGTAACTTGGTCAGATAATCAGCCGAATCGGAGGGCATTTACAATCTCCAAACGCGCAGCGCGAATAGCGGGCAAGACACCGCCCAACACGCCCATGAATATAGAAAAAACCATGACCTGCACCGCGATAGTTGGGGTCAATATCAATCGAAACACCACCTCAGAAAAAGTCTGAATATTGGTGGTGGATATCTCAACCAGTTGCATAAAACTCGCCAAGCCTAATCCGATGATGCCGGCCAGTGCACCTAGCAACATCGCCTCCTGGATAAACGCGCTAATGATATTCATGCGCTGAAAACCCAGTGCGCGCAGTGTGCCGATTTCCTGCGTGCGATTGGCCACACTGGCATACATAGTGATCATTGCGCCGATCACCGCGCCGATGGAAAAAATTAGCGTAATCGATTTGCCCAAGATCTCAATAAAGCCGGACATTTTCTTCGACTGGTCAGCATAAAATAGCGATTCGCGCCGAATATCGACCTTAATATTGGGCTTTTGCTCCAAGGCCTCAGCAAAAGTGACAAAGCTATTGGCATCGCGCAAACCAACCACTAACGAAGAGTATGACTGTCGACGAAAAGCCTGCATCATCTGCTCGCTATCGGCCCAAACTTCGGAGTCAAAACCACTGGAACCGGCATCAAAAACACCAACAATACGCCATTCGCGCTGGCCAAAATTGAGCACTCCACCCAAGCGTAAACCTAGCTTTCCGCGCGTTAAACCTTTACCAATAATGACTTCCGATGAGCCCGGCCGAAAGCTACGGCCTTCCACCACGCGTATTTGCTCGCGCATGCCAATGCCAACTGGCGTGGTGCCATGAACCACAATATTGGCTAAACCCTCGCCATCTTGACGAGGCACATTGACCAGCACGATGACTTCGCGCGAGACCATCGGCCCTTGGGTGGAATGGCTGGCCAAGCCCGGTAAGGAGGCAATGAGATTAGCCTGCTCGCGCGTTACCGTGCTCTGCACTTCAGTTTGCGAACCTTGGCGAATGATAATGACGTTGTTGTAGGAGCCGGTGCCGGCCAGGGTGTGGCGCAAGCCTTCGGTCATCATTAGCACGGTGGCGAAAACAAACACCACTAGCGCCATACCCGTTGCCGTGAGTAGCGTGGTGAGTTTGCGTGCCATCAGGTTGCGCGCGACATAGGAAAACGACAGGCCTCTACGCATCGTCATGTCACCGCGCGTAGGCCATCGACAATGCTAATACGCGCACTGTTGATGGCTGGAGCTAGAGCGGCAGCTAAGCCGATGACAATGGCCGCGGCAAATTGCAGCACCACGGTTTCGGGCAAAATCGTAAAGACCACGAAAAGATCGCGGGTGGCGGCAAAAAAAGCATCCGCCAAGGGATAGCTCAACGCCACACCCAAAGCCCCGCCAATCAAGCCCATACTAAGCGACTCCACCAAGATGAGACTAGTCACAAACGACTGCGAAAAGCCCAAGGATTTTAGCGTGGCATATTCGCGCGTACGCTCGCGCGCCGACATCGCCATGGTATTAGCCATCACCGCCATGATGATGAGAATGACGGCATATGCCACGGTTTGAATCGCCAGCAAAATGGTGTCGACCATGGCAATAAAGCCGAGCTGAAAAGCTTTTTGCGTTTCCGTTCGCGTCTCGGTCAGCGAGTTTTTGAACTGGCTATCGATAGCCGCCGACATGGTCGCGGCATTGGACGGATTTTTAATATCGACAATGATGATGCCGACTTGATCGGCGAGCGATGGCAGCAGCGACTTAATGCGCTCATTGACGTAGGCCCAATGCATGAGGAACTGATTGGTATCGACGGTGTCATCACGGCCGTGATAAATGCCACGAATGGTAAAGCTCCACACGCCAGGATAAATCGTGCCCAAAAGCGGCACTTGATCACCAATTTTCCAGCCTTCTTTCGCCGCTAGCTTGCTGCCAATGATGACGCCGCGTCGATCTCGACGAAACTCGGCCAACTGATTTTCATCGACAATAAATTCGGGATACACCGTGAAGTAGCTATCGGGGTCGATGGCAAATTGCGGAAAAAAATGCTTATCGTCGATATAAACCCCACCAAACCAATTCACCGATGTCACCGCCTTAACGCCGTTGATTCGACGAATTTGACTGACATGACTCACCGGCAATGGAAACGCCAAAGAAGCCGCATTTCGCGTGATGAGACGACCTGAATCGCTCAGTTCCGCACCGGCATACCAGGAGTCAACGACCGTGCGCAGTAAGCCAAAAGAGATGATCGCCACGGCAATGCCGGCGATGGTCATGCTGGCGCGTAGACGCTGTCGCCAAATATTACGAATCGCCAGTTTGAGCACATAAAGCACGTGCATTTAGTGCGACTGCTCGTCAGGCTCGCTAAGCAACAAGCCTTTTTCCAAGTGCACTTGTTGCTTGGCGCGCGCCGCACATTTGGGATCGTGGGTGACCATGACAATGGTCTTGCCTAGCTCGATATTTAATCTATCCAATAAGCTCAAAATATCATCGGCCGATTGTCGATCTAAGTCACCAGTGGGCTCATCGGCCACGATCAGTTGCGGGTCGCTAATTAAGGCGCGGGCAATCGCCACACGCTGCTGCTGACCGCCAGAAAGCTCATTCGGATAATGGTCCATACGATCGGCAAGACCGACCATGGCTAGCGCTGTTTCAACGTGTTCGCGGCGCTCAGATTTGCTCAGATTGGTTAGCAGTAATGGCAACTCAACATTCTCAAAAGCATTAAGCACCGGCATTAAATTATAAAACTGAAAGATGAAACCAACGTTGGCCGCACGCCAATTCGCTAACTCACTTTCAGGCAAGGCAGCAATATCGACATCGTCGATAAGCAACGCGCCGGATGTGGGTTTGTCGATGCCCGCGATTAAATTCAACAGCGTACTTTTACCGGAACCAGAAGGCCCCATCAGTGAGACATAATCGCCGGCATGGATTTCTAGATTGATACCCATCAGCACGGGCACGGGTTGATTGCCGCGCTGATAGGTCTTGTAAAGCTCGCGTATGCTGATTAATGCCGACATTATTTAGGCTCGTTAATCTGAACTTCACTGCCCTCGTCCAAGGAATCATCAGGCGACAATACCAGCGTGTCACCCGCCTTCAGTGTGCCATTCACCGCCACTACATCGCCAAGTGGGTTGCCGAGTGTGACTGCTTGCACCTGCACAAGTTTATCGCTGCCAATGACCAGCACTTCATGACCAGCTTTAGTTTTTCGAAGCGCTTTTGGATCAACCGCTAGCAAGGCTTTCGATGCGCCATTGGCTACTGCTTGGGAGAGGAAGCTCACGCGCGCACTCATGTCCGGCAAGATGCCATCGGGCTGCTCTAAGAGACGAATTTTCGTGGTCACGGTGGCGCTGGCTTTGTTGATTGTTGGCACAATGGCGCTAACTTCGCCACGGAAGCGGCGCTGCGAAAATGCATCCAAAGTGATTTCGCAAGGCTGACCAACACGAATGCTCGATAGCGACGATTCCGAGACTTCAGCATTGATCTCCAGTGTCGACATATCGGCCATCACCATGGCTGCACCGCGTGCATCGGCGGCTGACGACAGCGGCGTTACGATGTCACCGATATTCGCCGAACGCGCAATTACAACACCATCAAAGGGCGCGCGTATTTCTGTGTTATCGATAGAGGTGCGTGCGTTATCTTGATTGGCACGAGCCGCGGCCAAACTTGCTCTTGCCGACGCCACTGCCGATTTCGCACGATTGAAGCGCGACATGGCTTCGCGAAACGTGACTTGCGGTATCAATCCTTTATTGAACACTGTGGATGTGCGCTGCAGGTTAATATCGGCATCGTTGAGTTCAGCTAAGGCCGAATCGACACCTGAGGCGGCGACATTTGAGTTCGCAACGGCAGCTTGATAGACCGCCGTAACATCACTGCTTTCTAAGCGCGCCACAACCGTGCCGGCCTTCACAAAATCGCCCTCATTGGGGCCCAACCATTCAACACGGCCAGTACCTTTCGAGGCCACGGCTGCACGGCGCCTTGCCACCACATAGCCGGTGGCATCGAGCACAAGGTATTGCTGCGATGGCCAGGCCGTGACCACTTGCGTGGTTTGCACGGCAATAGGCGCTGGAAATAATACACGCCAGAGCAGAACCAAGACGGCAATAAGCACGGCCGCATGCCACCAGCGCAGGCTGCGACGCTGCTTCAATTTCGGTGCTGCCGAGGCAGTACGCTCCACCTTGAGTTTGCTCAGATCAATATCATTCACGAGGTAATTCCAGACGCTTGAAAGTGGCTTACATAAGCTGCCGTGAGGGCATCGAACTGCCCATCG
The DNA here is from genome assembly GCA_041612115.1 of Perlucidibaca sp. GTDB lineage: Bacteria > Pseudomonadota > Gammaproteobacteria > Pseudomonadales > Moraxellaceae > Perlucidibaca. Next base: position 11,537 of record JBFJJU010000011.1, read on the forward strand.
TGGTTATAGCTTGCGGGTACTGAAAACGAAATCACGGTGAAGTCAGGGTAGTTTAAAAACACTACATTGAGCTTACCAACGGCGCCAGGAATGCCATAGAGCATGCCCGCCTTAAAGCCGGGAAAACTATAAGTGTCGGCGTTGACTTGCCCCATGGAAACGATGCCACCTGTGGGTAGCGCCGGTGACACCTCATGCAATACGTCATCTACTTTTTTCTTGAGCTGGCGCAGCATGTACCACACCGGCAGCCAAAATAGCATTTTTATGCCCGGGAACTGACGACAATCTGCTTTGGCTTTTAGGCGTTGGCCGAGCTGCACCATGAGCTGGCGCGTGGTCGCACCCTCGGGCACGGTCAGGCGCACATAACCAGTCAAATTACCGATGCCCATTTCATCCGTACGCAGGCCGCGATAATCAACCGGAATGGTAAAGCCGACAGGCCCAGCCTGTTGCTTGCGTGCCCATTCGGCAAGAAAAATTGCCGAACGCGGCAGTAGCTGAGCAACGGAGTGATCGATCATCACGCGCCGCCAAATAAAGTCGAGCTCGCCACGCTGGCCCTTTGCCGCAGGCTGCAATACCGGAATACACGCAGTCGGCTCAGTGGCTGGCTCTTCGGGAATTTCATCGGCATAACGCGCTTGAATATCCAAGTCGGTCAGGCAGGAGTCAGAGCCTAGCAGCGGCTCATCACGCATGGCACGGCAGACTTCGCTGACCCAATGCAAAAAGCCACGGCCATCAATGGCGGCATGCAAGGTGCGAAAGACAATGCGGGTTTTGCCATCGCGGCATGGCACCACGAGCACATCGGCAATCGGACCGCCACCACGCTCATCTAAGCGTTGGCGAAGAAAGTCAGCGCCCTGCTCACTACCACCATCCCAATCACTTAACGGCAAGAGATGAACTTGCGGCGCTATGCCGCTATCGACCCAACGCGACCATGCCAAAAGACCACGAAAACGCACACGAATGGCGGGATTGGCGGCTGCGGCGTGGGTTACGGCCTGCTGCAGCTGCTTGGCATCGACCTCGCCATCGCCCTCAAGAATGCCATCGACGTGATAGCGATAAAGGCGATTTAGCACCAGTGAGTAGCGCTCCAAGGCAGAGACGCGGCGCACATAAGACGTACTCATGAGGACAGCTCCTTTGCTGTAGAGGCGGCAGTCGACGTTGGCACGGACACCATGGAGTTTTTCATTCGGCAAACATAAATTAAGGTGCGCGTAGCGATTTCAGCTGCTGGCAAGTTCCACTCCTGCGCAACCTCGCTCGTGACATAGCAACGCACATTGTCAAAACCGCATAGCCGCAGATCGCTTGCCACTGCCTCACGGTCGCGCTCGTCATAGGCAAAGTCACCAGCAATACCGAACCAGTGCACGCGCAGATGATGCAATACACGACCCAGCACACTACGCTCTGGCTCTTCTGTTAGCGGAATATAGTCGAAGATATAAACGCCATCGCTTTTTGCTAAACGCATGGCAATAGCGCGCCATAACGGTAGCTGTTGCGAACGCGAAAAATACATCATCAGGCCTTCGGTCAAAATCGTCGTGGGCACATTAGCGGCATCAACTAAGAAGTCGTGGGTGGTGATATCGCCAGCTTGCAGCGTGAAATTAGGCCGCGCCAATACCGCCTCACCCGCTGCTGTGCGCTGAAATTGCAAACGCTTGTGCGCGACCATGCCGGGCAAATCCATTTCTGTGTAATGACGCTCTGGATTGGCACTTAGCGTTGCACCGCGCGGCGAAAAGCCAGACGCCACTTCCAGAACTCGCGGGCAATTCGCCTGCTTTACTAAATGATCGATGGCCGTATGGCGGTGTAGTAGTTGATGACGCAGGCAGTAGCTTTTCGGGTTCAGCCAGCGGTAAAAACGCATATAGGCGTTAACCCAACGAAACACGCCAGTGGCCGACTCAGGCGTGGTGAGATCGGCATTGGCAAGGCCCGCCCACTGCCAAACGCCCGCGGTATAAAGCGCCGATACCGCCACGCCATCTTTATTCATATCCACGATTACCGCGCTCCTGATTGTGCCAAACTGGCAGTGTGCTGAGCGGCGTAAAATGTTTGGATGACTTGCAACAAGGTGTCTGGTGCCTCGATGGGCACATCATGGCCGGCATCGAGCAATATAAGCTGCGCATTTGGCAGAGCCTGCACAAGCTCATCGCCCGCAAGTAAGCATGGCGATAAACGCCCATAAGCCAATAATATCGGCATGTTCAGTGCTGCTAAGGCCGCAGCGGATGGCCGCCCCATAGCCAGTACATCGGCAACCAAGCTGGTATCAAACACTAGTGTTTCAATGCGTTGGCGCAGGCGTTCGCGACGGCGGCCGGTCACGCCTTTGGCCAACTGCGGCTGCTCATCTATCCACGCTGCGACACAATCACGCGAATGGGCAGCGAGCAGGCTCGGACCTACCCAATGATTCGCCGGCATCGGCGCATCCACCAACACTAAAGAGTGCACACGCTGCGGATGGCGCAACGCAAACTGCAGCGCAATTAATGCGCCTAAGCTATGGCCCACTAAATCAAGTTTGGTAGATGCAGGCAGCCGCTCAGCTAAGACAGCACAGAGATCATCGACATGGCTATCGAGATCAAAACCTTGCACGGGCATGCTACTGCTGCCATGACCGCGTAAGTCATACAAAATCACTTGCCGTGAGGCTGCTAATGGTAGCGCCACAGTCGAATACCAAGTCGCCATATTGCCGGCAACTAGGCCATGCAAAAATACCGTGGTTGCTTCCGATGGCCGCCCCAAGATCAGAGTTGACAGCTCTACATCACCGGCAGAAATAGTGCGCATCGCTTACGCCCTCGCCACATTAGCGATGCGAGCAATATGTTCGGCCGCACCAGCCGCACCAGAGCTTTGGCGCAACACGGCACCCAAGCGCGCGGCCTGATGACTCAACTCAGGCGTGTTCAGCAGCGCATCAATAGTGGTCTTAGCGGTGGCCACAGTGACTTTGCCATGCCGCATAAACAGTGCCGCGCCGGCATTAATGACTTGCCTTGCGATGATCGGCTGATCATCACGAATGGGTGCAACGATCATTGGTAAGTCGTGCAATAGGGTTTCGCAGACGGTGTTGTGGCCAGCGTGACAAATCACGCCATGCATCTTTTTCAAGAGCTCAACTTGTGGCACAAAATCGCGCACAAGCACATTGGCGGGCGCTATTGCCTTTAAGCTTGCGGGGCCAACAAGCACCGCCTGCACAGTGGGCATATCGGCGATAGCCGCCATGATGACTTCAAAAAATCGCGTGTCGCGATCACGGCTAATGGTGCCAAGAGTCACCAAAATATGGCGACAGTCAGCGCGCAGCCATTGCCATGGAAAGTCGATCTCGCGCCGGCCTTGACCACTGGCTGGACCAAGAAATGCGTAAGGCGCTTCGATTCGTGCATGCTCAGTGCCCAGCAATTCTTCAATAGAAAAAACCAAGTTCAGCCAGGGCGAAAAGTCTGGCCGATCTACTTGTGCTGACTCAGATTCATCTGGCATATAGCGCTGCTGCAAGCTCGTATACTGCCCTGCCACCCAGTCATCAAGCATCGGCGACATGCGCAAAATAGAAGCGCTGGTAGTGATGCTGGTGAGCCAGGCAATACCTAATTTACGCGCCACCAAAGCGCCGGCAATCATCTGGTGATCGACCACCATGACATCGGGCTCAAAGCTCAGCGCGGCTTGCTCAATCAGCGGCAGCGACTGCTCCGCCATCGGCAAGGCATAGTCTTCGAAAAACAAACGCACACTTTCTAAACCACGCACGGTTGGTAACACCACGGTGGTGACTTGATCGCCCGCATCCAAGCTAAACACGCGGGCGGCCTCAGGCAAACTGGCACCGAGCTGGCGCGTATGAATAGCCCATGCCAGTTCGTGGCCAGCAGCGCTAAGCTGTGCGGCCACAGCCAACATCGGATTTAAGTGACCGATGAGCGGTGGTAAGGCGAAGAGAATGCGTGCCATTGCGCTTAAGCTTCGTGCGTCAAAGCAGCGCTGACATAAGCGCTTAAATCGCCCACGCTTAAGCTGATGAGTTCATGAATGCTTTTGCCCGAGAGCCAGCCAGAGACATCTAAACGCTGGCCGAAATGCTGCTGAATGGCTGCGGCAATTTTAATGAATTCAATGCTTTCGATTTCAAGATCATCATTGAATCGTGTGTCTCGCTCGATCAAGGCGTCGAAAATCCAATCTTCGTTAATCGTGGTTCGAATTTTTTCAATCACGACAGCCAAAATCGCATCTGGCGTCATAGCATTAACATCAATTTCCATCACAACATCTCACTTTGATTATCGGCTAATGCCATGAGCAAGGGTTCAGCCAACGCACTTGGCAGACTCCAACCCATGACATGACCGTCTAAAACAATGCTGTAGACCCAGCAGTTATTAATGCGCAAGGCACCACCCTGATACGCCGCGACTGGCCAATTTTTCGGAGCGCCAGCAAGGCCATGACCCGATTGCTTAGCGGCCACTTCTTTTGCCACCCAGCCACGTGTAAAGACCAACGCTTGAGGCTCGTCTATACCTGCTAATAAGCACTGCTCATCGCTAGTGAAAGCAGCCTGCACAAACTCTTGCGAGCGCTCTTTTATTGACTCAAGGTCAATGCCCACGGGCTCATCAGAGACAATGGCAACAGCCAAATTGCCTTTATGAGCGATAGATAATGACAAACCTTCTGGCAATCGATTCGTCACATTGGCGTGTATATGCGGCGCACCTAAGACATCATTTTCAATAATGATTTCTTGCGGATATACACTGTTAATGCCGCGCGTTTGTAGAAATAAGCGTGCGGCATCTTTTGCCGCGACACGGCCATTCAACCATGAGCGTTTGCGCCGCGGCGATAGCGCCTCATACACCGTGCGTTCGCTGGCAGTTAAATAGCGGCGACTTAAATAATCACGCAAAATGGCGGTGTCGTAACGGTCATCAAAAAGCACAACGTTGGGCGCTATTTCACGGCTCACTGTATATTCTGAGAGCATTCGTGAAGCCTCCCAGAAAGCTTTATCCATTTGATAGCGTCGGGTTTGCCAGTCATCAATGCTGATGATTAAACGGCCATCGGCTCTGCGTAATTGATGGCTGCTATTGCAGCTCAAGTCATCCAATTGGTTGATGCGCACTTGCGCCTGCAATGCCTCACCAGGTATCGGGTCGGGGCCATAAAAACGGATACTACCAACGCCGATGGGCATGGCTAGGCAATTTTCTGGCTGTTCCATGACCCAATAGCCAGCGAGTTGACCCATATTATCGAGCAATGCACCCTGCCCGCTTGGCACGCGCAACACGCCATCGATACCGTTGCTGCCAATGCCTTGAAAGCGTGTCACTCCCTGATACGCGGGGCCGTGAAACATCCATTGTTGCTGGTATAAGTCGTTCGCGGCCACGCGCGTGTCGCGGGACTGGACTAGTGCTGGCAATGGCGCGATGTCGGCCGATGGCCATTGCGCGGCAATGCGCAAGGTGGCACTAAAATAACCAACAATTTCACCGCGCACACAGCTATCGCTGATGCTATTTAGGCGCAACTCAACATGCAATGGCGTGCTCACCACCAACCAGTTAAAGGCCTTAATATCGAAGACTTCCACCACCTGCCAGCCCGGATGCTGCTGCGCTAATAGTTCACGCAGCGCATCGCGCAGCATCAGCACTTCCATGGTCATCGGCACCACGGGATGGCGGTCGGCGACGATAGGCCAGCCTTGGCGCTGCGGATATAGCTCGTGATCACGTACGCAGGCAATGCTTTGGTCTAGGCAGAGGTATTTTTGCTGCACATAATGAATGGCACTGGCCTGTTGCATCTTGGCAAATGCTGTTGTTTGTCCAGAGTCTGAGTCGAGAGCTTGTTGAGTGGCTAGCGTCGAAACGGCATGAGGTAATTGTTGATGCTGCTGCCAGAGGCTGACAATGTCTTGGCGAACGCGATCAATGTCGCCCAAGGCATCGGCCACTAAGCCGCCCATGGCACCCTCAAACAACACAGATTCTGTGAGCTGTTTTGGTGGCATATAAGGTGTTTTTATCTTTACTGGGCGCAGGCGGATCAAAGGCACGCCCAAAGCTAGTTTGCGTGTTTGATCAATCATGGTCGAGCCTGCCTTGGCTGGCGTTAGCGCATCAGCATGAGTTTCAGATTCAGGCATTAACAGCCGCATATCAAAATGCGCACCTTCAACCCAGAGTGCTGCGCAAACTTGTTGTAACTGCACTAAGCCCGAGCGTGCATCATGGTTGGCATGCAGCGCCAAATGCGGCCGACCAGCCAAGGTGTCGCTAATAAAACCCGGCAGTGAGCCTGTGCCCACTTGTACAAAAACGCGCACGCCGTCGTCGTATAGGCGCTCGGTTAAATCCCGAAAACGCACAGGTTCTAGCAAATGCGCAACTGCTGTGTCGCGCTTGGCTTGCTCGAGTACAGGAAATTTATCGGCCAGAGTTGCCGACCACACTGGCGTGGCAGGCTCTTGCAATATGGCCGCGTTGAAAAACTCGCGATACCACGGCAGATGATCGATAAATAGCGGCGAGTGAAAGCCCGAGACTATTGGCAGGACTTGATGAAAAATGCCGGCCTCACGCAAGCGCTCAGCCACTTGCGCCACTACGGCCTCGCGACCACAGGCGATGACTTGGTGCGGGCAGTTATCATGGGACAGCGCAATCTCATCAAGGTCCGCCATCGCGCTTTGCAGTGTGGCAGCATCGCAGGCTGCGGCGAGAAAACGCACATCGGGAAACTGCTGAGCGGCGACGTCTAGTGTGGCATTGGTGCGATCAGACAAGGCCTGATCCATCATGCCGGATGCCAACATCGCGCTCCACTCACCTATGCTATGGCCAGCATAGGCCTGCGGCGCAATGCCTAGCTCGCCGAGCACGTCATGCATAAAACGGTTAAAACCCATCAGGCCACGTACTACCAGTGGCAAATCTTGCGACGGGTCTAGGCTTTCGCAATGCGCTGGTAATGGCCGCTGAAAATAGGCAGAGAGGTCATCAGCTTGCGGCTTAAACACGCTATCAACGCCAGGAAATACAAAGGCGAGTTTGCCACCCTGACTGAGCAGGCCTTGCTTGCCAAACCAGATTTGTTGACGGCCAGACCAGGACTTGCCAGCGGCGACAATTTTGCGCGCGGCAAGCAGACGCTTGTTATCGGGTGCTAACACAACGAGTCGGCAACTTGCTTCTGTCGTTGGCGACGAGCCATTAATCAAGCTTACCGGCACTGGCGTCTGGCTTACAGACGGTGGCGTCTCACCAGCAATCACCGCATCGAGCGCTAGTAGCAACGCCTCAGGCGTATCGGCCTCTAACAGCAAAGCACGCGCTAAAATCGGTACAGTTGTTGGCTTCGCTAGCGCCAGCAGTTTTTCCGGCGTAGCAACACCGCTAAGCACCACATGGGCATTAATGCCGCCAAAGCCAAAGGCATTAACCGCAGCAATACGCTCCGGCGCGGCAACAGCCCAAGGCTCTACCGCTGCCAAGGTACGAAAGCGCGTTTTAGCCATCAGCGGATGTGCATGTTGACAATGCAAGGTCGGCGGCAAGACGCCGTGATGTATCGCCATCGCGGTTTTAATCAACGATGCCATGCCGGATGCTGGCATCGCGTGGCCAATCATCGACTTAACCGAACCAATGATCGCTCGCGGCGCATCATCGGCTGGGCCAAAAAATTGCGCCAAGGTTTCTAACTCAACGCCATCGCCGGTGGGCGTGCCAGTGCCGTGCGCTTCCACTAGGCCGATGGCCGATTTCGCTATCGGCAAGTCGGCCCATGCTCGCTCTAAGGCCAGTAATTGACCGCTCACCGAAGGCGCAACCAGACTGCTGCTACGGCCATCGCTAGCGGAGCCAACCGCATCGATAACTGCATAAATACGATCGCCATCGCGGATGGCATCATCAAGTCGTTTGAGCACGACCATACCGACGCCTTCGCCGGCGAGAATGCCATCGGCATCAGCTGATAATGGTGCGATTACGCCGCGCCGCGAAAGTGCACCAAGCTGGCAAAAAGTCGCCCAGAATGTAGGGTCATGGCTTAAATGCACGCCACCGACCAGCATCATTTCGGCATCACCACTGCTTAATAAGCGCGAGGCTTGTTCAAGCGCCAACAATGAACTGGCGCAGGCAGCATCAACGGTATACGCCGCGCCACCAAGATCAAGCCTATTAGCCAAACGTGACGCGGTGAAATTGGGAATTAAACTGGAGGCAACATCTGGCCCGTACGGCGTCAGCTCACCCTGTAAACGCTGCTTAACATCGGCCAGCGCAGCCTCGGTCATCTCTGGAAATAGATCCTGCAAGGTCTGTAACACTTGCGGCACCAAGCGCACATGTTGCTCAAGGCGTAGCACGCCGGGCGTGACATAATTGCCGCGACCGATGATGACGCCAGTGCGGGTGCGATCAAACGCCCGTGTCTCATAACCCGCATCGCGCAAGGCCTGATAGCCTACTCGTAAGGTGAGTAATTGATCGGGCTCCGCGGCTTCTGCGAGCTTGGGCATAATGCCAAATGGCAAGGGATCGAAGTCTGCTAAGTCATCAACAAAGCCACCACGGCGACAATAAAACTGATCGACAGCGCTAGAGTTTGGGTCGTAATAGCGAGCATCCCAACGCGTCTCGGGCACATCAGAAATAGCGTCAACGCCAGCACAGATATTGTCCCAGTATTGGCGTAAATTGGCTGCGCCGGGAAACAGGCATGACATCCCGATAATCGCGATACGACTCACAAACTATGCCCCAACCGACACTGCAGCATCGTTCATAAAGCGCTCAACTTCGCCCGACACCATAACAATTTGCGTCTCACGAGAAGTGTCGGCTAGGGCACTAAAGAGCGCAGCAACACCCACTTTCTGCGGGATAAGACCAATGCCTTTACGCGCGTATTCGCGCTGCAACGCTGGCGACACCATGCCGGTATCGGCCCATGGCCCCCAGTTCACCGACAAGACGCGACCGCTAATACGCGACTGCCAATGGTGCGCAATCTTGTCGAGCATATCGTTGGCGGCGGCGTAATCGACTTGACCACGGTTGCCAAAAGCACTGGCAACACTGGAGAAAAACACCACGCATTTCACGTCGTTGCGAATGCACTTTAGCAAGCTCAAAGCACTCGTCACTTTGGTGTCATAGACACGCGTAAAGCTGTCTTGCTGTTTGTCTTTAATCAGCTTGTCTTCAACAATGCCTGCGCCATGAAAAACGCCATCGATACGCCCTGTTTGCGCATAAATATTGGAAACTAAAGCCGTCAGCGCCGATTCATCACGCACATCTAAGGCGTGATAATTCACTCCTGCGCCAGCTGCTTTAATGGCTGCAAAGGTGGCACGAATATCGCGCTCGGCAAGCACACGACGCAGTAAAGACTCCACCTCTGCAGGCTTACGAGCTGGGTTTTCGCTGAGCAATGCTTGGCGCAATTGACGCTGATCCATCACTCCTTTTGTCGCAGCAGACTCTTCATTTGGCGGCAATGCGGAGCGGCCGACTAACTCAAGCTGGCATTGAAAACGCTGAGCCAGCTCAATGGCCATCAGCGCCGTAATTCCTCTAGCGCCGCCCGTTAGCAGCACAACGCTGTCTTTATTCAAAGGCAGAGCAGCAAGCTCGCCAGCGCTTGGCGCTAAGATCGTTACGTGGCGCTGCCAACGCTGGCCTTTAGCCCATGCCACCTCAACCAAGCGGTCGCTTGCTGTTAGTTCACGCGAAATATAATCCGCGAGTTGCTCAGTGCCCTCACTAGCATCTACATCAAGGCAGCGCACACCGGCCTGCTCGTACTCACGCGCCATGGTTTTAATCATGCCGGCAACGCCGCCACCGCGCGGTAGTTGCGGCGCAGCAAGGCCAAAGTCGCCGCCCAAGGCCGTTGTCACCACCACGCGGGCAACGCCGGCCAAAAGCGCACGCTGCAAAATAGCGAATTGCTGCACGAGCACATGAGCATCATTAGTTAAATCTAGGCAACTTAACTCTAGCAAGGCATTGGTGTGAGCAAAATCGTATGTGCTCGCCTCTGCCAAGCTCAGCACTGTGACTTTTGCCTGATGTGCGCTCAACTGATCGCTTAAAGCAGCGCTGAGCCTGTCACTCTGCGCGAGAATCACGATGCTCTGATTCGCTAGTACAGCTCCATTAACAGTGATGTTTTGCACTTTTTGATTGCGAAAAACTACGCGCTGAAACGGGAATTCAGTGGTCACATTTTCAGCTTCTTGAGCGGCTAAAGCCACGGTCTGGGCTGGCTGAGAGCCAGCTAAGGCGGTATTTAAAATAGCCGACAGCGTTTTACACGACGACAACTCCTCTACCGACAACGTCGCTGCTTGTGCTGCGTTTGCCTCAGACAAAGCACGCTTTAACTGACCAATTACTTCGAGTCGCTTAATCGAATCTATCGATAAGTCGGCCTCAAGATCCAAGTCCAAATCTAGTGCTTCTTCGGGATAACCCGTTGCTTCGCTCACGACCATGAGCAAGGTGCGCTGTAAAAATGGGCGATCCCATGAAGTACTTGCTAGTGAAGTCGTTGCAGGCTGCGAAGCTGGCGCAGAAGTAGCAGCCGCTGGCACATGCTCACGCAACCAATCGATCACCGCACGCAATGTTTTTTGCCGCGTTAATGACTCAATGCGGGTTTCGGCATCGACACCTAACTTAGTGCGTAAATCCAGAACACGAGCCAGTTCGCCAACCACCTCTAGGCGCTTAATCGAGTCTATGGATAAATCCGCCTCAAGGTCGAGATCCAAGTCGAGCATGTCACTAGGGTAGCCCGTGCGCTCGCTAACCAAGCTCAACAGTACGCTGGCATGGTCTAGCTCAACTGTCGCCGTCGAAGCTCCTTGTGACGCTACGATCTGCTCTTCAAAAACAGGCGATGCTATTTGCGCTGCAGGCGATGCGCACGCAAAAGCAGGAGCAGCTGGCGCCCCCATATAGCCCAGCAAAACATCGCGCTGGGCCGAAACCAGCTCGCGCATATTGCTCAAATAGCCTGCTAATGCCTGATCACGCTCAGCAACAAGCGGCGCGGTGTTAGCAGCTGTAAAGCCCGTCGCTGCACCTAGATGCACAACCGGCGCTTTCACAACCTGTCCCGCATGCGCCGGCAATTTGCCCTTGATAGGCCAAGCACGCCCGCCATTGACCATCCATGTTGTAGCCGACCAACGCTTTGGTTGGCTCAAATCTACTAACTTAGCGCGACCAGCAAACAGCTTATCCGCATTGAAATCGGGCAATGCCACAGCCATTTTTGCCAATGAGCCGAGCAGCCCAGCCAAACCTTTACCTTCTTGATCTAGCGCAATGGCCGTGTGTGCTTTACCAGCCAAAATTCGGCCGACTAAACCAGTCAATACACGACGCGGGCCAACCTCGATGAAGGTACGAGCACCGTCGACATACATCTGCTCAATCTCATCAACAAAACGCACTGGTGAGACAATATGTTGCGACAAGCTCGAGCGTATCGCATCCGCTGATGACACGTGCACAGCCGCCGAGACGTTGGCGTAAATCGGCCATGTCGGCGCAGCCATATCGCACTCGCCTAAAGCCGTGGCAAAGCGCTCACTGGCGGCGGCCATTAACGGCGAATGGAAGGCGCAGGCGGTGTCGATGGCTTTGCCAGCCACACTACGATCGCGCAGAGCAACTAACGCCGCTTCCACATCGCGCGTCGGACCAGAAATCACGGTTTGCTGCGGGCTATTTTGATTAGCCATCACTACCGATGGGAAGTCGCTGAGCATAGGCCCAAGCTCGTGCGCCGACAGGCTAATGGCGGCCATGCAGCCAGCATCATCGCCAGCGACCGACATCATCGCCTCAGCTCTAGCGCGCGATAAATTAATCAGTGCGGAGGCATCATAAACGCCTGCAGCTGAGAGCGCGGCCAGCTCACCATAGCTATGCCCAGCGGCCATATCGGGCTTAATGCCCAATGCCTGTAAACACTGAAACGCAGCCAAATCGACCATGCCCAATGCTGGCTGTGCTTGGCGGGTATCGGTGAGATGGCGCTGCTGCTCAGCGGCGGTCTCAGCACGATAGGCCGACGGCGGATAGATCGCGGCGGCAACTACCGGGTCATTAAGCAGTAAACGTTGTAGCTCAGGGAAATAGACAAACAAATCGCGCAACATGCCGACGTACTGGCTGCCCTGACCGGGGAATACAAAGGCGAGTTTGCCCACTTCCTGATTTGCGTCACGAATCGCCACACCGGCTTTCCCAGCTAAAGCATCTGAGATCTGCTGCTTTAAACTTGTGATATCGGTCGCGACGAAGCCCACTTGAATCGGGCCTGAACCTGCCTGCCACAGCGTAAATGCTAGATCTCGTAGTGAGAGCATGACATCAGAGGCTGCAAGAAACTGCTGCAAACTCGTCAGCTCAGCTTTAGCGCTGCTCAGGTCTTTACCACGCAACAAGAACAACTCAGCCGGCCATGCCAATGCACCGACTGAGCTTTGATGCTCTGGCCATGCCGACAAAACTGCGTGAAAATTTGCGCCACCAAAACCAAAGGCGCTAACTGCTCCTCGAGCAAGCTGCTCTGCTGGCATCAACCACGGCCTTGGCTGCGCACTGAAAGTGAATGGACTGGTGGCAGCGTTGTGCCAAGCATTTGGCTGACTAATGTGCTGCGTGCCGGGCAATACACGATGATGCAGCGCCTTGGCTACTTTGATTAAGCCTGCAACTCCTGCAGCACATTTGGTATGGCCAATTTGGCTTTTCACCGAACCTAGCGCTGCTTGCGATGGCAGCGCGCCGCCTTGCGCAAAGACATCAGTCAGCGCCTGTAACTCCGTACGATCACCAACCACAGTACCCGTGCCATGCGCCTCAATCAGCTCAATAGCGCCGGGCAAAACACCAGCCTGCGCATAACTGCGCTCCAACGCCAACTTCTGGCCATCTTTGCGAGGCGCAGTCAGGCCAAGGCCTTTGCCATCGCTAGAGCCAGCAACACCATCAATGAGTGCATAAATGCGGTCGCCATCGCGTTGAGCATCCGACAAGCGCTTTAACACCACAATACCAATGCCCTCGCCCAAGGCAATGCCATCGGCCTGATGGTCGAATGAGCGGCAACGGCCAGTCGCCGAAAGCGCACCGACCGAGGAAAACATTAAGTAGTCGCTGATGCCGTTATGGAAGTCAGCACCACCGGCCAGCACCATATCGCTACTGCCGGTACGCAGCTCTTTCACCGCTAAATCGATAGCGGTTAATGAGCTTGCGCAGGCCGAGGTAACCGCATAATTGACGCCACCTAAACCCAAACGATTAGCTATCCGGCCAGAAATCAAGTTGACCAGCATGCCGGGGAAGGAATCCTCAGTCAGTGCTGGCAAAGCTTGTGCTAAAGCTGGCGGTAGCTCGCCGGCGTATTGCTGCCAGAGGTTGCGGAAGGTGTATTGATTGCCTAAGTCCATGCCGGCTTCGGCACCGAAAATCACCGAAGTGCGCTCGCGATCAAACCAGCGCTGGCTATAGTTGGCATCAACCAAGGCTTGTTGCGCAATCGATAGCGACAGCAGCTGCACAGGCTCAATGGCTGCCAATGAAGCAGGCGGAATACCAAACGTTAGCGGATCAAATGGCGTGTCTGGGATAAACGCACCCCAACGACTAATCGACTTATCTTGGCGCGCCTCATCAGCATGAAAATATTGCTCAACCGACCAACGATCACTCGGCACTTCGGTGACTAAATCACGGCCGGAAAGGATGTTTTCCCAATACGCCTCAAGATCTGGCGAGCCAGCAAAAAGGCAAGACATACCAACAATGGCGATTGACTCTTGCGACTTCTCATTGCTAAATGACGGCAGTTGACAGTTAGTCACAATGGCCTGCGAGTCAACGCACACGCGTCGATGCAGCTCAGCCATACTGATGACTTCATTGGTCATGACAGCGACTTGCCCGAGCATATACATGCCCTCGTCGGCCTGAGTCTGCTCATCGATAGCCTGCAAAACGCCATCGACGCGATCCACGCCTTTGCTCGCTACCCGCAAACGCCCAACGGTGAGAGCCTCTAGGTCTTTCCAAATCTGTTTCGGCTCAATGGCCAATGCCTGCAATCGCGCTTTTTCGCGCTCAAATAGCTGCGTAAAGCCCGATGGCACACAGCGGATGGCATGACCTGGTGCTGTCTCTACCAATTCCGTGGATTGGCTAGCAATGGCTTGCTGCTGAAAGCGCGGCAATACCGCACCGGCGCTTACGGCTTCATGGGTGGCGATATAAGCGGTGCCCATCAAGACGCCAACTTTTGCCCCTCGCGCCGCCAATGGTGCCAGCAACGCCGAGGCCATCGCCGCCGATAAAGCATCGTGAATGCCGCCTGCCAATAGCACATGAAAGCGCTCGGGATGCTCATCAGCCAGCAATCGCGTTAAGGCCTGCTCCCACAGCACGAAGCTATAGCGCGGGCCAACATGGCCGCCGCATTCGCGGCCTTCAAAGACAAAATGTGTCGCGCCTTCCGCGATGAATAAATCCAGCAAACCCGGTGATGGCACATGCAAGTACGTAGCAATGCCCAGGTCTGTAAACGGCTTAGCTTGCGATGGTCGACCGCCAGCAATCAGCAGCACCGGCGGCATAAATTCACGCACTAACTCAAGCTGCGGCGCCAACACATCGGCCTCGGCAAAGCCTAAAACGCCAACGCCCCATGGCTTATCGCCCAGTGCGGCTTTTGTGTCTTCGAGCAAGGTACGAGACGACTGCGCATTCATCAGTGACAAGGCAATAAATGGCAGTGCGCCCGCCTCGGCAACAGCAGCAGCAAATGGCGCCGTGTCGCTAACGCGCGTCATCGGGCCTTGAGCGATGCCATAACGCGTGCCATGCGCTCGCGCCCAGGCATTGCCATCAGCTAAAGGCTGTAGCGACTGCGCCTGAATAAGTGCCGCCTGCATGCGCGTGCGCAATGCCCGAATCAAGCTGGCAACCGATGCGCACTGATTCAACGCCAGGCGCGCTAAAGCCGCATCTTGGCCGACTGCCAACAAACGTTGGTCGCCTAATTGCTCGAGTGCTTCCGCTCGGCTTAAATCACTGATCGCACTTCCTTTTGATGGCAAAATTTGTAGGTCAGCAAGCGAGCGTATTTCGCTACCATCAAGAGCTAATAAGCGATGCTTCAGCTCTGCAGAAAAATCTGACTCTGGAAATACCGACAAAATCGCATCAAGCACAACGCCAGCTGCACCAGCAACCATCGCCGCCACTGTAGTATTCAGCGACATGCCGCCCTGACACCACACCGGCACCTGCTTGGCATTGGCCAGCTGCAAAACGCGCTGAAGCAGCACAAATGCGCTCTCGGCTCCGCATACTCCGCCGCTTTCCTGTCCCTTCGCGATTAAGCCCTGAGCACCCATTGCCAGTGCTTGCTCAGCCTCTTCGCAACTAATAACTTGTGCAATAACAGGCAGTTCACGCCAGGCCTTGGGCACAGTTGCTGAGCTTGGTAATACCAGGAAACGAACAGATTCCGGCAGGCTTAAATCACCCACATCAACAAAGTCTGGCACACGCAAACCTAGCCATTCAAAACGTTGTACGGCTAATCCATTCAGCGTTGTCGCCCATGTTCGCGAGTCACGACCAAGGTCAACAACCATCGGTATCTGCTGGCGAATAATAGCCGCTGCCAGGCCCGCATTTGGCTGTTCAAACGGTGTCAATGCCATTAACGGAGCAAAATTTTGAGGGAATGTACTCAGAGTGTTCTCGTTAGCTTGCGACTGATTCATGAGAGTTTTTTCTAATAATTTGATGCTGTGCTGCTAACTAAGTCACTACCAACACCAATAAGCTCACACGCTTAGTGTTAAGCAAATCCGTAACTGGCGGCGACCTGTATAATCTGTGCACATATGATGCAGGCATCTTATGTTACATTTTGTAGCTTATTGCACTACTTATGTATCGTTTGTTCAAAAATCCAACATTTGTAGTCGATATAGCTCTTTAAAGCCTCGATACTCGCATGCGTTGGCACACACTCGTGCCCAAATGACTTAACTACACTCTTACTTGATGACGATTTCATTCATGACTATCCGTAAATGTGTCACCTTGGCCTCAGTGCTTCTCATCAGTCCAGCCGCCTTGGCGACCAACTTGCTCGATATCATGCATACGGCAGAGGTGAAAAACTCGCGCTTTGCCGCTCTACGAGCCGAACGCTCTATTGCCGATCAAGCTCCAGATATCGCACGCGCATCTCTGCTGCCACAGGTAGTGCTCACGGCCTCGGCGAGTACGGCTAACTTGCAGCAAGAGCCAATTAAATTTGCTCCAGGAGTTCCAGCAGTAGGCGGCGACACCGCCTATGACAGCACCGAATGGGGCGGGCGTGTTGTCCAACCTTTATTCAATTGGGGTGCATTCCAGCAGTACCAAGCGGCTAAAATCCAGCGCTCTTATGAGCAAGCCTTAGCTGATGCCAAGGCGCAGGACTTGTACTTCAATATTGCTGATGCCTACTTCAATGTTTTGCGTGCACAAGACCACTTAAGCATTGCCAAAAGCCGTCTCGCCTCACTAGCTAAGCGCTTAGAAGAAGCACAGGCGAAATACGCCGCAGGCTTCGTTTCGCAAGTAGATATTCTGGAGCAAGAGTCTCAGCGCGACGCCGCTACTAGTCAGCTCCTAAGCGCGGAAGACCAGCTCAATAGCCAGCGCGAAAACCTCAGTGCATTGGTCGGCGAGCCTATCACAGAGCTCGCCACTCTACGCACTGACATCCCCGTACTATTACCAACGCCGAACAGCGTTGACGCATGGGGCAAGCTCGCGCTTGAGCAAAACCCCAACTTGTTAGCCTCATTGCTGGGCATCGAACAAAGTAAAGCTAGCAAGTCAGCATTCAATGCTGAATACCTACCGCAGGTTAATTTTTTTGCTAGCTATAGCGACCGCAATTTAAAAGGTAGCGATAGTGCTGCGGTTGCACTCAACTCAGGCACTACCGATGTGATCGGTGTTGAAGCACGCTGGGAGATTTTTTCCGGCGGTGCAACTCATGCACGCGTTAAGCGCGCTAGCCTACAAACAAACTTGGCGATACAAAACCACGAGTCCGACGCCAGAGTTATCGAAAACCAGGCTAGAGCATTGTTTCAGACCGCTAAAACTGATGCTTATCGCATTAAGGCCAAGCAGCGCAGTCTAAGCTCAAGCGAACTCGCTTACCGAGCTATTGAGGCTGGATATTCAGCTGGCACGCATAGCATTGTCGATGTCATGTCATCTGAAACTAAAGTCAATACTGCCCGCGTTGAGCTCGCAACCGCGCGTTACGACTACGTGATGAATTGCTTTCGACTCTACCAAATCATTGGCTTATTAAATGAAAGTGCCATCACCCGTATAAATGGCTGGCTTGTAGCCAAGTAGCAGGAGCCACTCATCCGCTATTAACACTTATGTAACAAATTTGTTATATAAGGAGTGTTCCGTCAAAAAAGCTTGCCTAGCTTTCATATATTTGCCGAGCACTATCTATGCGAATTACACCATTCTTAAGCCTAAGTTTGCTTTCACTTTCACTCATTGCCTGTGGTGGTGGCTCCAAAAGCGCAGAGCCCGCCGATAGCGGAGTACCAAGCGTAGGTAATGAGTCAAGGCCTACTGCCTTTGCTGGTCCTAGCCAAACGGTTCAAGAAAACGATCAAATAATGCTGAGCGGGCAAGCTACTCCAGGAACAGGGCAATCAATACGCCGAGTCTTATGGCAACAGCTGGCTAGCGATAGCACTAAAGCAACCCTCCCTAGTGACAACGGGCAAAAAAATATTCAATTCCAAGCACCTCAAGTTGAAAACGATACGGTGCTGACTTTTATTTTTCTAGTCGAAGACAATCTTGGCCAAACGACAGAGGACAAAACGACTGTTTTAGTACGCAACGTTCTGGCCAATAGAATTCCAATAGCGCATGCAGGCCAAGACCAAACCGTCGATCATGGCACCATTAATGTGACCTTGGATGGGTGTGGGTCAATTGACCCAGACGGAGAAATTAGTCACTACCATTGGACTTTGGCTTCCTCACCAGCAGCAGTAATCGGCACTGACTGCCAAATATCAGCGGTACTCAGCAACACCACTTCAGCCGAGGCAATATATGTGTATGAACTCAGCGTTACTGACAATGAAGGAGCCGAAGCTCGTGCCCAAACACGAGTAACTAAACGCGCATCAAGCAGTAACTCAGCTCCTATAATCGAGCGCACTCAAGCAAATCCTAGCCCCGCCCGCCCGAATGAGCAGGTGACGCTAATGGTCAGCGCAAAAGACACTGATGACGATGGCCTGAGCTACGCCTGGAGCCAAACTGCAGGTGAGGCTGTATTCATAGCCAATTCTGCATCTGCTGCAGCCTCATTCACTGCACCATCAAAGCCGAGTACGCTAGTTTTTTCAGTGACAGTTTCTGATGGCTCGGCAAATATCAACGATACCGTCAGCGTATCGGTCGCAGCTCAAGATCTATACGATCAGCCCACTATTACTGAATGCTTGGCCGCACCAACACAACCTAGCTGCTTCAGTGCGCTTAAACAGCTACTCACTAGCAATCCCATTGCATCCGCCGCTGGGCTATCTGGAGCTGAGGATTCGGCTGGCACATGTAACCCAGCAGGCCATACGAATTGGCCGCACTTCACTGGTGTCTTGCATGATCACACAGCTTATTCCGATGGCTTTCAACTCACCAAGCCAGCAGATGTATTTGCCAACGCCAAAAATAAAGGCTGGTCGTTTGCCTTCACCACAGACCACTCCGATAACTTAGGACTACCCATACCGCTCGTGCTTGCAAAAAATCCAGAATTTTGTGCAAGCAACCCACTAGGCTGCCTTTTATCTGACCCAGAAAATATCGCCAGCAACTTCACCAAGTGGGATGCAACGCAAACCCAGGCGCTTCAAGCAAGCACACCAAAATTTACTGCTTTGCGAGGCTTTGAATGGACATCTGATCGATTTGGCCATGCCAATGTGCTGATGTCACAGCACTTCATCAATCCAAAGTTAGGGCCAGGATACTTGCTTACGATGGAAGGCTTTTGGGCATGGTTTGTCATGCCACCAAGCCTCGGCGGCGGCTCAGATGGCTTAATGATTTTCAACCATCCAGGCCGTGAGGACGCTATCCATGGCCCATTATCGGACCTAAAAAAGGCACTCTCGCCATTAGGCCTAGACAAACTTGCTCAACAAAGCCCACTACCTAGCAATCCACTTCAGGATTTACTGTCATCTCCTGGAGACCCTGCTTACACTTTTAATGACCTAAAGTATGTGCCTGCCGCCGACTACCGTGTTGTAGGCCTCGAGGTTTTTGGCAAAGGAGATGAATACGACAGCGATGGCAAGAAGCAAAGCTGGCTAGGCTACGCACTGGATAAAGGATGGTATCTCGCGCCTATCGGCTCAGAGGATCATCATGACAGTCGTTGGGGAGATGGGGATCTGCCTAAGACAGTTATTATTGCTCGCACGCAAAGTCAAAGTGACCTTCGAGAGGCGTTATTAGCGCGGCGCGTATATGCCGTGGCGCAAAACTATAACCACCTACAGCTTAACTTCACCGCAGTCGAATCGCCGCAAAACAGCTCATACCCAATGGGCTCTCGCTTATCAGTGCCAGCTGAACAATTAGAGTTTCGCGTCAGTGTGACTGACCGCATGGGCAAGAAGACGCCGCTACTTGCCAATAACACTATTATTGAAGTAATTAGCTCGCTTGCTGATAACTCGGTGAGTTACTCACCGCTAATATCACTCAGTTCAGCAGCAGCGTCTTTCACGTTGGCCAATAGCGCTAAGCAAAACTGGGCTTTCGTAAGAGTTAGAGATAAAGCCACAGGTTCGCCGGTGGCTGTCTCAGCACCTATTTGGTTTAAGCAAGGAAGCACTGCCCTGCCGACATGCAACAATGCTAGGTGAAGACTCAGCGAGTATAGGCGAGGCATCTAAACACAGTGCAAGCCACAGGTCAGCAGTGGGCAAAAAGGAGCTACCATAGGCGCCATTCGGCATGGCCTATTTCTCTTTAGGCAGCCCACTGACTGATGAGAAATTGAATGGCGCTGAAAGCCACCATTTGTAAAGTTGAACTCAATATCGCCGACATGAATCGTGGCTACTACGCCGATCATGTGCTCACGCTCGCCCAACACCCATCAGAAAATGACGAACGCCTAATGCTTCGGCTGCTGGCATTTGTACTTTACGCGCACGAAGATCTCGCCTTCTCCAAGGGCCTTAGCGACCCCGATGAGCCAGATATTTGGCAAAAGGATCTAACCGGCACAATTGATCTCTGGGTCGATCTAGGTCAGCCTGATGAAAAACGTGTGATGAAGTCTTGCGGGCGTTCGCGCCAAGTCGCCGTAGTTGCTTACGGCAATGCAGTACCAATTTGGTGGGCAGCCATTGCGCCAAAATTAGAGCGCGCCAATAACCTAACGGTGCGTAGATTAATGGTGCAAGGTGACACGCCACTGGCCGTCTTTGTACAGAAAAACATGAAACTACAATGCACTGTGCAGGATGGCCAGCTCTGGCTCAGCGACAGTGAGCGCAGCATAGAAATCGATGCAATAACACTACGCTAATACTCAGCGATATATTCAGAGGTAAAGATATGAGCATAACTACAGAGACCGCTATTTTGGCTGGTGGATGCTTTTGGGGCATGCAAGATCTGATTCGCCAACAGTCGGGAGTGCTAAGCACACGCGTTGGCTACTCCGGCGGCGATGTGCCAAATGCCACCTATCGTAACCATGGCTCGCACGCCGAGGCCATCGAAGTGGTGTTTGACCCAGCGCAGCTTAGCTATCGCCAGCTACTGGAGTTTTTCTTTCAAATTCATGACCCCAGCACAGTCGATCGGCAAGGAAATGACAGAGGTAGTAGCTATCGTTCAGCGATACTCACTACCTCAGATGCGCAACAGCGCATCGCTAATGAAGTAATCAGTGCCGTCGATGCCAGCGGTCGTTGGCCAGGCAAGGTGGTGACGAGCGTTGAGCCCGCTGGCGATTTCTGGCAAGCCGAACCGGAGCATCAAGACTACTTGCTGCGCAATCCAGGGGGCTACACCTGCCACTATATTCGCCCCGACTGGACAATATCGACACATTAAGCTGAGCTGCTGCCGAAAGCTCACGCGCTCTCGGCAGCTAAAATGCTCATTGAATGCTGTTGATTTCAGCTTCAGTCAGCGCGCGATACTCACCTAACGCCAGCGCATCATCGAGCACAATATCGCCAATACGCTCGCGGTGTAGCTCAAGCACGCGATTGTCGAGCGCAGCAAACATCCTTTTCACCTGATGATACTTGCCCTCGCAAATCGTCAGGCGCACCTCATTGCTAAAAAGCCGCTCTAGCGTGGCAGGTTTAGTTAGGTGTTTTTCATGATGCAGCTGCAAGCCAGCTTGTAGGCGCTCCTCGGCATCATC
Organism: Perlucidibaca sp.; assembly: GCA_041612115.1. Lineage (GTDB taxonomy): Bacteria > Pseudomonadota > Gammaproteobacteria > Pseudomonadales > Moraxellaceae > Perlucidibaca. Next base: position 33,173 of record JBFJJU010000011.1, read on the forward strand.
GACAAGATCGGCAAGCAAGGTCACATAATAGGTCTTTGCACACTCACTGCGCGGCGATGTGACGCGATGATTCCACGGGCCATCATCGGTAATTAGCACCAAGCCAGTGGTGTCGATATCAAGACGGCCGGCAATGTGCAGCACTTGCCGATTAGGCTCATCGAGCAAATCAAGCACTGTTGGATGCACGTTATCGCTGGTAGCACAAACATAGCCAACAGGCTTATTCAGCATGAAATAACGCGGCCCTGCTGAGCCTAGCGTTGCACCATCGAGCTGCACCGCATCATTCGGCCCAATAAATAAGCTGGCACTTTTGGTGAGCTCTCCATTGACCATAACGCGCTTATTTCTTAAGGCGATCTTCACTAAAGCGCGTGATAGATCCGTGGTTTGGGCAATGTACTTGTCGAGGCGCATGAATTAAACAGTCTCAGAAAGGTTGGTGATTCAGCGCATGCAGGGCATGAACCATGGCCTAGTGTGGTAGATAGCCCTAGGCGTCTGCAATGGCTTGAGTGGTATTGATTTCAACACTGATGAACGCAACGGCAGGTCAGCTAATTTGACCTCACAGTCACAAATAGCAATGACTGCAAATGCTCGCTCTCATACAATGCGCGCCGCTTCTGGCGTTACGCTGCCAGTTAAAATATTGATTTTGGAGACAAAATGGTCACTCCACGCATTGTTATCGTTGGCGGTGGTGCCGGCGGACTTGAGCTAGCGACACGACTTGGACGCAATTTAGGCCGGCAAGGTAAGGCTCGAATCATTTTAGTCGATGCCTGCTTAACGCATATTTGGAAGCCTCTGCTACATGAAGTTGCAGCCGGCACCATCAACTCCTATGAAGACGAGTTGAATTACTTTGCCCACGCCTCGCAAAACCACTTCGAGTTTCAATTAGGGCGCTTTGAAGGCGTCGATCGTGATGAGAAAACAATCACTTTAGCGCCACTTTGCGACAACCATGGCAAGCCCTTCGCTAGCGCACGTCATCTGCAATACGACTGGCTCGTGATGGCGCTTGGCTCCACATCAAATGATTTTGGCACCGAGGGCGCGCGGGAGCATTGCATATTCCTCGACTCACGCGCTCAGGCCGACCGTTTTCAATCCGAATTTTTAAATATGTATCTGCGCGCTCATGCCTACACCGACCGCCATGACAACCCCCCCGAACTCAATATTGCCATTGTTGGCGCTGGTGCCACCGGTGTCGAACTTGCTGCCGAGCTGCATCACGCCGCGCATCAATTTGCCGAATATGGCCTCGATGGTATTTCGCCAAGTCACGTCAATATCAGCTTAATCGAAGCCGCCGATCGTATTTTGCCTATACTGCCAGAAGGCACATCGACGGCCGCGCGGCAAAAACTCGAAAGCTTAGGCATCAAAGTGTTTACCCGCCAAAAAATCACGCAAATCAGCCAAGATGGTTTGCAGGCGAGTAGCGGACTGTTTGTACCTGCATCGCTTAAAGTGTGGTCTGCAGGCATCAAAGCACCCGACTTCATGAAAGATTTAAGCGGCCTTGAAACCAACCACATCAACCAATTGATTACTCAGCCAACCTTGCAAACCACGCGCGATCCACACATCTTTGCAATGGGCGATTGCGGCTCTTGCACCTTGCCTGGCAGCAGCCGTCCTGTACCACCACGCGCGCAAACTGCACATCAGCAGGCGAGCTATCTGCTCAAGGCACTGCCTCGCCACATCGCTGGCAAGCCAGTGGCAGACTTCCGCTTCCAAGATAAAGGCTCATTGGTGTCGCTCAATAGCAGCGCTGTTGGCGTGCTCATGGGTTCAATTGCAGTGCAAGGCAAGTTGGCGAGGATTATGTATATTTCGCTGTATCGTCTGCACCAAGTCGCCATACACGGTTTCTTTAAAACCGCTGTGTTGTTTTGCAAAGACATTCTCAGCAGCAAGTCACGGCCTGAAATTAAGCTGCATTGATTGACGCCGCAATGCCGAGTTAGCGCTCGGCATAAAAGCGCTTTAACCATATTGTCTGACAATTTTTGCTTGCCGAAAGCGCACTGGCATTGTAGCGTGACCCCCTAGTCAACTTACTAAGGGATCCGCTGCGCCATGTCCGCCACTACCAATCGCCTGAAATCACTGCCAAAACTCAGCGCCCTCTGGGCAATTATCAAAGTCTTATCCATGCCAAGGCCATTGGTTATGCTTGGAGAAGGCTCAGCGCAACGCCTATGTCGCAGCATGGCCGATCAAGGCATCACACGTGTATTGGTGATTACAGATGATGTTTTGGCCAAACTAGGCACTGTCGATCCATTGATTGCCGAACTAAAGAGCCATGGCGTGGAAACAACGCTATTCACTGGTGTACGCCCAGACCCCACATTTGAAGTCGTCGAAGCCGGCCTAGCGGCGTGCAAAGCCGCACGTGCGAATGCCATTTTGGTTGTCGGCGGTGGCTCGGCTATCGACGCCGGCAAAGTCATTGCTCTCGCCGCCTCAACAGGCAAAACCCCACAACAACTAGTCGGCGTGCTAAAAGGTCGCAAACCATCATTGCCATTCTTTGTGGTGACCTCGACTTCAGGTACTGGTTCAGAAGCGAGTGTTGCTGCGGTTATTTCTGATAGCACCACTCACATTAAATCGCTGCTAGTAGATCCTGCCATGGTGCCCAAAGCCGCGGCGCTTGATCCGCTCATCACACAGGGCATGCCTGCGTCGGTAACCGCCGAGACCGGCATCGATGCACTTACACACGCGCTAGAAGGTTGGGTTAGTGGCTTTGCTAACGCCGAAACTGACGGCTACAACAGCACCGCGGTTCGCATGATCTTTAAACACCTAGAAACCGCCTGCAATGAACCGAAAAACCTCGCTGCGCGCGAGGCCATGGCGTTGGCGTCACATTATGCTGGCATCTGCTTAAACATCACGGCAGTGGGTTATGTTCACGCTATTGCACATCAGCTCGGAGCTAGCTATAGCGTGCCGCATGGCCGCGCCAATGCCATGGTGTTACCGCATGTACTGACCTTTAATAAACCCAGCTGCCTGAAAAAATATGCTTTATTGGCACGCGACTTAGGTTTTGCCACCGCGCAGCAAAACGATAGCGCTGCTGCAGATGCATTGATCAGCAATGTGCATGCATTGCTATCGCGACTGCCGCTGAAAAACCAGGGTGATTTGATCAAGCGCAGCGATTACGAACGCATCGCCCACGACGCACTGACTGAAGCTCACGGCATGTATAGCGTGCCGCGCTATATGGTTGAGGCCGACGTTTATCGCGTGCTGGATGGTGTGGTTGCAGCTGCTCGCTAACACTGGCGTGAGGGGCCTGCGTTAACGCGCTAGCCCCTCACTAGTGCTGATTTCGTGTTTACGTTTCTGGATGGTGCACGCTGCGTGTTTGCTTGCTCAGGCGATCAAACCGCTGCAAACCACGGACCACTAAAATCGCCGCCACCGGCCCTGCAAACGGATACACAATGCCGGTGAGCACAGGCGATAGCAAAATCAAATTGCGCAGGCCTCGGCCATAAAGTACGCCCGCTCTACGCACATACAAGCCAC